>DASTLT010000061.1:0-7008 GCA_035714625.1 Pseudonocardiaceae bacterium | reverse complement strand
TGGTCTTGCCGCCGGGTGAGTCCGTGGACCTGGTGCGCCGCTCGTTCGGGTGGCAGGTCCTGCGCAACCAGCCGCTGGACTTCGCCGGCGCGGTCCTCATCGACTTCCTCAAGGGCTTCCGGCCGGTCCGCCTCGATGCGCCGCACGACCCGCTGGTCGGCCGCTGGCAGTTCCACACCTCTTACCCGTACTTCGCGAGTCCCGCTTACGTCGACGCCCTGGCGCTGCGGTTCGGCAACGTCCCGATCTCCGTGCACCAGCCGATCGCGGAGGCGCTGCGCGGCTACCAGCTCACGGTCGGCTACACCCCCGGCCCCGTGCTGGGTCTGGCGCTGATCACCGGGATCGTGGCGTCGCTGGGGGCTGGTCGAGCGCGCCTTTCGGGAATCCGGGCGGCCACCCTGCTGGTGTCGGGCCTGGGCAGCACCGTGCTGCTCACCGCGGCGGTCCCGCTGTTCTCCTGGCGCTATCAGTTGCCCGGTCTGGTGCTGCTGCCGATGGCCGGGGTGCTGGGCGTCACCGCCTTCACCGGTCCGCTGCGCAGGCCGAGCCCGCGGTTGGCGCTGCGCCCGCCGCTTGCGCCCTATCCCGACCCGGTGGATACCGCCTCGGCCCGCGCGTTCACCCGGGCGGAGGGTGACCTGCGGTTCGCCCCGGTCGTCGTGGTCATCGCGGCCTACAACGAGCAGCACGGCATCGGCGCGGTGCTGGACGCCGTCCCCTCGGTGTGCTGCGGGTTGCCGGTGGATACCCTGGTGATCGCCGACGGGTGCACCGATGGCACCGCCGAGCTGGCCCGCAGCCGCGGCGCCCGGGTATGCGAGGCGGTGACCAACCGCGGCCAGGGTGCGGCGCTGCGGCTGGGCTACGCGCTGGCCCGCCAGGGCGGGGCGCGTTACATCGTCACCACCGACGGCGACGGCCAGTACGACCTGACCGAGCTGCCCCTGCTGCTGGCGCCGCTCCTCGACGACGAGGCGGACTTCGTCACCGGCTCGCGTCGCCTGGGCCGCCAGGAGACCACCGACTCGGTACGCCACCTGGGGGTGCATGTGTTCGGATGGCTGGCCAGCGTGCTGACCCGGCAGCGGCTCACCGACACCTCGTTCGGCTTCCGTGCCATGAAGGCTGAGGTCACCGCCACTGTCACCTTGGCGCAGGCCCAGTACCAGGCATCGGAGCTGCTGATCGGGGTGATCTCGCACGGCTACCGGGTCAGCGAGGCGCCGATGACGATGCGGGCGCGAACCGCGGGAGAGACCAAGAAGGGCAACAACCTCGTCTACGGCATGCGTTATGCCCGGGTGCTGGTGGGCACCTGGTGGCGGGAGCGTTCGGTCCGCCGGGCCGGGGTGTCCTTGGCTGAGTCGGCTTCGGCTGCGGCCGGCGCGGCGAACACCAGCCGGTCCAGCAGGGCGAACTTGAGCACGAAGAGCAGCACGTAGCCGGCGCCGAAGGCGGTGGCGAGGACGACGGTGCGCGCTGCGTGATCGGTGATGGTGCTACCGAGCAGCCGGTCGATGCCGACGGCGCCGCCGGTCGCCAGCAGTCCGTTGACCGTGATCACCGCGAGATAGGGGACCAGTTCGCTGCGCACTCCCACCCGGCCGGTGCGCTGCCAGGTCCAGCACCGGCTGATCACGAAGTTCGGTACCGCCCCGACGGCGAACGCGACCGCCCCGGAGACCGCGGCGGAGGCACCGAGGATCCCGAAGAGCAGCAGGAAGGCAAGCTGGCTGGCCGCGGTGGCGACGGCTGAGCCCACGGTGAACCGGGTGAACGAGCGGGCCACTCGGTGGCTGGGGCGGTGCAGCACCCGCGCATCCTTGCAGACCGTGCTCTGGAACCGGGAGGCGGTGCTCCGGTGGGGTGCAGGGGGCTACAAAGTGGTACCAGAGCGTGTCTTCTGATAGGCAGAGTGCACCTATCGCCCGGTTCCACCCGGGGACGATCCCGGTGCCGTGGCCGGACGACCCGCTCCGGACGCACCTGTGTTGTGGAACCACGACGACGTCTGGAGGAACACGGTGCGGATCCTCGTACTCGGTGGTGACGGATACCTGGGGTGGCCGACCGCTCTGCACTTGTCGGATCGCGGCCACGAGGTCGCCGTGCTGGACAACTTCGCCCGCCGCGGCTACGACCACGAGTTGGGGGTGCGCAGCCTGGTGCCCATCGAGCCGCTGCAGGTTCGGGTGCGGGCCTGGCGCGAGGTGTCCGGCCAGCAGGTGGAGCTGTTCGTCGGTGACCTGTGCGATGCCGAGTTCACGGTCGATGCGGTGCGCCGGTTCGCTCCGGACGCGATCGTGCACTACGGCGAGCAGCGGGCAGCCCCCTACTCGATGATCGACCGCAAGCACGCCGTGTACACCCAGCACAACAACGTCATCGGTACCCTCAACGTGCTCTTCGCGATCGCCGAGGTGAACCGGGACATTCATCTGGTGAAGCTCGGCACGATGGGCGAGTACGGCACCCCCAACATCGACATCGAGGAGGGCTGGCTGGAGGTCGAGCACAACGGCCGCGCCGACCGGATGCTCTTCCCGAAGAAGCCGGGCTCCTTCTACCACCTGTCGAAGGTGCACGACAGCCACAACATCGAGTTCGCCTGCCGGATCTGGGGGCTGCGGGCGACCGACCTCAACCAGGGTGTGGTCTACGGCCAGCAGACCGACCAGACCATCCGGGATCCGCGGCTGGTCACCCGGTTCGACTACGACGCCGTGTTCGGCACGGTACTCAACCGCTTCGTCATTCAGGCGGTTCTGGGCCACCCGCTGACGGTCTACGGCAAGGGTGGGCAGACCCGGGGCCTCATCGATATCCGGGACACGGTGGAGTGTATCCGGCTGGCCTGCGCGAACCCGGCCGGTCCCGGCGAGTTCCGGGTCTTCAACCAGATGACCGAAGCCATGTCGGTCGCCGACATCGCCAAGACCATCTCGGCCAGTTACCCGGGCCCCGTGGAGATCGAGTACCTGGACAACCCCCGGGTGGAGCTCGACGAGCATTACTACAACGTGGTGCACACCGGCCTGGTGGAACTCGGCCTGCAGCCGCACCTGCTCTCCGACACCCTGATCGAGTCGCTGTTCGGCATCGCCGAGCGGCATATCGCCCGGGTTGATCTGGCCGCGATGCGGCCCACCGTGAACTGGCGCGCTACCGCCAGCCCGCTGCGCTGACCCCGGTCCCGTGCGCGGCGTCCCCTCCCGGACGGGCTGGACCCATCCGCGCGGTCAGCACCCGGGACACGAGCTCGCTGATCCGGGTTGCGACCTGCTCGGCGCGTTCCAGCAGCACCATGTGCCCGGCCCCGGCGTAGCGCACCAGGGTGGCATCGGGCAGCGCGGCGGCGATCGCGGCCGCGTGCCGCACCGGGATCAGCCGGTCCCGGGTGCCGGCCAGCACGAGAGTCGGGACGTGGGCGAAGGCGGTCAGCGCCGCCGCCCGATCGTGGTCATCGAAGGTGGGCCGGAAGTCCACGATGTTGCCGGGCCGGCCCTGGGCCATGCACCGGGCGGTGAGGTCGATGTCGGCCCTTCTCGGATGCTCGCCGAACAGCAGCCACCGCACCCCTGGCCGGACCAGCCCGGCCCGCCGGATCGTCCACTCCCGGCCGCGCAACCGCAGGGCGATCGACTCGGCGCGCAGCAGCCGGGCCTCCCCGCGGGCCAGCAGTCGGCCCAGGAGGGGTTGCAGTCCGAAGTCGAGCGGCATCAACTGGCCACCTGAGGTGGCCACGAACACCGCCCCGACGACCCGCTGCGCCACCAGGTCGGGATACCGCTCGGCCAGGGCCATGATGGCCATTCCGCCCATCGAGTGGCCGGCGAGCACGACCGGTCCGCTGACCACGCCGCAGAGCAGGTCGGCGAGATCGTCAGCCAACTGGGCGATGGTCGTGGTGCCGGGAGGAGCCGGGTCGGAGCGGCCGTGCCCGCGGTGGTCATAGCGCAGTACCCGCACATCGAGGCTGGGTGCCAGCAGGTCGACGACCGGCCCCCAGACCCGCGAGTCGAGGGTCCAGCCGTGCGCGAGCACGAGGGTCAGCGCAGCCTGCGGGTTGCCCTGCCAGTGCAGGGCGAGCCGGGTGCCGTCGGTGGTCGGGAATGACCGGACGGTTGCGGTGCTGGTCATCGACGCCTCCCGCTACTGAGGACGGCCTGGGGCGCGATCGACGCGATCCTGCGCTGCGGTGGGTCACCGGTCGGGGATCAGCCGCCCACGGCGAAGCCGACCCGGCGGCCTTCCACGGGTCCGATCTCGACGTAGGCGACTCTCGAGGACGGGATGACGTAGCGCCTGCCCTTCTCGTCAACCAGGGTCAGCAGGCCCTGCGCGTCCCGCAGCGCTTCGGTGACCAGCGCCTCCACCTGATCCGGAGAATCCGCACTGGACACCACCAGCTCGCGCGGACTGTCCGCGACGCCGATCTTGACCTCCACGCAGAACCTCCAGGTGTGATCGAAGCTGGCGCCCAGGCTAGTCCAGCGCGCGCGCATCAAGGGCGGCGGCTACTGCGCCCCTGGCGAACAGCCCGGGCCCCGCCCGACTCACGGCCCGATTCACGCCAGTCCGAGCGCGGCCATCCGGTGGCCGTGCTTGATCTGCAGCCGGCGGATCAGGGTAGCCAGACCCGCCAGGTCCCCCGAGCCGCGGGTGATCAGCTCGGCCAGCCCGTCCCGCTCGGCGACGACGTGCTGGGCATGCGTGATCGCCTCGCCGAGCAGCCGCCGCCCCCACAGGGCGAGCCGGTCGCGGGTGGTCCGGTCACCCGCGCAGGCCGCCCGCACCTCCCGTTCGGCGAACGCCGCATGTCCGGTGTCCGCCAGCACGGCGCTGACCAGTGCCCGGGTTCGCTCGTCCAGCCAGTAGCCCACCTCGCTGTAGAAGTCGGACGCGAGACCGTCCCCGAGGTAAGCCTTCACCAGTGACTCAAGCCAGGACCGGGGAGCGGTCGAGGAGTGGAACTGATCGAAGCGCGCCACGAAGGGGGCCATCGCCGCGTCCACTGAGACTCCCAGCTCCTGCAGGTGGCGCTCCAGCAACTGGAAGTGCCCGATCTCGGCCGCCGCCATCTTGGCCATCGCCGCCCGGCCGCGCAGCGTAGGGGCACCGCGAGCGTCCTCGGCGAGCCGGTCGAAGGCGGACAGTTCGCCGTAAGCGAGGACTCCAAGCAGATCGATGATGCCCTCACGTGGCAGGTCCACAGTGGGCAGCGTAAGCCCTCCGGCGGCGCCTCAGAGCAGGTCGGCACTCCGGCCGGAGCCGGCGGTGTGCCCTATCACGAGCGCTGCTGATACCGCACCGGGTATCATGCTCACACAGGGCGTGACCCAGCGCGCTGCGACAGCGAGCTGGCGCACGCCCCGCTCGGGGGCTGACGCCACCGGGCACCTGCATGCGCGCGCACCTCGTGCCCTCGTTCCCAGCTCTGGTTGTGCCGATCAGCGGCTCGGAGATGGTCGAGCGGGACGGCAGCGGGCGCGCCAGTACGAGAGAGGCGATCACGCTGACCGTCATGCCTACCGCCATATCCGATATCGACCCCGCGGAGTTCCCCACCCCCCGCACCCTGGACCACGCCGAGACCGCACCCGAGGAGCCTGCCCCGCCGCATCCGTTGCAGGCGGGCGCGCCAGTGCGGGACGACTCGCCGAGCTTCGCCGATCTCGGCGTCCGCGACGAGATCGTTCGGGTGCTGCGCAGCGCGGGCATTGAGCGCACCTTCGCGATCCAGGAGCTCACCCTGCCGTTGGCGCTGGCCGGGGACGACCTCATCGGCCAGGCCCGCACCGGCACCGGCAAGACCCTGGGCTTCGGCGTTCCGCTGATCCAGCGGATCACCGCCGGGGACATCGCGCTGGACGGCACGCCCCGCGCGCTGGTCGTGGTGCCGACCCGGGAGCTGTGCCTGCAGGTCAGCGCCGACCTTGCCGCCGCAGGGCGGGGGGTGGGGCTACGAGTGCTCTCGGTGTACGGCGGCCGGCCCTACGAGCCGCAGATCAAGGCCCTGACCAGGGGAGTTGACCTGGTGGTAGGCACTCCCGGCCGGCTGCTGGACCTCGCCGAGCAGCGGCACCTGGTGCTGGGCAAGGTGCGCGTGCTGGTGCTCGACGAGGCCGACGAGATGCTCGACCTCGGCTTCCTGCCCGACATCGAGCGAATCCTGCGGATGGTGCCCGACCAGCGCCAGACCATGCTGTTCTCGGCCACCATGCCCGGCCCGATCATCACCCTGGCCCGCACCTTCCTGACCCGGCCGACGCACATCCGCGCCGAGGAGACCGACGCCACCGCCATCCACGAACGCACCCGGCAGTTCGTCTACCGGGCACATGCGCTGGACAAGGTGGAGCTGCTGGCCCGGGTGCTGCAGGCCCGCGACCGCGGACTGACGATGGTCTTCACCCGCACCAAGCGCACCGCGCAGAAGGTCGCCGACGAGCTCACCGGGCGCGGCTTCGCGGTCGCGGCAGTGCACGGTGACCTCGGTCAGGGGGCGCGCGAGCAGGCGCTGCGGGCGTTTCGCGCGGAGAAGGTCGACGTGCTGGTCGCCACCGACGTCGCGGCCCGCGGGCTCGACGTCCCCGAGGTCACCCACGTCATCAATTACCAGTGCCCGGAGGACGGCAAGACCTACGTGCACCGGATCGGGCGGACCGGGCGAGCGGGCCGGGCCGGGGTGGCGGTCACCCTGGTCGACTGGGACGAGGAGCCGCGCTGGAAGCTGATCAGCGACACGCTGGGCCTGGACCTCCCGGAGGCCACTGAGACCTACTCCACCTCCGGGCACCTGTTCAGCGACCTGGACATTCCCCCTGACTCCACGGGACGGCTGCCACTGGCCCGGCGCATCCGGGTGGGGCTGGCCGCCGAGCCGGCCGAGACCGAGGGCCGGTCCCGTTGCCGCCGCCGGCGCACCCGCGGCGGGCAGCCCGCCGGGCCCGGCGGCGAGATCGCGCCGGCAGCGCAGCCCCCCGCCGGCGATGAGGCAGGCAC
>DASTLT010000060.1:0-4534 GCA_035714625.1 Pseudonocardiaceae bacterium | reverse complement strand
ACAACAGCGTGCGGCGGGCCCTCAGTGAGGCGGTGAAGCTCGAACCACCCTTTCACGACAGTCTCATGTTCTCCCCGCGCTTCCGCCGGGCGCCCTCGGACGTCAACCTCGAATACCGTTCGCTCTACGTGAAGATGGGGCTGACCGACACCCTGTCGGTGTTCGCCGCCATGCTGCTGGCCTACCAACTGCGCTTCCGGCACCTGGTTCCGACGCTCGACTTCTGGCTGGTGCTGCTCAGCACCTCGCTGATCACCCCCGCCATCTACCTTTGCCTGCGTCTATACCGAGCCCACCAGTACTCCACCGCTGAGGAGTTCCGTCGCATCATCGTCTCCATTAGCCTAACCATCTCGGTCATTGTGACAGTCTCGTTCTGGTCCAAGGTGTCCTTCTCGCGGCTGTGGATGCTGCTGTCCTGGGGTCTCGGCCTGATCCTTGCGCTCTCCTCGCGGCGGCTCTGGCACTGGCGGGTTCGCCAGCTGCGCATGCAGGGTCGGCTCACCTTCCGCACGCTAATCGTCGGCACCAACAACGAGGCGAAGCGGCTGACCGCCAACATGGAGACCAAGGAGCTCGGCTTCCTACCCGTGGGGTTCGTGCTCGGCAGCTCCGAGACGATGCCCCGCGACGATACCGCCGTGGTCGGCGCCATCGACCGGCTCCGCGAGCTCATCCGCGGGACGCGCGCCGATTGCGTGTTCGTCGCCTCGAGCGCGGTAACCCCCGAGGACGTGGTCCTGATCATGAAGGCGCGGCGGCTCGAGGACATCGAGGTCCGGTTCACCGCCAACCTCCCGGCGATCCTCTCGACTCGACTGGCGCCCCAAACGATCGGTGGGGTGATGGCCCTTTCCGTCAATGTGCTGCAGCTCAGCCGCTTCCAGGCCGCCGCCAAACGGGCCTGCGACGTGTTCGTTTCCAGCCTCGGGCTGGTCCTATTGGCCCCCCTGTTCGGCGCCGTCGCGCTGGCGATCAAGCTGACCTCGCGTGGGCCGGTGATCTTCCGCCAGCAGCGAATCGGTCTCCGCGGCCGGCCGTTCACCCTGCTCAAGTTCCGCACCAGGGTGGTCGGCGCCGACCTGCAGCTCCACCGCCTGCAGGCGCAGAACGAGGCGGACGGGCCGCTGTTCAAGCTCCGTCACGACCCCAGGGTCACTCGGATCGGACGCTTCCTGCGCCGCTACAGCCTCGACGAGTTGCCGCAACTCGTGAACGTACTGCGGGGCGAGATGAGCCTAGTCGGGCCGCGGCCGCCACTGGCCGAGGAGGTCGCGCTCTACGAGGAGTGGCAGCTTGACCGGCTCGAGGTGCGACCGGGCATCACCGGCCTGTGGCAGGTCAGCGGGCGCAGCGCGCTATCCTTCGAGGACTACATACGCCTCGACCTCTTCTACATCGAGAACTGGTCGATCGCCTACGACCTGTTCATCCTGTCCAAGACCCTCCCGCTGCTAGTCTCGGCTCGGGGGGCGTATTAGAGAGCGCTGGGGGCTCTAGCGGCAGCACCACTGTGGCCGACATCACCGATCGAAACCGGACGTGCTCACCCGTCACTGGACCGGCGCTAGCATCACCGGGCCTCACGCACCAGCTGGTCCAGGCGCAGCTCGTCGTGCCCTGCCCATTGGTGACCACACTGAGTATGCGGCGTTCCTTGTCGCTGGGGCCGACACTCCGGCGCTCCCAGGACTTGTCATCCAGGAATGTATGTCGCGCTCACATCCCCGCCACCGGGCACAACTTGCGGCCCATAGCTCCCGACGGACCTCGCCGCCGGGCTGGACGCGGCCGGCACCTGCTGCCGCCAGCCTGGAGTCAGCGGCGGGGGTTGAAGTAGGAGTGCCGCCCAACGGCGGCGAACGCGGCTATCGACTGCGGCGACGTGTCGACCCGCCAGTCGCAGCCGGGCACCCGGCCGGGGTGGTGGAAGTAGATGACTGCCTTTACGTTGGGAAGCCGGTTCTGCAGGGCAGAGGGGATGTCGGCGAACCACTCCGCCTTCGCGTCCGGAAAGCCCCGGCGCTCAGGGGTACCGTACTCGGCCAGCATGAACGGCTTGTCACCAAACCCGTGCTGCTGCAGCCAGCCGTAGAATTGCGCCACCTTGTCACCGAACGAGGTCCACGCCGACCCGCGACAGGTGTACCAGTTATAGGGATCCCAGGCGATCCAGTCGACGTAGGCATCGCCCGGGTACAGGCCGTTGGCGTACATGTCATAGTGGCCGCTGTAGCCCATCACATTCCACACCCACACGACGTTGTCGACGCCCTTGGCCGCGAAGCGGTCGTGGATATGGCGATACGCTGCCGCGAACTCGGCCACGGTGCCGAGCTTGCCGACGCCGGACTCGGGCTCAGCTTCAAAGCTGAAGAACAGCTTCTGCCCGAACGCCTTGATGCGGTCCGCAGCCGCGTCGATCACGGCATCGTGGCTGCCGCCGGCGATACTGGGCCAGCTGAAGGTGGTGCTGGCGCCGAAGATCTGTGGCGTCCAGTCGATAAAGAGAATCGAGCCGTTGGTGGCCCTGGCCCACTGGGCGGGGGTCGGGAAGCGGTCATCCCAATCGTTGTAAAAATGGGCGATGTCGAACTTCCGGCCGAGGCGGCGCTCTAGCTCACTGGTGACCCGGGACGATCCCCACAGCGCGCCCGAGCGGGGCACCAGCTTGTCGGAGAGCCGCCGCTGGGTGATATCGGCTGCCGGTATGGGCGCGAACGCCTTGACCGACAGCGCGAGGACACCCAGTAGGGTCACCACAAGGAAGACTGTGCCGAGGACTCGGGACCGTCGTCGCGTCGCCGGGATGGCGGGGCTGGCCTGGCAGGGGAGAGTGGCGCGCCCGCGAGGTCGACTGTGCAGCGGTTCACGACACAAGGCAATCCCCAAATACCGCCAGTGGGTGACCAGGGGAAAGCGACCCATCTCGAGCGGTGAGATGCTCCAGGCAGGCACCGCGGGATCGCCCTGCCCTGGCGCGAGCATGGTCGCCAGCCATGTCGTGGTGCGTCCTGACTCCTGTCAAGCGGACGAAGGTACCTGAAGCACTGGTTCGCCAGCGACCCCCCGGCCGCTCGAGGAAGCGCACGAGCGCGGCTGTTCTGGAGGTGTGCCATTCTGATTGTGGAAACCACGAATCTCTCATAGGCGGCCGTTCTCGGTGGCGTAGCCGTACAGTGACGCCACATCGGCGGTTAGGTCCCGGATACGGGCGATCTCCTCTGGCCGCAGGCGCTCCTTCCAGACCTCTAGATGGGCCCGGCTGTCCAGCGGTCTGGCGCCGCTCTTGGACACCCCACCCCGCGACAGCGACCAGCGGTGAGCGGCCTGCCCACCACCACCAGAGCTGGAGGCGACGACCGCGCGCTCGACCCGCTCGCCGAAGGGCAGGCCAAGGCGGCCGTACAGCTTGGCGAAGGCGGGCACCGGGTCGAGCGACAGGTCCTCGTGCCTGACCATCTCCAAGCCGGGCACCTGGTCCCGGTAGGCTGCCACCGTGGCGTAGACCGCCCGCCAGAGCAGGCTCGCCTGGCCAATGGGGTCGTCTGGGCGCGCCATCGCCGCCGCGATGTCGGCCCGGAACGGCTCCAGCCAATCCCGCAAAAGGGCTGGCTGGCCCAGCAGCCCGGCGAGGTTCGGCGCCCAGCCGAGCCGCTTGTAGCTGGATACCACCCCGACGGGGCTACGGACGATGACTACCACTCGGCAGCCTAGACGGCGGGCCAGCCAGGGGGCCGCGAACACCGCGTAGGGGTCATCAATGAGGGCACTCCGGCCGAGCACGCGGCCGAGCGTGAAGCTGCTGCCGTACTTCACCAGCCGGCCCAGGTCGTAGGGCGAGCGGTTCCGGCGCAGCTCGGCGAGCGGGTGGTAGCGCAGGCGCACCGTGTCTTGGAAGGCAGCCAGCCACAGGCGCTCGTTCTCCTCACTTACATACTGGAATGCGTGCTCTACATCGGCGCACAGCACGCCGGGCGACCGGCCAGGTGGGTGACGGGGGTTCAGTGGCTCGTTCACGTAGATGAACCGCCCACTCACCTCCAGCATCTTGCCGACCCAGCTCGTGGCCGAGCGGGGCATGCCGGTGACGAGCAGCGGACGGCCGCCGTCGGCGTTCACGCACCCCTCCTTCTCCATGTGCGGCTCACCTACGGCCTTGGCCTCCTGGATCACCTTGCAGGTACTCGTGCGCCCGGTGCACCGGGTTGCGGGTTTGGAACCTCACCACCGTGCCCCAGCCATGCTCGGCAAAGGCGGCCCGGGTCTGGGCCGGCGTCAACGCGTCCGCCCCGACCGGCCCGTCCATGGGCGCCACCACCTCCCGGCCCGGCCAAGCCACCGCCAACCGCGGGGCGCCCAGCACCCGGGCCACCCCCGGGTGGGCCAGGTCGCTGGTGCCATACACCAGCTCCGCCTCCAGCTCCCGATCCCGCCGATAGACCTCGGTGACCTCCAACACCCCCGGCAGCCCCCCGCCGCTGCCGCGCAGCAGCAGCCGGCCGCCCTCGGCGGCCCGGGCCCCATCCGGCAG
>DASTLT010000059.1:0-6240 GCA_035714625.1 Pseudonocardiaceae bacterium | reverse complement strand
CTGCTCCCACCACAACCGGAGTCGGACATCTTCGACGTTGCGCTGGAGCACGCGGTGCGGGCGTTCCAGCAGCGTCGTGGCTTGCTCAGCGACGGCATCGTGGGGCGGGCCACCTTCCAGGCGCTGTGTGACGCCCGGCTGCGACTCGGGGACCGCATGCTGCTGCACATCGTGGCTCGTCCGATGCGCGGCGACGACGTGGGCACGCTGCAGGAACGGCTCCTCGAGCTGGGCTACGACGCGGGCCGGGCCGACGGCGTCTTCGGGCCGCAGACCGAGCTGGCGCTGCGCAACTTTCAGCGGGACTACGGCCTGCTGGTGGACGGGGCCTGTGGGCCTGCCACGATCCGGGCGTTGCGCCAGTTGCAGCCCAAGGTGCGGGGTGGGCGGCCGGTCTTCCTCCGGGAGCAGGAGCGGGTCCGGCGGTCGGGTCCGGCGTTGCGCGGTAAGCGGATCGTCATCGACCCCTCGCACGGCGGAGCTGACCACGGCGTGGTGTCGGGCGAGGCCGTCGAGGCCGACCTGATGTGGGATCTGGCCCGCCGGTTGGAGGGCCGGATGGCCGCCACCGGGATGGAGACGCTGCTGTCCCGGGGGGCCGACCACAGCCCCACCGACGCCGATCGGGCCGCGTTCGCCAATACCGCAGGGGCCGACCTGGTGCTGTCGCTGCACACCGACGGCCACCCGTCGGTACTGGCGCAAGGCCTGGCGAGCTTCCACTTCGGCACCGGAAACGGCACCAGCTCCACGGTCGGGGAGGCGCTGGCCGGGTTCATCCAGCGCGAGCTGGCCGCCCGCACCGGGATGGTGGACTGCGGCACCCACCCCAAGAGCTGGGAGCTGCTGCGGATGACCCGGATGCCGGCCGTGCGCATCGAGCTGGGGTACCTGACCAATCCCGAGGATCGGCGCAAGCTGCTCGACCCCGGGTTTCGCGATGTGGTCGCCGAAGGCGTGCTGGTCGCGGTCAAGCGGCTCTACCTGCTCGGCGAGAACGACCAGCCCACCGGCACCTTCACCTTCGCCGACCTGCTCCGCCGCGAGCTGTCCATGCAGCGGCTGTGAGCGGCGATGCGCGCTTTGGCTCGCCTGGCCCCCTCACAGCGCGGGTTCCGCCGTGGTGATGGTGACCGAGGTCAGCAGCCGTTCCAGGGCTGCCTCGACGTCTTCCTTCCAGGTCAGTGCGGTGCGCAGCTCGAGGCGTAGCCGCGGCCAGCGGGGGTGCGCGCGTACCGTCTTGAAACCGACCTGCTGCAGGAACTCGGCCGGGACCACGCAACTGGACTCCTCGTCCGGCTGGGCGTCCCCAAACGCTTCGACGGCCCGCACTCCCCGCCGGGTGAGGTCCTTGGCGACCGCCTGCACCAGCAGCCGGCCCAGCCCGCTGCCGGTGAACTCGGGAATCACCCTGAGCGCGGTGAGCAGCACGGCATCGGCGCTGACCGGGGAGGTGGGGAAGGCCGCGGCCCGGGGCACGGCAGCAGGCGGTGCGTACAGAACGTAACCGGCTGGGGCATCTCCGACCATGGCGATCCGCCCGCAGGAACCCCACTCCAGCAGCACGCTGGAGACCCAGGCCTCCTTCTCCAGGTCGGTCTGGCCGAACTCCTCAGCCTGCTCCCGGATATGCGGGGCGAGTTCCCAGAACACGCACCGGCGGCACTTCTTAGGTAGGGAGTCGAGGTTGTCCAGGGTGACGCCGACCACGCGACGCGACACCGAGCCTCCCTGAGCTGACGTGCAGGCACTGCTCCGGCGATCGACCGCGCGGGGCACCCTGGGCAGCATATGCCGGGCGCCACCCCCGGTGAAGCAGGCCGAGGCAGCCCGTGGGGCATTTACACTCCCTGGGGACCCCACCCGCAACACAGGCCACGCAGCAAAGGCGCCGCCGTGACAGCACACCAGCCAGCCCGTTCCAGCCAACGCGACCTCGATCCGCACCTGCATCGCTACGCGCAGCGCACCGTCGGGATGACCGCCTCGGAGATCCGCGCCCTGTTCGCGGTGGCCAGCCGTCCCGAGGTGGTCTCCCTCGCCGGGGGCATGCCCTACCTGCCTGCGCTGCCGCTTGACTCGCTGGCCGGCGAGCTCGCCCAGGTCGTCGCCACCGACGGCATAACGGCACTGCAGTACGGCTCGGCACAGGGGACCCCGGAGCTGCGGGAACAGATCTGCGAGGTGATGGCGCTGGAGGGGATCCGAGCGCACGCTGACGACGTCACCGTCACCGTCGGCTCGCAGATGGCCCTGGACATGGTCACCCGCATCTTCTGCGACCCGGGAGACGTGGTGCTCGCCGAGGCGCCATCCTACGTCGGGGCGCTCACTACCTTCGCCTCCTACCAGGCGCAGGTGGTGCACGTGCCGATGGACGACGACGGGTTGCTGCCCGCGGAGCTGGACGCCGTGCTGCGCTCGTTGCGGGCCGCGGGTCGCACCCCGAAGTTTCTCTACACCATCCCGAACTTCCACAACCCGGCCGGCGTCACCCTGGCCGTGCCGCGCCGCGCCGAGGTGCTCGAGATCTGCGCCGGGCACGGGTTGCTGATCATCGAGGACAACCCGTACGGGCTGTTGGGTTTCGACGGTCAGAGCTACCCGGCGATGCGGGCCACCGAGCCGGACAACGTGATCTACCTCGGCTCGTTTTCCAAGACGTTCGCTCCTGGGCTGCGGGTGGGCTGGGCGCTGGCCCCGCACGCGGTGCGGGAGAAGCTGGTGCTGGCGGCCGAGTCGGCCACCCTGTGTCCCCCGGCGTTCACCCAGACCGTGGTGTCGCGCTACCTGAGCCAGCACGACTGGAAGGGTCAGATCAAGAACTACCGGGAGGCGTACCGGGACCGCCGGGACGCCATGGTGGCTGCGCTGCGGCACCACCTGCCACCGGGATGCCGGTGGACCCACCCGGCGGGCGGGTTCTACGTCTGGCTCACCGTCCCGGAGGGACTGGACACCAAGGCGATGCTGCCCCGCGCGGTGACCCAGCGGGTGGCTTACGTTCCGGGCACCGCGTTCTACGCCGACTCCTCCGGGAGCCGGCAGATGCGGCTGTCGTTCTGCTATCCGACCCCGGAGCGGATCACCGAGGGCGTGCGCCGGCTGGCCACCGTGCTGGAGGGCGAGCTCGACCTGGTGCACACCTTCGGTAGCGTGACTTCCCGTGCCGGGTCCGGTCCGCAGTCACCAGCCCCGGATACCGCCTGACCGACCTCGTCCAGTGGGGAGCTCCCGAGTGACCGATCGCAGCGTGGCCGTGCTGGCCGGTGGGCTGTCCCACGAGCGTGACGTGTCGCTGCGCTCCGGCCGCAGGCTGTCCACCGCGCTGCGCGAGACCGGGCTGCACGTCGAGGAGTGGGACGTCGACGCCCGGCTGGTCGGCAGGCTCACCCACAGCCGTCCGGACGCCGTCGTGGTGGCGCTGCACGGCGGGACCGGGGAGAACGGCGCGGTGCAGTCCGTGCTGGAGATGTTACGGGTGCCCTACGTGGGCACCGATCCGCACGCCTGCCGCCGCGCCTGGGACAAGCCGACCGCCAAGGCCGAGCTGGCCCGTGCCGGTCTGAGCACCCCGGATTGGATCGCGCTGCCGCACGCCACCTTCCGCGATCTCGGGGCGCCTGCCGTGCTCGAGGCATTGGTGGCCCACCTCGGCCTGCCGCTGATCCTCAAGCCCGACCAGGGTGGCTCGGCGTTGGGCGTGCAGGTGGTGCGCGACGTCGCGGACCTGCCAGCGGCCATGGTCGGCTGCCTGGCGTACAGCGACACGGTGCTGGCCGAGAAGTACCTCGGGGGAGTCGAGGTGGCGGTCGCCGTGCTGGACGGCCCGGACGGGCCGCGTGCCCTGCCGGCGGTGGAGATCGAGGCACAGTCCGGCTTCTACGACTACGCGGCTCGCTACACCGCCGGGCTCGCCACCTTCCACGCGCCGGCGCGGCTGCCCGCCGCCGCAACCCGGGCGGTCGCCGAGCTGGCGCTGGCGGCGCACCAACTGCTCGGGCTGCGGGATGTGTCCCGGACCGATGCGGTGGTGACCCCGGACGGGGTAGCCCATTTCCTCGAGGTCAACGTGGCACCTGGGCTCACCGAGACCTCGCTGCTGCCGATGGCGATCGAGTCCGACGGTGCGGACCTGGGTACCGTCTTCGCCGACCTGATCGAGCAGTCCGTCGGCCGCGGCTAAAGCCCGCACCGGATCACAGCGGGGGCTGTTGGACGCTACCCGCCGTCACCGTCACCGTGACGTAACCCGGTATGGGTGATCCCCGGCCCCAACCTGCCGGGTTCCCCCGGGCCCCGCTGCCCTTCGCGTGCCTCGGGGGCCATCAACGCGACGATCCGCTCGAGGTCCTCGACCGAGCCGAACTCGACGACGATGCGGCCCTTTCGCCGGCCTAGTTCCACCTTGACCCGGGTCTCGAAGGCGTCGGACAGGTGCTCGGCGAGGTCCTGCAGCCCGGGGGCCTGCATCGGCCGCCGGGTCCCCGTCTTGGGGGCAGGGCGGCGCGGTTCGCTGCGGGACAGCGTGACCGCTTCCTCGGTGGCCCGGACCGACAAGCCCTCGGCGACGATGCGCGCGGCCAGGTCCTCCTGGGCCCCCGGCTCGTCCAGGCTGAGCAGGGCCCGCGCGTGCCCGGCCGAGAGCACCCCGGCAGCGACCCGCCGCTGCACGGGGACGGGTAGCCGCAGCAGCCGGATGGTGTTGGTGATGACCGGGCGGCTCCGCCCGAGCCGGGCGGCGAGCTGCTCGTGGGTGACGCCGAACTCCTGGAGCAACTGCTGGTAGGCGGCGGCCTCCTCAAGCGGGTTGAGCTGGACCCGGTGGATGTTCTCCAGCAGGGCGTCGCGGAGCATGGCGTCATCGGCGGTGTGCCGCACAATCGCCGGGATGCGGTCCAGCCCGGCCTGCTGCGCGGCGCGCCACCGCCGCTCGCCCATGACCAGTTCATAGCAGCCGGGGTCCAGCGACCGGACCACGATGGGCTGCATCAGACCGAACTCACGAATCGAGTGCGCGAGCTCGGCCAGCGACTCCTCGTCGAAGACCTGCCGGGGCTGCCGGGGGTTGGGGACGATCGCCTCGGTGGGAATCTCCTGATACACCGCACCGGCGACGCTGCCGGCCGGCGGCGGGGGATCGGCGGGATCGTCCCGGCGCGCTGCGGCGCCGGGGACGCTGGCTGCCGGGGTGACCGGTCCGCTGGGAATCAGCGCCGCCAAGCCGCGACCGAGCCCGCCCTTGCGCGGCGGCAAGCCAGCCTCGGTAGCCATCAGCGAAGCACCTCACCCGCGCTGGGGAAGGACGTGCGCAGCGCGATCTCCCGCGCGGCATCCAGATAGCTCATCGCCCCGCGCGAGCCGGCGTCGTAGGCCAGCACGGTCTGACCGAAGCCCGGCGCCTCGGAGACCTTCACGCTGCGCGGGATGACGGTGCGGAGCACCTGATCACCGAAGTGGCGGCGGACCTCGGCGGTGACCTGGTCGGCCAGCTTGGTGCGCCCGTCGTACATGGTGAGCAGGATCGTGGACACGGTCAGTGCCGGGTTGAGGTGCGACCGCACCAGGTCGATGTTGTGCAGCAGTTGGCCGAGTCCCTCCAGCGCGTAGTACTCGCACTGGATCGGGATCAGCACCTCGGGCGCGGCGACCAGGGCGTTCACCGTCAGCAGGCCCAGCGAGGGCGGGCAGTCGATGAAGACGTAGTCGATGTCCAGCTCATTGAGCACGGACTCCGGCAGGGCCTCCTTGAGCCGGGATTCCCTGGCCACCATCGTCACCAGCTCGATCTCGGAGCCCGCGAGGTCGATGGTGGCCGGGACGCACAGCAGGTTCGGCGACTGCGGGCTCACCGCGATGGCCTGCGCGAGCCCGATCTCGCCGATCAGCACCTCATAGATCGACGGCGTGCCGGAGCGATGCTCGACGCCGAGCGCGGTGGAGGCGTTCCCTTGCGGATCGAGGTCGACCACCAGGGTGCGCAGCCCGTGCAGCGCCAGCGCCGCGGCCAGGTTCACCGTGCTCGTGGTCTTGCCGACACCACCTTTCTGGTTGGCCACGGTGATCACCCGGCGGTGCGCCGGGCGGGGCCAGCGGTCGGTCGGGTGCTGCACCCGGGTGGCCCGTTCGGCCTCTTCGGCGATGGGAGTCCACTCGACGTCGGGCGATGACACCGGGTGCGGGTAAGGCGCGGGCTCGTAGGGCCCCGGCTCGTAGGGTGGCGCCCCGTGGCGTGCCGCT
>DASTLT010000058.1:0-9852 GCA_035714625.1 Pseudonocardiaceae bacterium | reverse complement strand
CGTCCATGGCCCGGATCCACCGGGGGAAATGGGCTGCGGCGGCGAGCACCTCGGCGTGCGCGGAGTCCGGATTGCGCAGCGCGCTGGGCCGGTTGTGTCGCCCCGGCTCAAAGTGAGCCCCCAGGTTGACGGTCACCCGGCGGATACCGGGCCGGTGCACGAGGCCGTCGGCCAGGCAGACCGGTTTGGGACGGTGCTCCCACTTGTCCGCGTACCAGTCCCAGGCCCAAGCGTGTGGCTGCTGCGCTGCGGCCACCGTCCACAGCTCATGACAGGTGCGCCGGATGCCGTTCAGATCCGGCCGATCGTCCAGGTAGACGGCAATGAGGTCGACGAAGAGCGGATCGTCACCGGCCTGTGGCGTCAGGTCCACGGCGTGGAAGTCGTCGGCCCGCAATCCCCAGCGCCGCTCCTCGTTCCAGCGCCGGATGTTGGCGAGCTGCTCTGGCAGGGACGCGAACAGGCGTCCGGGTGGGGTGATCGCCAGCCGTGCTTCGTGCGCCGCCACTCGGCCATTCTCTTTGGTGGGCAACTTGTGCGCTCGCCTTCCACCTCGAACCAACGGCCCCCGCCCAGATCATGATCCTACGCTTCAGGTAGGCGCCGCTGAGCGGGTGAACCCCATCCGGACAGACGGGTGATAGACCCGGCTAGATCGCCGTGTCAGCGTTCAGAGAATGACGGTTACGCTGAACACCCTCCACGGACCACAGACCGACCTGGCCGACGACGATCTCGAGGCTCTTCGTGTGCGGCTGCGGGGTGCCCTGATGTGCCCATCCAGCTCGTCTGCGCTGTCGGCGACACGCGAGGTCTTCAACGCCATGCATGCCGGCCGGCCTGCGGTCATCGCCCAGTGCGCTGGCGTGGCCGACGTCCGCGAAGCGCTGAACTTCGCCCGGGCGCACGATCTGGCCGTGGCGGTCCGCGGCGGCGGGCACTCGGTGGCAGGGCTGTCCGCGATCGACAACGGCATGCTGATCGACCTCTCGGCGATGTGCGCGGTTCAGGTCGATCCCGAGCGGCGGCTGGCGCACGTCCAGGGCGGTGCCTCGTGGGGCGATGTGGACCGGGACACCCAGGTGTTCGGCCTGGCCACCCCGGGTGGGGTGGTCTCCGACACCGGAGTCGGCGGGCTGGCCCTCGGCGGCGGCTACGGTTGGCTGCGCCGGAAGTACGGGCTGTCCTGCGACAACGTGCTGCAGGCCCAAGTGGTGTGCGCCGACGGCGAGGTCCGTACCGCGTCGGCCGAGCACAATCCCGACCTGTTCTGGGCGATCCGGGGCGGAGGTGGCAACTTCGGCATCGTCACCTCGTTCACCTTCCGGCTGCACCCGGTGGGGCCGGTGGTCGCCTTCGCCGCACCGTGCTACCCGCTGGAGGACGTCGCCGGCGTGCTGCGCGGCTGGCGCGACTACGTGCCGGGAACCCCGGACGAGGTCAGCTCGGTGGTGGTGACACTCACCTTTCCGGCGGTTCCCGAGCTACCGGAGGTGCTGCACAACCGTCCGTGTGTGGTGGTGGGCGGCGTCTACGCAGCCGGCTCTGGGGATGTGTCGCCGGAGGACGCGATGCAGGTCCTGGCGCCGCTGCGGCAACTGGGCACTCCGGTGTTCGATATGTCCCAGCCGATGCCCTACACCATGGTGCAGAGCGGATTCGATCCGCTGTTCCCGCGCAACACGCTGCGGGCCTACTGGAAGTCGCAGTACCTGGGCGAGCTCTCCGACGATGCGATCGACGTCATCGCCGGCCGGGCCCTGGACCGTCCGACCCCACTGACGCTGGTCAACACCTTGCACATGGGCGGCGCGATCGGTGCCGTCGGGCCGGAGCAGACCGCCTTCGCCGAACGCTCGGCGCCGTTCATGGTCTCGATCGACGGTCACTGGCACGATCCTGCCGCTGATCAGTTGACCATCGGCTGGGTCCGGTCGGCATGGGAGAGCGTCAAGCCGTTCGGCACCGGGGCGGTGTACCTGAACTTCACCGGGTTGGCCGACGAGCCGAGACAAACCGGTGTCGATGACGCGCTCGGCCGCAACCTGCGTCGCCTCGCCGAGATCAAGGCAACCTATGACCCGGAGAACTTCTTCCGCTGCAACAACAACATCCTGCCGGCCGGGGTCACCTGCGCCGGGTGAGGCCACGCCGCCGCGAGCAGGCGACCATCGGGCGGCGAAGTACCTCTACTGAGGAGGGACACATGACCGATTTCTCTGCCGGCCGCAGCACCGACCAGGCCGACCACGTCGCGGGCCAGGCTGGAGCGCAGCTCGCCCGGGTCGGGCGCTCCCGGGGCTGGACAGTGGCATTCGGCGTGCTCACGCTGGTGGCCGGGATTCTGGCACTGGCCTGGCCCGGGAGATCCATCGTCGTGCTCGCCGCCATCCTCGGGATCTGGCTGCTCGTGGCGGGGGTTTTCCGACTCGTCGCGGCGATCGCCTTCGACGACACGCAAGCCAGCAGCCGCATGCTGGTGGCGTTGCTCGGGGTGTTGGCCATCGTGGTGGGGATCCTGGCCTTGGCGCGTCCGCTGCAGACGGCCACCGCGCTGGCACTGCTGCTGGGCGCGTTCTGGGTGGTGGGTGGTGTTGTCGAGTGCTTCCACGGGCTCGCCGGCGACACGCCCGGACGGGGCTGGGCAATCGTCAGCGGGCTGGTGAGTGTGCTCGCCGGGATCGTCGTGCTGGCCTATCCAGGTGCCAGCCTGGTGGTCCTGGCCTGGCTGTTCGGGCTGGTGCTCATCGTGCTCGGTGCGGTGTCTGTGGTGGGTGGCCTGGCCGGGCAGCGCAGGGCAACCCCGGCCCGCCGCCGCCCGACCGGGGCTCCTGGTGCGCCCGGCCCGGTGACGCCCTGACCTGCGGCGGGAGGTCTCACTGCCCGCGGGGGGCAGCGCGTCCAGGGTCCATGATCCCGGAGGTGCTCCGTTGTCCGGGCTGGTCGTGACGGCGATCGCCGAGGTCTTGAGGACCGCGGACCACCAGATCGATTGCGGGCACCCGGCGGCGCAGCCACTGGCCGACGGCGGGGGCGTCCCGGCGGCCCCGCCTGGCCAGCGGGCGCTCGATGTCGGGGACCCCCTGCGGCCACACCGACTTCGCGTGCCTGAGCAGGATGAGCGTGCGGATCAGGACAGATATCACTCCAGGGCCAGGACGTGCAACGCCAGGCGGGCCGCATCTCCGCCGGCCTCTTCACCGACCTGCAGCGCGGTTGGGATGTCGAGGTCGTTGATCAGGGCTGCGATGACGGCGGCTGCGGCGGCCGGTGTCCGCTGGGCGCTGCCGGCTGCTGAGTACAACCGTTCGAGCCGGGCCGCCGCCGCGTCGAGGGCCTCGGGCTGGAAGTCCCAGTTCTGCCACCAGGGCCGGTCGAGCAGCAGCAGCCGCAGCACCGGGGCGGAATGGTGGGCCAGCACATCGGAGACCAACACCAGGTTACCCGCGGACTTGGCCATCTTGGTGCCGCCCACAGTCACCGCGCCGACCGGCAGCGCGGCCCGGGCGAAGGGACCCACGCCGGTCGCCGCCTCCACGATGGCCGCCTGATAGGCGTGATGCGGGAAGTCCAGGTCCGCCCCGCCGGCCAGGACATCAACCGCGGCGCCGAGCACACCAAGTGCCATCGCGGCGCATTCGGCGTGCCATCCCGGCCGGCCCCGGCCCCACGGGCTGGGCCAGCCCGGCTCGTCGTCACTGGAGGGCCGCCACACCGGCACGTCGAAGGGGTCGTCCCGGCCCGGATCGTCCGGCCGGTCACCGAACTCGGCTGCCAGCTCGGTGGCCCGCTCGACGGTCAGCCCCGCCTTCTCCGGGACACCCGCGCCGCGGAAGTACACCGTGCCGCCCCGCTGGTAGGCCGACCCGGTCGCGATCAGCGCGGCCGCCAACTGCACGACCCGCCCCACATGATGGCGGGCCCGCGGCTCGTGCTCCGGGCGGCGCACCCGCAGCGCGGCCATGTCCCGGCCGAACAGGTACTCCTGTTCCAAGGCGAACTCGTCAAAGTGCCGACCGCGGGCGATGGCCGCCCTGGTCAGCACGTCGTCGACATCGGTGACGTTGCGGCAGGTCACGGTCTCCGCCCCGACCCTGCGCAGCACGGCCGCGGCGGCGTCGGCCCACACGAAGGTGCTGGCGTGCCCGAGATGGGTCACGTCATAGGGCGTGATGCCGCAGACGTAGAACCGGGCCGGGCTGACGATCGGCAGCGCGCCGCCGCCCAGCCGGACCCGGTCGGTCTGCTCGCGGCGTCCGTGGTGCTCCATGCCGTCATCCTCCCCCGCCCTGACCCGGGCTTTCACCCTGGGGGATCGCTGAGCTCGGCCCGATCTCGCAATGTGGCCCAAGCTCAAAATCGGCCCAGTCAAACCCGGGGGAGACCACACAGGACACCAGCACCCCTCGCTCCCCGGCTGGCCGGGCCCGCTGCCAGTGCCCACCCGGCACCAGGACCTGCGGTTGCTGCCCGTGCTCGACCTCCATGCCCAGCGTCACCCTGCTGGTGCCGTGGCCTGGTTGGTGGCTTGAACCCGCCAGCCATCATGGACCGATGAGTGGCTGTGCAGAGGATCGCGACCGGGACCCGGCTGGGCGGGCCCGCAACGCCCGCCCGCGCGACGCGCTGGGCCGCCCGTTGCCCCGCGGTGCGCCCGGGGTTGACCGGGTTCCCGAGGATGTCGTGCTGAGTCCGGACGAGGCGTTGCAACTGGCTCAGCAGTTGATCGACGATGGTTACCCGTTTCACGCGCACGAAGTGCTGGAGGGGGTGTGGAAGGCGACCGAGGGGGAGCACCGCGATTTGTGGCAGGGCCTGGCGCAGCTCGCGGTCGGTCTGACGCACGTGCAGCGGGGCAACCCGAAAGGTGCGGCAGCGCTGCTGTGCCGGGCTGCGGACCGGATCACCCCCTACACCGTCGCCGCCCCGCACCGGCTGGATCTCGCGGGCCTCGCCGCGGGTGCCCGGTCGCTGGCTACCCGCATCGAGCGCGACGGCCTAGCCAGTGTCTCGGCCCGTGACCTGCGGCCAGTACTGCGGCGTTGAGGTCCCCCGGCTCTCCCCTGTCTTCCCGGCGGGCCGGGTTCTCAATCACTTCGGGCTCGTCGTCAAGCGTGTGGGGCAGGCTTTCGGTCAGCAGGTCGGTGCCAGTGCAGTGGCACCGGTTGTCAGCCAGCGGTCCACCGACTGGCGGATCTCGCTGATGTCGTTCTTGCCCATCTTCCATTGCACAGCCGAGCCGCCCTGCCCGCGAAATGCGGTACAGTTGTCGGCCCGGTCGTCAATCAGCAAAGCACCCGGTAGGCCAGCCCAGCGGCATTGCGAACCGTTCCGCCACGTGGATTGGCGGGACCAGGCCGGGGTGGAGTCGGCTGGTCCCGCCACGCCCGGGGCCCGGTCATCACGCTGGCAGCGCGCGGATGACGGCAGCGTGATGTCCGGGAACTCGGCAGGCCGGGACGGCGGTGGGTCGGCACGCCGGGCAGGGGGACGCGGCGCGGGTCGTATCCCGTTCCCGGGGTGGTGATCGCCTGTAGGCAGTCCGGGCAGTAGGGCAGGGTGATGCAGGAGCCCAGTGCGGCTGGTGGGGCGGTGTGGGTGCAGACGGCCTGCAGCCAGCTCCCGGGCGGGCGGGCCTCGATCCAGAAGGCGTGCACCTGCCCGTCGCGGGCCGAGTGGTGCCAGCGGATCCAGGCCCAGTCAGGCTCTGGCTCCCCGGCGGTCGGGTTGTTTTCGGTGCCGGTCAGGTCGGGCATCGTGCACCTCTGGTGATCCTCAGGAGTGGGTTGGGGCCGAGGACGGGATGCGGGGGGCTGGTCATCGCGGTGTCCGGGACGCAGCGCGGAGTGCCGCGATGAGGTCGCCGGCTTGCCGGTCGGTCATGGCGACTGTCGTCTTGAGCGCGCCGTGGTAGACCAGCCAGACCCGACCGCGGCTGCGTTGGACGATCACGGTCGTGGGCTCCCCGTCCGGGTTCTGCAAGGCCAGCACGGTGCGGTCGGACTGGCTTTCACTGAAGGTTTCCACCGTCGTATCCCCCATCGGGCTGGATGTGTCGGCTCTGTGTGCGTAGGTCTGGGCAGCGCAGTCCAGGCAGGACCGAGACGGCACGGCGGACTTCTGTGATCATCAGTGGCCGGGCTTCCTGCCCCGCACTGCGGGCACGCTCCAGGTCGACCGCCCCACCCTGGGTGACCAATGGTGACAGCGCGGAGATCACCGCGGCGGTCCGCTGCCCGCCATGGCGCTGCGGCTCAGGATCGCTGGCATGGGTGCAGTTCAGCACTCGGCCTGGGAGCACCGCAGGGTGCATATGAGGGTGCAGACCTGCACACGCAGCGTGCTTTACAACGGGGGTGGGGTGATCACGTGAGGACCAAGAGGGAGCCGAACCGGCTGCTGGGTGCGGTGATGGCGCAGGTCGGGGTCAGCAACAAGGGGCTGGCGGCGCGGGTCAGGTCGTTGGCTCAGCGGGAGGGCTACTCGATCTCCCCAGATCACGTCTCAGTGCGCCGGTGGCTTGCAGGCTGTATCCCTCGTGCTCGGACCGCAGAGTACGTTGCTCGTGCGCTGGGTGCGAAGCTTGGGCGGCGGGTGACGCCCGCTGATCTGGGGTGGATCCCGGATCCGGCGGATGTCCGGCACGAGTTGGAGGTCCCCGGCGACCCGGTCGTAGCGAGTCAGCGCGCCTGGCGCGAGGTGCGCCAACACCTCATCCGACACGGGAGTGAGTTGTTCTCACAGGCTGCCCAGCTCTACGAGCCGTCCTGGCGCCTACCGCAGGCACCAGAGTTGTCGCAAGACTCTTGGCTGCCGGAGCAGCCTATTGCTCTGGAGGAGGTCAAGCTGGATTGGGAGCCGAACCCACCCGAGCCGATGGTGACCGGCCAGGAGCCGGAAGTCAGTTCGTTGCTTCCGTTGCGTACTCGGCGGCAGACCTTTCCCAGCTACAGTAGCGCAATTCGATACCTTGATCCGCCTGAGTTGTTCGAAAACCGCCCTTGCTACAGGTTGCTTGGTGCGTCATTGGGCGGACCCGGCGAGGTCCGCTTTCAGTTCGGTCAGTCATGCTTTTTCGACAAGATCGACGTAGCCGAACCGCTGGTGCACGAGTTTTGCGTGGCGGCAATGAATGCGACACCCTACTGGCCGGAGCTGCCTTTTCGTTCGCTCATCGCGGATCCGTTTGATCTTGCCCTGCGGGCAGTGAACACGTCGATCAATACTCTCACTATTCGTCGCGAACCGGACAGTGGACGGGCCAGTTTCTTCCTGCTCCGCCGAAATCCAGCCAGGGTGGTAACGGGTGGTGGGCTATATTGTCTGATTCCGGCTGGTGAGTTTCAGCCGGCCAGTATGTCTCCCGGCAGTCTACTGTCAGATCTGAGTATCTGGCGGAACATTGTGCGCGAGTACAGTGAGGAATTGCTCAGGCAACCGGAGCATGACGGTAGTACGGGACGACCGCTTGCCTACCAGCGCTGGCCGTTCTTCCGGGCGATGCAGAAAGCCCGCGAACGAGGCGAGTTGCGAGTTTACGTGCTCGGTGTGACGCTGAACGCCCTGAGCCTCAACGCCGCCGTCGTGACCGTGGCGGTCATAGACAGTGTCATTTTTGACGCGCTATTTCACGAGCTGACTCATAGCAATGCTGAGGGTGAGGTGATGGTGCACCTGGGTAACGATAAACAAGAACTCGGCCTTACCTTCGATGAGACTACGGTCAACCATCTCCTACACAGGGAACGGCTGGCGTCACCTAATGTGCAAGCTGCCCTCAGCCTGGCCTGGCAACACCGGGCAACCCTCCTGGAAGCGTGAGCTCACAATGGGGCGCGGATGACGATCATCGGGATCAGCGGGCACCGGGGCCTGCCGCCGCTCACCGTTGATCTCGTCCGGCACGCGCTGCGCGAGGCTCTGGGCGGCTACGGTACCGATCTCGTCGGTGTCAGCGCGCTGGCCGATGGAGCCGATCAGCTCTTCGCTCGCGTTGTCCTGGATCAGGGCGGTCAGATCGAGGTCATCGTGCCCGCGGTGCGCTACCGCGGCAGCCTTCCCGCCGCATCACATCCCGAGTACGATGCCCTTTTCGCGCACGCGGTCCAGGTGCATCGGCTCGATTTCACCGAGTCGACATCGGAGTCCCACATGGCCGCCAGCGAACTGATGATTTCCATGGTGGAGGAGGTGTTCGCGGTCTGGGACGGCCAGCCCGCCCGCGGCTACGGGGGCACCGCCGACGTGGTCGCCTGCGCCCGCGAGCGCGGGCGACCGGTCCGGGTGATCTGGCCTGACGGTGCGAGCCGGGATTGACACCGGTCATCGCAGCGAGTCGGGCTGGGTCAAGATACTGCACTGCGCAGGCAGCGTGTTTTACTACGCTGGTGGGGTGATCACGTGAAAACCACGAGGGAGCCGAACCGGCTACTGGGTGCGGTGATGGCGCAGGCCGGGGTCAGCAACAAGGGGCTGGCGGCGCGGGTCAGGTCGTTGGCGAAGCGGGATGGCTCCTCGATCTCGGCGGATCACGTGTCGGTGCGCCGGTGGCTGGAGGGCAGTGTCCCCCGGGCTCGGACCGCGGAATACGTGGCCCGGGCGCTGGGCGCCAAGCTCGGACGGCGGGTGACACCGGCTGATCTGGGGTGGGGGGCGGATCCGGCGGATGTCCGGCACGAGTTGGAGATCCCCGGCGACCCGGTCGTAGCGAGCCAGCGCGCCTGGCGCGAGGTGCGCCAGCATCTCATCCGCCGCCGGGCCGAGTTGGCCGCATGCGCTGTCCAGCTCTACGAGCCGTCCTGGCGCCTGCCGCAGGCACCGATGCTCTCCCTGGGCTCTTGGCTGCCCAGTACACCCCTTGCTCTGGAGGATGTCCAGCTTGGCTGGGAACCGAACCCACCCACGCCGATCGTCGTGGGCCAGGAGCCGGAAGTGCGGCCACTGCTTCCGTTGCGCACCAGGCTGCAGACCTTTCCCAGCTACAGCAGCGCGATCCGCTATCTCAGCCCACCCGCGCTATTCGATAACCGCCCGTGTTACCGCCTGCCTGACGCATCATTGGGCGAACCTGGAAAAGCATCCTTTCGGTTCGGCCAGTCCTGCTTTTTCGATAAGATTGACATGGCTGAGGCACTTTCCCATGAGCTGTCTGCGGCGATGATGCATGGCACACCTTCGTGGCCAGAGCTACCCTTCCGGTCGCTCATCTCGGATCCGTTCGACCTCGGGCTGCGCGCGGTGAACACCTCCATCACCACACTCACCATTCGGCGTGAATCCGCCAGGGGCCAGGCGAGTTTCTTCCTGCATCTACGCGATCCGACCAAGGTGGTGACGGGAGGCGGTCAGTATAGTCTCCTGCCATCAGGCGAGTTCCAACCCGCGAGCATCTCGCCGGACAGCTTGCTGGCTGACCTGAGCATCTGGCGAAACATTGTGCGCGAATGCAGCGAAGAATTGCTTGGTCAGCCTGAGCACGATGGGAGCAGTGGGCGGCCACTCGACTACGCGCACTGGCCCTTTTTCCGGGCGATGCAGAAAGCCCGCGAACGAGGCGAGCTGCGGGTTTACCTGCTGGGCCTTGCATTGAACGCCTTGAATCTCAATGCCACGATTGTGACGGCCGTGGTCATTGATAGCGTTGTTTTTGACTCCTTGGTCTCAAGTGGTGACCGCGACAGTGTGAGATAATCATTCAGATTGATAGGCGGTTTGCACTTGACAAAGAATACTCCACTGACGGCCGAAGAACGCGAGCTGATCTCGCGAGAGCTTGCCAAGAAGAGTTCTCATCGTTCTATCGCCAAAGCGCTCGGCCGACACAACTCGGTGATCTCCCGTGAGATACACCGA
>DASTLT010000057.1:0-34017 GCA_035714625.1 Pseudonocardiaceae bacterium | reverse complement strand
GGTTGGGAACGGGTGTCGATGTTGGTGGCACCAAGGTCGCGGTTGTTTCTATACGCCCTTCGGCGTGAGGTGGTTGGGAACGGGTGTCGATGTTGGTGGCACCAAGGTCGCGGTTGTTTCTATACGCCCTTCGGCGTGAGGTGGTTGGGAACGGAATACGAAGAATAAGCGGCATGTCCCAAAGTGGGAAGTTTCTATACGCCCTTCGGCGTGAGGTGGTTGGGAACGAGGAGATGGCCAGGTTCGCAATAATTGTGGACGGTTTCTATACGCCCTTCGGCGTGAGGTGGTTGGGAACCCTACCCTGCTGGGCGGGGCGGTGACCAGCGTCTTTGGAAGGCTGCTGCACGCGAGGCTCACCGCAGCCGGTGTCCGATCTTGAAACCGCGTCACTGGGTGGTGTTTGCGCAGGTCGCGGGCGTGCACGCGAGACACGATGTCGATCTTCACGGGACCGCCCCTGAATGGAGTAACCGGCGGCGCGAGCGGGGCTTCCCGGGCTGCCCGGTACGGCTCGCCGAGGGATGCGCGTCGCCTGGGGGCACGACGACGCCTGTCCGGGTGTCCCCCTGCGGGGTGGTGGTGCTCGTGACCTGACCAGGGTAGGGGTGCGCAGGCCCGTAGCGGGAGGTGTCGGGTTGAGCAGCAGTGCCGGGTAGCGCACCGGGTGCAGTGCTGCGGCACTGGTCTGGCGGGACCGATCATGCTATGCACACCGCACGCGACAACACCGCTCCGCACACCCGGACAGGGGGGAATCTTCAATGGTCAACCTCGGACGGCCACGCTGCCCGCAGTGTGGGGCCCGGTTGCGCCGGGGTCGCCAGCCCGGCCAGCTTTGCGATCCGTGTCTGAAGGTGGGGCCCGATCCGCGGGCCAAGCTGCCGGCGGACTTTTATGATCAGCAGCCGGTCCTGGGCTGGCTGGCTGGTTACGACTTCGGCCCCTTCCTGCGGCAGGTGCGCGCCCTCACCGGCTGGTCCCAGCAGACCCTCGGTGGGGTGACCGGACTGGACCAGTCCACCATCTCCGCCGTCGAGCGCGGTGAGCACCGGCTGGGCCATGTGGAGGATGTCGCCGCGCTGGCCCGGGGCCTGCAGATCCCGCCGGTGCGGCTCAACTTCCCCGACATCGGCGCTACCGTGAGTGCGACGGGGACGGCAGGGCAGAAGGACGTGAGCTGGGTGGACAGAAGAGACTTCGGCGAACACGCCGCCCGGCTGGTGTTGGGTATCGCCGCCGCCGGACTGGACATCGACCGGCTGCTCGCGCTGCTCCCGCAGGCCGAGCCGACCGGCACCCGCCAGGTCGGGGTGGCCGATGTGGAGTTCGTCGAGCAGCTCACTGCGGCGTTCGTGCGCCAAGACTTCGCCTCCGGCAGCGGGGTGATCCGCGACGCGGCCGTGGCCCAGTTGCACACGGTGCTGCCGCTGCTGAACGCCCAAGTCCCCGCCGAGGTCCGGCCCCGGCTGATGGTGGCCACCGGGCGCCTGGCGATGCAGACGGGTTGGATGAGCTTTGAGTGCCAGCACCACGACGCGGCCCGGCGGCTGTGGCTGATCGGGCTGGACCTCGCGCGCCGCGCCGAGCACCCGCTCGGCACCGACCTGACCGTGTACCTATTTTATGACATGGCACTGCAATCGGTGCAACTGGGCCGTCCGCAGGAGGCGCTGTATCTGGTGAAGGTCGGCGAGACCGCCGCTGTGGGCCGCTACCCGGTCTCCGCGTCCACCACCTGCTGTCTGACGAACATCCAGGCCAGAGCACATGCCGCCGAAGGTGACGCGGTCGCCTGCGACCGGTCGTTGAGCAAAGCCGAGGAGCACGTGGGTGCCATCGACCCGGCCACCGCGCCGCCCTGGGGCGTGCACGTCGGTGAGGCTGGCATGTCCGGATTTCAGGGTGTTGCGTACTACACGCTGGCCCTACCGGGGCGAGACGCGCGCGCAGCCGGGCGGGCGGTGGACCTGCTCCGTCACGGAGTGGGGCACTTCGACCCCGGCTACGCTCGGCTCCGCGCGCTGTACCTGCCCGATCTCACCGGGGCGCACGCCCTGGCCGGGGACGTCGACACTGCGGTCACTGTTGGGCACCAGGCCGTGGACACGGTCATCTCGGTGTCCTCCCCCCGGGCTTTCGACCGGCTGCGCATCCTGAACACCGTGCTCGAACCCCTGCACACCAGCCCCGGCGTCGCCGAACTCCGCAACCGCCTGACCACGACTGCCGCCTGACCCATAGGGGGCGGGGCAGAATCGAAGGGAAGTCTGTGATGACACAACTCAACTGGTACGGGGCGGATCCTTTGATGGGACCGGCTGATCGGCTTCCCCTGGTAGCCCGGCAGTCGTCGAGTCAGATCGCACCGGCTCCGCACGTGGCACGATTGCTCGGGGTCCGCCTGGCACGTCCGCCGACGAAGATTCATAACGCATCCGCGCAGGGCGGGCGACACTCGAAGTCATATACTGTCGACAGGAAAACAGAAAACACCAAGGTCATCGTTGATGGAAACGAGGAGAATCATGATGACGTCACCGAGACCGAGCGTGAGGTAGATTGAGCCTACCCTATAATTCTCGTTCTCACCAGTAGCAATGATCGAACTGCGGATCGAGTTGTCGCCGAGATCGCTCGGCGGGGTGGGGCAGTGAGCCGTTTTGACACGGCGGACTTTCCGCGTAGAGTTACTGTCAATGCTGTACTGCAGGATGAAGTTGGTTGGCAGGGTTGGCTGGAGACCGGGCACGGTCGAATCCGGCTGGACGGAGTTGCGACGGTTTATTATCGGCGGCCGACCAGCTTCGTCTTTCCCGAGGAGATCACCGGCAGTGACCTCGGGTTCGCTGCAGCCGAGGCCAGGCGGGGATTCGGTGGACTCCTGTTCTCCCTGCCCACCCGTTGGATCAATCATCCCAGCAAGGTAGTGGACGCCGAATTCAAGCCTGTCCAGTTGAAGGTGGCAGCGGAGTGTGGGCTGACGACCCCACGAACCTTGTTGACGAACGACCCGCGTCATGCTCGCGTTTTCTGCGAGAGCGTAGAAAGAGGAGTGGTGTACAAACCGCTTTCTGCAGCAAATATTGTCACCGGCGATAACGTGCAGCTCGTTTATACCGCGAGAGTCCAGGGCGGTGATTTTGGCGGCGCTGATCTGTCGTCGACAATGAATCTCCTGCAGGAATGGGTGCCGAAGCGCTGTGATGTGCGCGTGACAGTGGTAGGACGCCGTCTATTCGCGGTTGCAATTCGTGCGGGCTCGCCGGATGCCTACATCGATTGGCGCACTGATTACGATTCACTCAGCTACGAGTCGATCGAAGTGCCGGAGTGCGTCTCTCGTGGAATCTCAGCCTACATGGACTACTTTGGCTTGATGTACGGCGCCTTCGACTTCGCGATCACTGATGATTTCTGGTACTTCCTGGAGTGTAACGCGAATGGGCAGTTCGGGTGGCTGGAAGCGGAGACTGGACTGCCGATCACGGCGGCGATAGCGGACCTCCTTCTCGGGGAAACAAGGTGATGGTACGTCCGGATGTGCGGTGGCGGGAGCGTGCTGCCGCCCTTGCCGCCGATCTTTCCGCGAGCGGGCTTCTTCATAGCGAGGCGTGGCGTACGGCTGTGGAGCAGACCCCGCGACACGTGTTCGTTCCCGCCATGACCCTCACCACGGAGGAGGGGCCGCGGGCGGAACATTTTGATGTCGATGCGTGGTTGGATCAGGTCTACTCGGACTCGACCCTCGTCGTGCAGCGGCGGCAGACCCCCGGTGGCGGACATGATTCGTTGCCTACCAGTTCATCAACAATGCCCAGCCTGATGATCCAGATGTTGGAAGCGCTGGATGTTCATGACGGGCATCGCGTTCTGGAGATAGGAACCGGCACCGGCTACAACGCTGCCTTACTCGCGCACCGACTCGGCAGCGACAACGTGACCAGCATCGACATCGACCCCGATTTGGTAAAGGCAGCGAGGCAACGGCTCGAAGAACTCGGCCATCGTCCGAGACTGGTCGCTGGCGATGGCCTGACCGGCGTCCCGAACCACGGCCCCTATGATCGGATCATCGCTACCTGCGCAGTACCAGAAATCCCTCTGGCGTGGATTGAACAGTTGACACCCGGGGGGGCGATGGTCGTCAACGTGCGCGGTCACCTGGTCGGCGTTCTGTGTGTCCTCGTCAAACAGGACGATAACGAGGTCATTGGCCCTGTCATCGGTGCCGGCAGCGACTTCATGTGGCTTCGGCAAGATCTGAGCAGTCCCCTGCGGACTGCGGAATCTCCTGTGCGGATCGGTGCGCGGAAGGTGGCGAGGAACCTCACCGCACTGCCTCCGGCCGATGTCGAGAACAACCGTGACCTAGCCTGGTTACTCCAACTCAGCATACCGGGGCTTCGCATGATCTGTTCGACCGACGTGTTCGACCCGATCGAGAAACGCAGCAGGCCAGGTCTTCTACTGTACGCAGAGGACGGTTCACACGCCCAAGCTGTCAGCGAACCCGAAAAAGATGGCCAGCACCGGGTGATCCAGGGCGGACCCCGTCGGCTCTGGGATACTGTCGAAACAACCCACACCATGTGGACCCGCCTCGCGAATCCGGCACCGCGGCGTTTCGGTGTGGTCGCCAACCAAACTGTCCAGTTCGTGTGGTTGGATAACGACATGGATTGGTTGCGCTGGCCCCTCCCACTGGTCTGGTCATGAGGAACGGGTGCGAGCTCACCCTGTTGCCACACTCGTTGCCGCCCCGATCAGCGGTGTTCAGACGAGAGCTCGATCAGTTCGATGCAAGTCGGGTTTGGGAGGTGGGTGATCACGTCGACTCCCTCAGTGGGTACCAGTGGCTGAACCGGTGGGCTGGTCGGTCGGGACATCTCGTGGCCCCAGCCGAGGACGCTGAACGGGACTCCGGCCAGGTAGGCGGAGATCCCGGCGGCGGGGTACGGGATCATCTCGTCCGGTAGTCCGGTGAAGGGGAACCAGCGCACCGCTGAGCACTTGTCCGGTTCTCGGTTGGACGGTTCGCCGTCCCATCGGGTCGCCTCGAAGAAGAACCCGACCCGGGGTTCTTCGGCTGAGTGCTGGACGTGCACAGCGTGGACGCAGCGCAGGTCGGTGGGGGCGACGAGAACGCCGATCTCTTCGTTGGCCTCCCGGATCACGGCTTGCTCGACCGATTCACCGGCCTCGGTCTTGCCGGAGGGAAGATGCCACATGCCGTCGCCATATCCGCCTCGGCGCTGGGTGAGCAGGACGCGGTTGTCGTGGACGAGCAGCAGGTGCACGTCCACGATCATCCGGTGCGGTGGTTGGCCCACGCTGCTCCTTGCGGTGGCGTCACTGATGCGGCCGCAGATTACTGGGAGGTCGGTGGGTGGTTGGGTGCGACTCGCCGCACGGTCGGTGCCGTTGTGAATAGGTCGCAGGTCAGATGGGCTCGGAGCGCAGGAACTCCGTCATGTGCTCCAGTCGCTCGGTAACGGCCAGCCGGACGACTTTCGGAACCGAGACGTAGAGGTGACGGTTGGTCGTGCGGGTGCGGCGGTCGAACTGCCAGGTGCCGACGCAGCGGCCGGCGACGGCGATGCTGGGTCGGACTTCACCGATGGTGTTGAACAGCAGGCTGCGATGCTGGTCGTCGACGTAGCGGTGCCGGGTGGTGAAGTAGCCCTTCAACGACGGGTCTTCGGAGGCCAGCAGGTCGACGTGGTTGTTCGGCAGGGGCTCCGCGGTGCGAAGGCGTGGTTCGTGCTCGGCGAGCAGCAGCAGCGGCTCCGGTTGCCCGGTGAACCGGATGTCGGTCAGTTCGGGCCGTAGTGCGGCCAGGGCAGGGGTGATCTCGCCGCGGGTCAGGCCGGACCACCATTGGAAGTCGTCGATGCTGGCGGGGCCGAACGCCGTCAGGTAGCGGCGCAGCAGGAGTTGAACCGCCTGGCCGGTGTCGATGTGGCTGAGCTGGAGTGCGGGATGCGCGAGATGAGTGAGGTGGAACTCCCGGTGTTCGCGGTGCAGGGAGTCGGCCGCGTTGCGGTACACCAGCTCACCGGACTCCCACAGCCACCTGATCGCCAGCCGCACCAGCTCACCGAGCACGTCCCAGCGTGCCTGGATCCGTAGCGGAGCGGCCAGCACCTGGTGCTCCAGCTCGCGGTACGGCAATGGCCCGCGGGCGAGCGCCTCGCGGATGAGCGGCGTCAGGCAGGTCAGGATCTTCGGGTCCTGACCGAGCCGTCGCACGCTGGCCGCGCAGGCGGCCAGCCGCTGCCGCAGGGTCGCGTTGTGGGCCGCTCCGGCTTCGGCCAATGGGTAGATGTGCAGGGTGCGGCGGCAAGTACGCAGCTTGATCAAGCTCCCGCCGGGTTCGAGGGCTTGGCGCAGTTGCTTCGCGGCGAACCCGGGCAGCCGGAGCAGGTTGTCGCCGGCGTGCCCGCCTGGACCGAGACCGACCCTGCCGTGCGCACCAGCTACGCCGCCGCCTTCGCTGCGCCGCGGGCAGCCCGTGATTCGCTGGCCGGGGAGCGGTTCGGCCCCCACCGCGGGTGCGGTGGGGGCCGAATACCGGGGCTGCTGGCTGCTAGGCGACTCCGGCCTGCCGGGAGCAGGTGGGCCAGGCGCCCCAGCCTTGCCCCGCGAGCACCTTCTCGGCGATTGCGATCTGCTGCTTGCGGGTGGCGTTGTCGGCGGTAGCTGCGTACGCCTCGCCGCCGTAACTGTCCCAGGTTGCGTCGCTGAACTGCAGTCCGCCGTAGTACCCGTTGCCGGTGTTGATGGACCAGTTACCGCCGCTCTCGCACTTTGCGATGCGGTCCCACGTCGCCCCGGAGGCAGCCTGGGCGGGTGCCGCGAGTGCTAGGGGGACCGCCAGGGCGGCCGCAAGGACGGCAGTTCGAGCGAGCAGTCGGGAACGTCGAATCATGATCGAATCTCCATACCGCGCCTACGGCTGGTGACCTCCTGGCCGAGCGGGTTCGGGTCCCGCCTCGACCGCTCGCCGGTCTGCGCCCCTGTCCCGATTTCGGGGTGAGGTTGCGGTACCCGGGTCCGAGGGACAGGGCTTGGCGCGTCGGACCCGGATTCCCACACTCACGGCTAGCCGCGTGCGGGACGTTCTTGACCGTTACGGATCGACGCGCTGCCAGCAAGAGGGTCACGGTGAGTAGCGCTGGTCCTGGCGCCCCCGGGGCGGGCACTCGCTTGGCGCAGCGCTAGGGTTGTTGTGCCAGGTCGCGCGGTTCCCTGCGGTGACTCCAGATGGGTCGTGACTTCCTGGCACCAAGGTCGCCTAGATCACCGCTTCGAGGGTCACACACCCGTGTGCTCGGCTCCGCAGCAGTGCCGTGGGTCAGCAGGGCCCGACGCACATCGACTACCGTGGGGGCGTGCCGGTCGCGACGAAGCCTTGGCGCTGGGGCCTGCTCGCCGTGCTCCTACTGGGGCTGGTACTCATGCACCACGTGCCCGGTCACCCGGAGCACGAGGCCGCGCACCCTGCGGTTGCCGTATCCGGACTCGAACGGGGGCCCGGCGCAGCCGCGCCGAGCTGTCCCTGCCCCGCTGACACCCCACCTGCGCCCGCCCTGCTGCACCTGTGCCTGGCGGTCGCGGCGGCCGGGGTTCTGGTGCTCGTCCCGCTGCTGCGCGCGCTGCAAGGCCCGGTGGCCGGTGCCGGTGCGGGTGGGCAGGCGGTCCGCTCGGTCCTCGGCTATCTGCAGCCCCCTCCTCCCGTCCCTCGCCGTCTTGCTGCCCTGGGCGTGCTCCGGCTGTGACGGGTCCATGCCGGCGCTGAGCCGCCCGGCTCGGCGCCGGCGCCAGGTCCGTCCGACCATGCGCCCTTCCGGACGCACCCACTGGAGAGGGAATCACCATGCGCATTCGCGCACTTACTGGCGCGCTCACGGCCGTCGCCATCCTCGTGCTGGCCGGCTGTAGTGGCAGCGCTGATACGACTGCCGGCTCGACCGGTCAGGCCGGGCAGCCAGCCGGAACCTCCATTGTCCAGGCCGACCACAACCAGGCCGATGTCACGTTCGCCCAGCACATGATCCCGCACCACGGCCAGGCCATCCAGATGGCTCGGATGGCCACCGCCCGGGGCCAGTCACCGCAGGTCAAAGACTTGGCCCGGCGGATCGAGGCCGCTCAGGGCCCGGAGATCGAGACCCTCACAGGTTGGCTCGAGCAGTGGGGCGCCCCAGTGCCCCCGGCAACCGGGGCGGGCCAGGGCGGGATGGGTCACTGCCCCGGCGGCATGATGTCACCCGCGCAGATGGGACAACTCGGGCCCGCCTCGGGGACCGGGTTCGACGGGATGTTCCTGCAGATGATGATCCGCCACCACGAGGGTGCCGTGACGATGGCCCGCACCGAGATCGACACCGGCCAGCATCCCGCCGCCATCGCGCTCGCGAAGCAGATCATCCAGACCCAGCAGGCCGAGATCCGGGAGATGCAGGCCTTGCTGTCCCAGGGCTGACGCCCGCCCTGGGGCAGCAAGGCCTCACCTCCGAAGTACTATAGGGGGGTATGGTTTAGTCGGGGTGACGGAGCCGGAGGTCGCGGTGGCCAGTTACACGAAGGACCGGGAGGCATACCTCAAGCGGCTGCGCCGCATTGAGGGGCAGATCCGCGGGCTGCAGCGGATGGTCGAGCAGGACAAGTACTGCATCGATATCCTCACCCAGGTCTCGGCGGCCACGAAGGCGCTGCAGTCGTTCTCGCTGGAGTTACTGGACGAGCACCTGGCCACCTGCGTGGTCGACGCCGCCGCAGGAGGGCCGGAGGCGGCGGCCAAGGTCCGGGAGGCGTCCGAGGCGATCGCCCGCCTGGTCCGGGCCTGACCGCCCGCTGGCCCTGAACAACCCTGGCCCTGAACATCCCTGGCCCGGAAAACCACTGTCGAGGAGGGGTGATGGCCACCATCACCGAAGGCCCGGCGGTGCCCGCCGGGGGCGGGCAGGTCGAGCTGGCGATCAGCGGCATGACCTGCGCGTCGTGCGCGGCCCGGATCGAGAAGAAGCTCAACCGGATCGACGGGGTGCAGGCCAGCGTCAACTACGCCACCGAGAAGGCCCGGGTGAGCTTCCCGGCCTCGGTGCGTCCCGACGAGCTGGTCGCCACCGTGGAGCAGGCCGGCTACCACGCCACCCTGCCCGAACCGCCGCGCCGCCGCGCTGCGCAGGACGAGGAGGCCCCACCCGGCGACGAGCTCGCCGGGTTGCGGACCCGGCTGCTGGTGAGCCTGCTGCTGTCGGTTCCGGTGGTCGCGCTGGCGATGATCCAGCCGCTGCAGTTCACCTACTGGCAGTGGGTATCGCTCGCGCTGGCCGCCCCGGTGGTGGGGTGGGGGGCGCTGCCGTTTCACCACGCGGCGCTGGCCAACCTGCGCCACGGCGCGGCGACCATGGACACGCTGATCTCGATGGGCACCCTCGCGGCGTTCGGCTGGTCGCTGTATGCCCTGTTCCTCGGCGGCGCCGGCGCGGCGGGCAGGACGCACCCCTTCGAGCTGACCACCGCGCCCATGGCCGGTGCGGCCAACATCTACCTTGAGGTCGCGGCCGGGGTGACCACGTTCATCCTCGCCGGGCGCTACTTCGAGGCCCGCGCCAAGCGCCGGGCCGGGGCGGCCCTGCGTGCCCTGCTGGAGCTGGGCGCGAAGGACGTCGCCGTGCTGCGCGAGACCGGCGGCGGCGCCGGCAGAGAGCACCGAATTCCGATCGAGCGGCTGGCCGTCGGGGACCGCTTCGTGGTCCGGCCGGGGGAGAAGATCGCCACCGACGGTGTGGTCGTCGACGGCAGTTCCGCGGTCGACGCCAGCATGCTCACCGGCGAGCCGGTGCCCGTCGAGGTGGCGGTGGGTGACCCGGTGGTCGGCGCGACCGTCAACGCCGGCGGTCGCCTGGTGGTGCGGGCGACCCGGGTGGGTGCCGACACCCAGCTCGCTCAGATGGCCCAGCTCATCGAGGACGCCCAGAGCGGCAAGGCCCAGGTGCAGCGGCTGGCCGACCGGGTCTCCGCGGTGTTCGTGCCGATCGTGATCGCCCTCGCGGTGGGCACCCTGGGCTGCTGGCTCGCGGTCGGCGCCTCCGCCGCCATGGCGTTCACCGCCGCCGTCGCGGTGCTGATCATCGCCTGTCCGTGCGCGCTGGGCCTGGCCACTCCGACCGCGCTGATGGTCGGCACCGGCCGCGGCGCGCAGCTCGGCATCCTGATCAAGGGACCGGAGGTGCTGGAGTCCACCCGCCGGGTCGACACCATCGTGCTGGACAAGACCGGCACCGTCACCACCGGCCGGATGGCCCTGGTCGACGTGACCCCGGCGGCCGGGGAGGACGCCGACCAGGTGCTCCGGCTGGCCGGGGCACTGGAGGACGCCTCGGAGCACCCCATCGCCCGCGCCATCACCGCTGGCGCCGGCGAACGGGTCGGGGAGCTGCCCGCCGTCGACGGGTTCACCAACGTCGAGGGCCTCGGGGTGCACGGCGTGGTCGACGGCCATGCGGTGGTCGTCGGGCGGCCCGCGCTGCTCGCCGACTGGTCCCTGCACCTGCCCGAGGAGCTGCGCCGCGCCCGGGCCACCGCCAAGGCCGAGGGCCGGACCGCGGTCGCCGTCGGCTGGGACGGTCAGGTCCGGGGGCTGCTGGTGGTCGCCGACACGGTCCAGGCGACCAGTGCGCAGGCGGTGCGCCAGCTCCGCGAGCTGGGCCTGTCCCCGGTGCTGCTCACCGGGGACAACGAGGCCGCGGCCCGCGCCGTGGCGCGCCAGGTCGGCATCGACCCCGGCCCCGACACCGTGCTCGCCGAGGTGCTGCCCGCGGGCAAGGTCGACGTGGTGCAGCAACTGCAAGCCAAGGGCCGGGTGGTCGCCATGGTCGGGGACGGGGTCAACGACGCCGCCGCGCTCGCCCAGGCCGACCTCGGCCTGGCCATGGGTACCGGCACCGACGTCGCGATCGAGGCCTCCGACCTGACCCTGGTCCGGGGTGACCTGCGGGCCGCCGTGGACGCCATCCGGCTCGCCCGGCGCACCCTGCGCACGATTCAGGGCAACCTGTTCTGGGCCTTCGCCTACAACGTGGCCGCCCTGCCGCTGGCCGCCGCCGGGCTGCTCAACCCGATGATCGCCGGCGCGGCAATGGCGGTCAGCTCGGTGTTCGTGGTGACCAACAGCCTGCGGCTGCGCCGCTTCACCCCGCTGGCCGTCGGCCCACCCGTGGTCGGTGTCAGTTCGCTGCCGGGGAGTTCCAGCGTTCCTCGATCCGCCCGAACCGCCAGATCGCCAGCGCGACGAGCCAGGTGAGGATGAAGAGCCCGACGATGGTGAACCCGACGTACTCCAGGTCGAGGGAGCCGATGCGGGCCAGCGGGCCGGACTGGATGCCCAGCTCCTCGACCAGCAGCCCGATCAGCACGATGCTCCCGATGACCAGCGCTACCACCACCGAGAGCACGGTGACCGTGAGGTTGTAGAACACCTTGCGGATCGGCTTGAGGAACGCCCAGCCGTAGGCGCGGGCCATGAACACCCCGTCGGCGGTGTCGAACAGGCTCATGCCGGCCGCGAACAGGACCGGCAGGACGAGGATCGCATACCACGGCAGGGTGAACGCGGCCGAACCGGCGGCGAGCACGAGCAGGGCCACCTGGGTGGCGGTGTCGAAGCCGAGTCCCATGAGCAGGCCGACCGGGTACATGTGCCACGGCTTGCTGACCCGCCGCAACAGCTTGCCGAGCACCCGGGCCAGCAGGCCCCGGTTGTTGAGCTGGCGCTCCAGTTCGCTCTCGTCGAGCTCACCAGCGCGCATCCGACGGAAGATCCTGGCGATGCCGATCACCGCGACCAGGTTGAGCAACCCGATCAGCACGAGGAACAACCCCGCCACCATGGTGCCGACCAGCCCGAGCGTCTGCTGCAGTGGCGAGTTCTCATCCTGCACCGGACCGGCGAGCGCGTGGATGCCCAGGGCCAGCAGCAGGGACAGCCCGAACACCACGCTGGAGTGCCCGAGGGAGAACCAGAGGCCCACGCCCAGCGCCGGCTTGCCCTCGCCGACCAGCTTGCGGGTGGTGTTGTCGATCGCGGCGATGTGGTCGGCGTCGAAGGCGTGCCGCACCCCGAGCAGGAACGCGGTGAGGCCTAGGCCGACGCCGAACACCCCAGCGCTGCCCAGGATGTAGTTGTGCGGTGCGACGACCAGGACCAGCACGCCCCAGCCGAGTACGTTGAGCAGCAGGATGAAACCGGCCATGCTGACGAGTGACACCTTGTCACGCTGATTCCAGTGCTGAGGGCGCTGGATGGGCACTGAGGGTGAGATCAGGTCGCTCATGCGGGTTATTATGCGCCAAAGTATCGCTCTTGCCTAGTCGCAGCAGTTACCTGCATATCGCAGCGGCGAGCAGGTGGATAGCGCGCAGCAGGTAGCTGATCGGCAGCATGGCGGCCCCCCGCAGCACTCGCCGTCGAGGCGACCCGGGGAGTCGCGACGGCGGGCTGACCCCGTGGCGCGGACCGGGTTGGGTACCTATTCGGCAGGGCGAGCTGAACCGGTCGGCTTCCCGTACTGCACGCCCTTCAGCGAAGACAAAGGCGCGCTTGACTTCGGTGCAATGGTGGTCGACGATGCGCAGCGCCTCCGGATAGCGGCGGTGACAAGCAGCCGGGATGCCTGGACCGCAGTGATCAACTCCTCCATCTCGTCGACCCGGTCGGGCAGCACGACCGGTGGGGCGCCGCGCACTGCGTACTATCTGAGGTGGGTCGTAACGGGCTCCGGGCTGGTACCCGTGCCGGCGATCGCGAAGGAGGCCCTGGTGGAAGCCGTGCTGCTCGGTTAGAGGAGTCCCGCAATGGAGGAGCCACAGTAGCGATGGGTTTGATGAAACGGTTGTCCCTGCTTTTTCAAGCCAAGGCCAGCAAGGCTCTGGACCGGGCCGAGGACCCGCGGGAGACGCTGGACTACTCCTACGAGCGCCAGTTGGAGATGCTGCGCGAGGTGCAGCGCGGGGTGGCGGATGTGGCGACCTCGCGCAAGCGGGTTGAGCTGCAGGCCCAGCAGCTCCAGCAGAAGGTGGCCAAGCTGGCCGACCAGGCCCGCCAGGCGGTCGAGGCCGGACGCGAGGACCTCGCCCGCGAGGCGCTGTCCCGGCGGGCCGCGATTGGCCCGCAGCTCGAGGACCTGCGGGCTCAGCACGACCAACTGCAGGCGGAGGAGGCCAAGCTCACCCAGGCGGCCCAGCGGCTGCAAGCCAAGGTGGACGCCTTCCGCACCCGCAAGGAGACGATCAAGGCGACCTACACTGCGGCGGAGGCGCAGACGAAGATCGGCGAGGCGGTGTCCGGCATCTCGGAGGAGATGGGCGACGTCGTGCTGGTGATGCAGCGCGCCGAGGACAAGACCCTCCAGATGCGGGCGCGGGCCGGGGCGATCGACGAGCTGCTGGCCTCCGGTGCCCTGGACGACGCCTCGGCGTCGAGCGATCCGATCCAGGCCGAGCTCGATCGGGTCACCGCGGCCTCGGGGGTCGATGCCGAGCTGTCCCGGCTCAAAGCCGAGCTCGGTCCGGGTAGGCAACCGCCATCGCTGGAGGCGCCGCAGTTATCACAGCAGAACCGGCGGGAGGAGAACCGGTGATCGTGCGCATTCTCGGCGAGGGCCAGTTCGACGTGCCCGACGAGGCGCTGGAGCAGCTCAACGACCTCGACGAGGCGCTGGTGCTGGCCGTCGAGTCGGGCGACAACGAGGCATTCACCGGTGCTCTGGGTGAGCTGCTCACCGGGGTCCGCGCCGCCGCGGCCCCGCATGCCGCTGACGCGCTGGACAGCTCGGACCTCATCCTGCCGGGCCCCGACTCCTCGCTGGCGGAGGTCCGGGCGCTGCTGGGCGACGAAGGCCTCATCCCGGGGTGAGGTGATGGCCCGCACCCGATTTCCTGCCGACCGCGGCCTGGCGTCGCGGATGCTGGTCACGATGTTCCTGCTTGGGCTGCTCTACGTGGTGTTCGTCGCGATCCTCCTCGCGGTCAGCTCGTCGGCGATCGTCGCCCTGGTCGTGGCCGGTGGGTTCCTCGCTGTCCAGTACTTCGCCTCGGATCGCATTGCGCTGGCCGTGATGGGTGCCAAAGTGGTCAGCCCGCAACAGCAGCCGGAACTCCACGGTGTCGTCGACCGGTTATGCGCGCTGGCCGATATGCCCAAGCCGCGGGTGGCGATCGCCGACGTCGATATCCCCAATGCCTTCGCCACTGGACGCAGTCCCGACAAGTCGGTGGTGTGCGTGACCGAGGGCCTGCTGCGGCGGCTGGACGAGCCCGAGCTGGAAGCCGTGCTCGCCCACGAGCTGTCCCATATCGCCCACCGCGACGTCGCGGTGATGACGGTCGCCAGCTTCCTGGGTCTGGCCGCCGGCCTGGTGGTGCGCTTCGCCTTCTACGCGCAGTTGTTCGGTGGGCGGCGCGATAGCCGGGAAGGTGGCTTGCCGGTGGTGCTGGTCGTCATGCTGGTCTCCGCCGTCGTCTATGCGATCAGCTTTCTGCTGACCCGGGCGCTGTCCCGCTACCGCGAGCTGTCGGCCGACCGGGCGGCGGCGATGGTCACCGGCAGGCCATCCACGCTGGCCGCGGCATTGGTGAAGATCAGCGGCGAGATGAGCCGGATTCCCACCCGGGACCTGCGCAGCGCCGAGCCGCTCAACGCGTTCTTCTTCATCCCGGCGCTGGCCCCCGGGTTCAGCCTGTCCTCGCTGTTTTCCACCCATCCGACCTTGGAGCGCCGGCTGGAGCAGCTCGCGCGCCTCGAAGCCGAGAGCGGCCCGGCAGCATGAGGTTCCTCGACGCGCTGCTCGGGCGCACCAAGCCGAAGCAGCCCGACCTCAACGCCCTGTTCGCCGTGACCGGCGCGGCCATCACCCTGCGGGCCTCCGTCGGGTTGCGCCCGTCCGGCCAGGCAGCGGTGGCCTTCAAGCCGGCCTCGGGGCAGGCCTTCGCCGCCACCAGCGACGAGCTGCTGGAACTTGCCCGCTACAGCAGCAAGACATCGGGTACCGCGCTGCGAACCACCGACGACGAGTACGGCTACCGCTGGGTGATCCTGGACGACCCCGACCTGGAAGATCTCGTCGGGACCGTGCACCTGGTCAACGCCGGCCTCACCGACCAGGGCTTCGGCTCGCAGTTGCTGTGCTCGGTGTTCGGGTTCGTCACCGAGCACGGCGGGGCCCCCTGCCACCTGGTCTACCTGTACAAGCGCGGCACCTTCTACCCGTTCGCGCCGCGGGCCGGCCAGCGTCGCGACAACGAGCTGGAGCTGCGCCTGCGCGGCGCGGTGGACGTCGAGCTGCCCATCGAACCGGAGCTGGCCCGCTGGTTCCCACTGTGGGGGCTCCCGCTGGATGCTGCGACGGCATGACCGGCGTTGACGGTACGGCCTCAGCGCACCGCAACTCCCCGTGGCCGGCTCAGGCCGCGGAGGCCGAGCGGCAGGTCTAACGTGACACCGGGCGACGGCGCTCGAGGTGAGGAGGCCGGATGAAGTTCCTGGTGATGTGGAAGATGGAGATCTCCAGGCTATCGGCAGAGATGATGAAGACGGTGCTGCGCATGCCTGACTACGCCAAGCCCCTCGAGGAGAGCGGCAAGGTGGTCAACCGATACCATATCGTGGGCTATCACGGCGGGGCGTGGATCTTCAACGTGGAATCCAACGAGGAGTTGGAGCTGCTGTTGGCGCAGGCACCGATCTACAACTTCTCCCACTTTGAGGTCTACCCGCTGGCTGACATGGCGTCCCTGCCGCTGGTCCCGCCCGAGCAGTAACCGCCGGACCTGGGCGACACTGCCGTCTAACCGACTCGCCGGAGGAGAAGTGTCAAGGCGCACCAGGGAGATCGGCGGAGCGCAGGTGCCGACTCTCATCTATGGCACCGCCTGGAAGGAGCAGCGGACGGCAGATCTCGTCGCGCAGGCGCTCACCGTGGGGTTCCGCGGTCTGGACACCGCGAACCAGCGCAGGCACTACCACGAAGCCGAGGTCGGACGAGCGCTGCTCGCCGAGTTGGAGCGAGGAACGCTGCGCAGGGAAGACGTTTTCGTGCAAACCAAGTTCACCTTCCGGGCGGGCCAGGATCACCGGGTGCCCTACGATCCGGCTGCGCCCGTTGCCCAGCAGGTCACCCAGTCTTTCGAGAGCTCGCTGTCCCACCTCGGCCTGGCCGTGGTGGATTCCTACCTGCTGCATGCTCCCGCTCAGCCGCGGGGCCTGGCGGCGGCCGACGTCGAAGCCTGGCGCGGCATGGAAACCCTCCACGACGCGGGCCGGGTGCGCTTTCTCGGAGTGAGCAACTTCGGCCCCGACCAGCTCGCCGCCCTGCTCCGCAGAGCGCGGGTGCGCCCGGCATTCGTCCAGAACCGGTGCTACGCAACGCTGGGCTGGGACGCCGACGTGCGCGCCTTCTGCACTCGCGAAGGCGTCGCCTACCAGGGATTCTCCTTGCTCACCGGCAACGAGGGGGTCGTCCGCAGCCCACTGGTCCACAGCATCGCTCGGCGCCACCGGCGCACCCCCGCACAGGTGATCCTGCGCTTCGCACTCCACCTGGGAATGATCGTCCTCAGCGGCCCAACCAGCCGCCAGCACATGACCGATGATCTCGCCGGGTATGAGTTCGAACTGACGCCAGCGGAGGTGGACAAGATCGAGCACGCCGGAACCTAGCGAGGCACCGGCCCAGATCGGGCACCGTCCCCGCTGGGGACGACGAGACGCCCGACTGCTGACCGACCTGTGCACAGCGTGATGCTGGGGCATCTGCGGCAGGGCGGTGCTGGTGCCCACCGCTTGGCCGCCGCGTTCGTCTAGCGTTGCTCGGGTGAGTCCAAGCCAGGACGTGGTGGTGATCGGCGGCGGGATCGCCGGGGTCTCGGTGGCCTACGAACTCGCCGCGCACCGCCGGGTCACCGTCGTGGAGACCGAGACCAGCCTGGCCACCCACTCCACCGGACGCTCGGCCGCGATGTACGTACCGGGTCATGGTGTCCCGCAGGTGCGAGTACTGATCAAGGCGAGTGGTCCCCGGTTCGCCGGCCTGGCTGAGGAACTCGGCGCGCCCGGGCTGCTGCGCCCCCGCCCGGTGCTCTGGGTCGCCTGCGACGACGAGGGTGAGCGGGCACTGCGTGCCGAGCTGGCAGCCTGGGCGGACGAGCCGGACGGCCCGGTTGAGCTGCCGGTGCGGGAGGCGGTCGCCTGGTGCCCGGCGTTACGCCGGGACGTGCTGCGCGTCGCGGCGGTCAGCGAGACCGCGTGTGACCTCGACGCGATCGCGCTGCACCAAGCCTATGTCCGGGGGCTGCGCCGGCGCGGCGGCCGGGTGGTGAGGGCAGCGCCGGTCACCGGGCTAGTCGCGGTATCCGGGGCCTGGCGGGTGCACTGCGGCGCGGCAGACGTGCTCCACGCCGCCGACGTGGTGAACGCGGCGGGAGCCTGGGCGGACCTGGTCGCCGGCCTAGCCGGGGTACCTCGGCTAGGGCTGCGCCCGCTGCGCCGCACGATCGTCGTCGCGCGAGTGCCGGACCCGACCCGCCTGCGCCCCCCGAGCACCGGCGCGCTGCCCATGGTGATCGAGGCGCAGGAGCGGTGCTACTTCAAAGCGGAGGGGGACAACCTGTTGCTCTCGCCCGGTGACGAGACGCCGGTCGAGCCGGGAGACGTCCGGCCCGACCCACTCGACGTGGCGGTCGCGCTGGAACGGGTCGAGGCAGTCACCGGGCTTGGGTTGTGCTCGGTGCAGTCGAGCTGGGCCGGGCTGCGTTCCTTTGTCCCCGACCGCGTTCCGGTGGTCGGCGCGTGGCCGCAGCATCCCGGCTTCCACTTCTTCGCCGGCCAGGGGGGCTCGGGCCTGGAGACAGCTCCAGCGTTGGCGGCGCTGGGGGCGGCAGCAGTTCTCGGCGACGCACCGCCGCCGGACATCCCGCTCGACCTGGCCGCGCTCGCGCCCACCCGACTGACCTGAACCGCGGAGCTGCGGCTGGCCGCCGTGGATCGCCCAGCGTTATCGGCGACGCGGCGAGGGTGCGGCGGAGAACATCGAGGCGGTGTCGAGGGATCTGGTGCCCGCTGGACGCTGCCACCCACCTGTAGGGCAATAGAGCCCGTTTTCCAGGTCTGGTAGAACGGCGAGCGTTCGGGCCGGAGGTAGCGCTGTCAGAGAGGCGAGCGGTAAGCCGGCACAGAAAGCCAACAGGTTGGCGACAGTACCTGGTTCGGCTGCGAGTCGTTCAGGGCCAAGATAACGCTCTCATAAGTCTCTCGCCTCAATATCGGACAGAATGTCCAAGTCCAGTGAGTGCGCACTGTGCCCGCGCCCTGCTCCGCGGAGCGCGGGTGCGCCTGGCATTCGTCCAGAACCGGTGCTGCGCAGCGCTGGGCTGGGATGCCGACGTGCGCGGCCTCTGCACTCGCGAAGGCGTCGCCTACCAGGGATTCTCCTTGCTCACCGGCAACGAGGGGTTGTCCGCAGCCCACTGGTCCACAGCATCCACCGGCGCACCCCCGGGCAGGTGATCCTGCGCTTCGCGCTCCACCTGGGAATGATCGTCCTCAGCGGTCCAACCAGCCGCCAGCACATGGCCGAAGCCCACGACTTTGCCGAATGCCTGACAGGCGATCAATGCCCCTGTTAAGTTCGAATGCATGATCATGATACGGGAGCAGCGCTGCGCACCCACCGTCGCGGGCAGGCGCGGAGAGCTCTGGACATGAGCGCTCGGCAGGCGGTGTACGAGGCAGTCGCGCTCGGCGTTCCGGCTTGGCTGGTGGTCGACCGCCTCAGGGACGGCTTGGCCTTCGGCGGTTTCCGTTTCAGCGATTCGGTGTCGCTGGACCAGGTGCGCCTGCTGGCCAGCACGATGAGCTGGAAGCTGGCCGCGCACGGCCTGCCGGTCGGCGGTGCGAAGGCCGGCGTGCGCTGCGGGCCGGACCACCCGCGCATCGACGCCATCTTGGCTGACCTGGCTTCGGCCTGGTGCGAGCCGCTGTCGAACCACGTCATTCTCGGCAAGGACATGGGAGCGACCGACGCGCTGCTCGACCGCCTGTACGGGCACCTCGGCAAGCCGCAGCTCCACCTGGTGCAGGCGCGGGTGCCGAGCTGCCCCGGCCGCATCCGCGAACTCGCCGGCTACGTGCGCGACATGACGGGCCTGGGCGCCGTGGTCGCCGCCGAGGCGGCCGTCGGCCCGCTGCAGGGCAAGCGCCTGCTGATCCAGGGCACGGGCGTGGTCGGCACCGGCGTGGCGGTGCGCGCAGCGCAGCGCGGCGCGGTGGTCGTGGGCATGTCGGACGTGGACGGTGCCGTCGTGTCCGCTGACGGGCTGCCCGTCGCGCAGCAGGTGCTCGCGGCCCGCGAAGCGGGTCAACCCTGGCGGCTCGCGTCGCTGGAGTTCGCAGGCGGGACCTGGGTCCCCCGGGACGGCATGCTCGGCGAGCCGGCCGACGTCCTGTTCCTCGCCGCGGGTTCCCACGCCGTGTCGGAGACGCTGGCCGGGGACATCCAGGCCGGCGCGGTGGTGGAGGCCGCCAACTTCGGCCTGACGGAGCAGGCAAACGCCGTGCTGTTCGAGCGTGGCGTTCCGGTCGTCCCCGACGTCATCAGTTCCAGCTCGAGCGCGGCCATGACGTCCTACCAGCTCGCCGAGGGCAACCGCTGGCAGTCCGCCGCGCTGTGGGACCGCATCGAGAACAACATCCGCACGACCGTGGGCGAGGGACTGCGCCGGGCCGCGAAGGCTCGCGTACCGCTGCGCGACGCCTACAAGTCCATGTACGGCGACGTGTTGTCGCGCTGACGTCGCCTCGGAAAGACCTGCCTCAGTGAAAGGGGGAACCTCGTGACGACCAGCACCGGATATGACCTTCGCGAGGAAGGCCGCCGCGTCATACAGCAGATGAAGGACGGACCGAACCCAGTGGTGGAGGCGCGGCAGATGATGTCGCAGACCATCCTGGCCCACGTGCTGCTCGGCCTGTCGGACGCCGGCTTCTACGAGTACGTGGCGGGCAGGGACGAGTTCTCCACGGACGAGGCGGTCCGTTCGCTCGACCTGGACCGCTTCACCTTCGAGGGGCTGCTCGAATACCTGCTGGGATGCGGCGTGCTCGTGCGGCGCGGCGGCGACGTGTTCGGCGTGACGGCCAAGGGCGAGCGACTGTTCAACGTCTACACCCGCGGCGTGCTGAACGTCTACCTCGGCGGCTACAACGCCGTGCTGCAGTCCCTGGGCAAGGTCCTGTCAAAACAACTGCCGCTGGGCGCTCCTTCGCTGCAGCGGTCCACGCGGCACGCCGCGGCCGGCACGGCATACTCCACCTGCGCCTTCACCATCCCCGAGGTGTTCGCGGCGATGCGCGACACGGGCGGCAAGGTCTGCCTCGACCTCGGCTGCGGCACCGGCGACTTTCTGCTGCAATGGGTGCGGCAGAACCCCGGCGCGCGCGGCGTCGGGGTGGATATCTCGGCGGACGCGCTGCAGCAGGCGCGCGATACCGCTGAGCGCTGGGGGGTGGCCGACCGGCTGGAGTTCCATGAGGCGCGGGTGGGCCCCGAGCCGCTGGCCGTGCTGCCGGGCGCGCTCGACGAGGTAGATGTGGTCACCTCGATGTACATGCTGCACGAGCTCGGCCGCAACGGACGTCAGGCCGTCGTGGACGTGGTGCGGGCGCTGAGGACGCGGCTGCCCGGCCGCCACCTGCTGGTGCTGGAGGTGGCGGCGTGCGACCCCGAGGAGTTCGCCGCACAGGCGCCTCCCGCGCCGCATCTTGGCCGGCTCGACTACCGGCTGATCCACCAGCTCTCAGGTCAGGGGCTGCCGCGTACCCAGGACGACTGGCACGGCATCTTCCGCGACGCCGGCTGCCGCATCGTCCAACCGGGCACGCCCACCGGCGGCTCGCTCATCTACGTCGTGGGCATGTGATGGCTGCCACCGGCAGGCTGGACGGCTCCTCCGGCTTCTCCGATCCGGAGGAGTGGTTTCATCGCCTCGCCACCCACTACGTCGAAGCGCAGATCTATTTCCACCTCAACCAGTGCGGGGTGTTTCAGAAGCTGCACGACGGCGCGACGACCGGCGAACTGGCGGTGACGCTGGACCTGGACGAGCGCATCCTCCAGAGCCTGCTCGACTACGCGGCCGACGTCGGCGAGATCATCCGCGCCGACGACGACGGCGTCTTCCGCCTGACGCCGTTCGGGCAGGCGGTGACCGGGCACTACAGCAAGGTCAACGGCGACCGCACCACCTACAACATGTTCGACGTGCGCGTCGGCGCCTGGGGCCCGGTGTGGGCCAACCTGGGCGAGATGCTGCGCAAGACCAAGGTCTACGGCGTGGACCTGCACCGCGCCGGCGAGTTCGCAGCCGACGGGCTGTTCAAGCTGGCGGCGCCACTGGCCGAGGCGGTGGAACGCGCCGCCGACCGGCTGGACGCGACAGCCGTCGTGGAACTGGGGCCGACCAGCGGCATCCTGGCACAACTGGCGTCCGCGCCCGGCGGCGACAAGCGCCGCTATGCGGGCGTGGACATCAGCCAGGAGAGCCTGGAGTTCGCCCGCCGGCTGGCGCGCGAGCGCGGCGTGGACGCCATCTCCTGGCACCACGGTGACGCCTTCGAGCCGGCCGGGTGGATGGAGGCGTTCGCGCAGGAACCACGCGTGATGTATTTCTCCTGCCACTTTCACGAGTTCCTGTCGCACGGCCGGCCCGTGATGGAGCGCGCATTGCAGGAGCTGACGGCGGCGCCCAACACCGCGGGCATCCTGGCGTTGGAGCAGCCGCGCCTGGAACCCGAGCTGCGTGCCAGCACGTCGTCCACCCGCTGGCGCTACGCGCAGTCGAACGTGCTGATCCACCACCTGATCAAGAACGCGCGGATCCTGTACGGCGCCGAGTGGCAGGAGCTACTGCGCGAGGGCGGCTGCGGCGAGGTGCGGGTGGAGGCCACCCAGGGCTTCGGCTTCAACGCCTACATCGGCGCGACATCCCACGGCGGAGGCCCGCATGCCTGACCGCGCCGCCCTCGCCGAGCCCCGGGTGTCGCCGCTGGCGGCTTCGCTGCGGGTGACCAGCGAATGGCGCCGATCGCTGCTCGAACCCGTGCTGTGGCGGCTGCGTGAGGAGACGTGCGGGCACCTGTGGCAGCCGGCGCTCGCGGCGGCGCCGGCGTCGGAGTCGTTCCACGTGTTCGTGCGAGAGGTCACCGGCGGTCGGCCCAGCACGGTGTTCACCTACTACCTGTCACGGGACGGGCGCGACGAGCCGGTGGCGGTCGCGACGCTGAGCCCGCGCGTGTCCAAGGATTCGCCCGAGGACGGGATCCCCGTGCTGGGACGCGCCTACGTGCGGCCCGAGTACCGGGGCCGGTCGGTGTACGCGCTGGTGCTGGGCCACCGGCTCGACCTGTGCCGGCGGCGCTGGGGCCGGCGCCTGCTCGGGGTGCACATCGGCACCTCCTCGGTCCGGGTGGAGACGGTGTTCCGCGCGAGCTTCCCGGGCCGCACGATCCGCCTGGGTGAGGAGGACCTCGGTGACGCTGGCGTCGTGACGGCGCTGATCGGCCTCACCGCGGAGTTCGACCGCCAGACGGCACTGCCCGTGCCCGCGCGACTGGCGGATGAGCACCGGCTGCTGTGCGAGTACCTCACCCACGGTGCCGCCGCCATGCCGGTGACCGCCGCCCTGCCCGCCTTGCGGGCCCTGGCTGGTTACCGGGACGCCTACCGGCTGCTCAGCCAGTTCCTGGAGGCACTGCCACATCTGCGCTGACCAAAAGACCGGCGCCGACCGAGGGAACCCATGACCTACCACTTCGCCCAGTTCAACGTGGCGTGGCTGAAGAAGCCACTGGAACACCCGGACATCGCTGACTTCAGGAACGCGCTCGACCCCGTTCACGAGCTCGCCGATCAGGCGCCCGGCTTCGTCTGGCGCCTGATCGCCGACGGCCAGGACGACGCGATCACGCTGCGTCCGCTTGGCGAGGACGGGATCATCAACTGCACCGTCTGGGAGAGCCGCGAGGCGATGGCCGCCTGGGTGTACCGCCACGAGCACGGCGACGCGCTCAAGCGCCGCCGGGACTGGTTCCACCCACCCAGGGAACCCAACGTGGTGATGTGGTGGCTTCCCGCCGGCCACACGCCCACCCTGGACGAGGCGCTCGACCGGTTACAGTACCTGCGCACCAACGGGTCCACGCCGCTGGCCTTCACCTTCAAGGACAAGTACAGCCCCGAAGACGCGGAGGCCTACGTGAACGAACCGGGCAAGCCGCCGCTGGGCGTCCCGCACATCGGCGCCGAGCAGGCACGGCGTTGCATCGACGCCTACATCGATGCCTGGAACGCGCCTCAGGCGGACCAGCGTAGGCAGATACTCGCCCAGGTGATGACCGACGACGGTACCTACGCCGACCCGGCCAAGCAGATGAACAGCCGCGCTGGCATCGTCGAGTACATCGGCGAGGTCCTGGACAGGTACCCGGGCAGCCGGATCGTGCGCACCAGCGAGGTGGACGTGCTCCACCTGGTCTGCCGGTTCACCTGGCGGTTGGTCAAGGCCGACGGGACGCAACTGCCGGAGAGCGTCGATGTCGTCGAGTTCGCCAGGGACGGCAGGATCCGCCGCGTGACGGGTTTCGTCGGCCCCCTGGCACCAAACGAGGCATTGTCGAGAAGGCAGCCCGTGACCGCCGACCAGCGACCCAGCACCGAGCCCGCCCTGACCATGGGGCTCACCGCCGCCGTCGAGCAGGTGCTGGAGCCCCTGGAGTCCTTTTTGCGTTTCGAGGACGGGCCCGACCCCGCCGGCCGCCGCTCGGGGTGGCGCGCCGCGCTCAACGAACCGCTGCCGCAACAGGGTCAGGGCGCGCAGGCGGTGCTGGACGCCCTGAACGAGGTGGTCATTCCCTACGGGCTGCGCATCGGCGCGCCCGGCTTCTCCAGCCATATCACCACCATGCCGTCCATCGTGCCCGCGGTGGCCAATTTCGTGGGTAGCCTGGTGGCGGCGCAGCGCTGGTATGCCTCACCAGGCAACTTCCTGGAGGTGCTGGCGCTCAACTGGATGGGCGAGACGCTCGGCATGGGCGGGGAATGCGGCGGCACATTCACCAGCGGCGGCGCCGTGGCCAACCTGGTCTGTCTCGCCGCGGCTCGCCAGCATGCCGGCGAGCGCATCGGCGTGAACCCGACGGAGCAGGGCGCGGCCAGCATCCCCGAGCCACGCGTGTACGCCACCGCCAGCCTGCACGACGTGGGCGTGCGCGCGTTGTCGGTGCTGGGCCTGGGCGCGGTAGCCAGGCGGACCGTCCCCATGGACGCGCGGCGCCGCGCGGACTGCGAAGCGCTCACGCAGATGATGGATGCCGACATCGCCGCCGGCCGCACGCCGGTCGCCGTGATCGCCACCGCGGGCGACGTGCGCACCGGGACCATCGATCCCATCGACGCCATGCGTACGATCGCGCACGACCGCGGCGTGTGGCTGCACGTGGACGGCGCCTACGGCGGCTTCGGCGTGCTCGACGAGCGCGTACGGCCGCTGTACGGCGACCTGTCGAAGATCGACTCGCTGGCGGTGGACCCGCACAAGTGGATGGCCGTTCCGCTGGGTTGCGGCGCGGCCATCGTGCGCGACGGCGCGCTGCAGCAGCGCTCCCTGGTGGTCAGCCGGCCTGACTTCCATCACTTCGACCCGGCCAGCCGCGGCGACGTGGGTTCGCCCTTCGACGAGTTCGGCGAGGGCTCGCTGTACAGCTCGGTGGACTTCTCGGCTCGCGCACGCGGCCTCACGGTGTGGGCGGCGCTCAAGGAGATCGGCGTCGAGGGCATGCGCGCCCGGGTGGGCCGCCATCTCGACTGCGCCCGCCGGGTGGCAGAACTCGTGCGCGGCGACGACCGTCTGGAACTGGTGGCCGAGCCGGAGCTCTCGATCTGCTGCTTCCGGTACATTCCGCCGGGCGCGAGCCGCGAGGTGTCGCCTGCGCTTGACAAGCTCAACGAGGCGGTGCTCAAGGGCGTGCGGGCCCGCGGCCGCTGCGTGCCCTCCAGTGCCGTGGTGGACGACAAGTTCGTTATCCGGCCGGCCTTCATCGGGCCGAACACCGAGATCGCCGACGCTGAGGCACTGGTGAGCGAGGTGCTGGCCGTGGGCGACGAGCTCAGCGAGCGATAACCGCGGACAATGTCGCGGACGCCTCCCGATCGATTCCCGATAGTTATCCAGCCGCTCGCTGCCTGGGCCGCGCGCGCATCGAGGGGTCGATCGAGGTGCGCGAATCGGGCGGTAGGCGGCAGCGTTTCGAGGTGTCAATCCGCTACCGCGGACTCGATCCCTTCGACCTTCCGGACACGTTCGACCCGGCGAGGCGGTTTGAGCGAACGGGTGACAATCACGTCGAGCCGACTGGCCGGTTCTGCATGCGGCTCCCGTAGACCGCCCCTGTAGCCGACTTCTGCAGACCAGGGGGTTTGCTCAGGTACCTGGAGCGGGTTCGAGAGTTCATCCTGCTCCAACTCGCGTACGAGACGTGGAAGCATCCGGACATCACGCCGCACTGGCATGGCAATGAATGGGATCATGGCGATGGCGGCCACCGGCAGTGGTTCAACGAGGCCACGGCATCGCTGACACCGACCAGTTCGAGGCCCAGCTCCACAGCGTGACGACGAACACCTCCGCGGGGTATCGGTGCCCTTGCAGGTCGAGGAAACGATTGGGCAACTGCCACAAACGCTGGATCAAGAGCCTCCGGCGAACCACGCGGGACGACCAGGCCGTCCTCCGCGTCGGTCAGGAGTTTCTGCGAGAGTGGCGTGAGGCCTTGGGTGAACGATCAGCAGGTGGCGTTGAGCCCAAGGTAGGGCCTCCTGCAGACGGTCCCGCCCCGGCCAGCGGTGCCGATCGGGATGCTGGTGATTGAGGGCCGCTTCCGGCTCGATGGGCCGGGCGGTGAGGGCTGATGGCGACAGCCGGGGGCTGTGGCGGCAGGCTTCGCCGTGGCGGCGGGTTGCCCAGGAGGAGTTTGACGCGGGACATGAAATCGTCGAGTTCCTGCGGCGAACTCCGCGCGTGAGGAGGCCCCAGACCGCTCCTCACCGCCCCACCCACCACCAGCGGGGATGCCGCGTTGGCTACCATCGGCGGGCGGGGCCGTTAGCTCAACCGGCAGAGCAAAGGACTTTTAATCCTTGGGTTCTGGGTTCGACCCCCAGGCGGCCCACAACCCCAGCTCAGGGGCACTGTCCAGACAGATTTAAGATCACTGATACGACCGTTGGATACTTTTGGTCCGCGGCGACAGGATCGGCTGGTGCCCGAATGCCAACACGCGGGCATGAGCCTCACTCGACGGGAGTCCACGATCCCGGACACGGGCGGTGGCCGGGGTAGCGTGCGGTGGCTCGCGCGCCTCGCCCCGCGGCGGTGGGCCGCCTACGGCGGCGTGTTCGTCGCCGGATCGCTGGCCTGGGGGATGGTTGCCGACGGCTATCGCCCCGACCGCTACGACGTCATCGGTGCCCTGATCTTTCTGGCCGGCGTCATCGTGATCATGTATGCCCCTCGCGACTGACAGCCGAGGCCCCCGCGTCGAACATGCAACGCGAACAGCGCGCCGACCCGCCACGGGATCCTCCGCCAGCACAACATCACCCGGGTCGTCGTGGTCGTCCTCGCCCCAGACGTCTGCATGCAGGACACCGCGATCGACACCCACCTCCGCGGGTACCACACCTCGTCCTGCTCGCCGCGACCCGACCGGTCAACCTCAGCCCCGATGACGACCAGACCGCCAACGACGCCCTGACCGCATCTGGCGTCACACTCCGGTGACTGACGAGCCGCTCAGGACGTCGGCAGGAAGCCGACCATTGAGCGCCGAGCAGTGAGCGCAGTGGCAGAGGCCAACAAAGACACCCGGTCGCTGCGTGCCTTTCGGTGAGTGCCGGTAACGGCTGCGTGTTCAACGGGGACACCCCGGTAGGGTCCTAACGTCACGCCTGGGCCAATCAGATAGCGGGGAGGGTGCACAGTGCCGCAAGCTGGCAGACTCAAGCCTGACCCGCCACCCGCTGTGCAGCGTTGGCTCCAGGAGCGCACGTCCGAATACCCCTGGGAGCAGGACGGGCTGGACCACATCAGGAACCTGATGCCCAAGGTCGAGCCGTACCGGGCCTGGGCGACCTTCTCCTTCACCGCCGCGTCCGGCCGGATCAACGAATGTGACCTGCTCATCGCGGTATCGGGCGGCCTGTACCTGGTGGAACTCAAGGACACCCGGGGCACGTGGTCAACAACGGCGAGACCTGGAGCTTTCACGAGCCGAACAGCCGCCGGGTGCTGACCCTGCTCAACCCGCTACATCTGATCGACCTGAAGTCCAAGGAGCTGAAGAACCGGCTGGAATGGGCGGCCAAGCAGCGGGGCCTCAGCGGGCGCATCCCGCGGGTCGAGCCGGCAGTCTTCCTGTCCGCCCGGAATCTCAGTTCGGCTTTGGACGAGGTCTAGCAGACCGGTGTACGACAGGGACGACGTCGCCAGCGGGCTGCCGTAGATTTGGCGGGACCTGCTGGCCAAGCCGCCGCAACGCGAACTTCAGCGGGTCACCCCGGAATTCTCCCGGCGGGTGCTGCCGAAACTGATGGAGAAGATCGGGATCCGGGCGTCGACAGCGCATCTGCGGTTCGGCGATGACTGGATGCTGCAGCCGCAACCCCTGGACGCCGGCCCGACCTGGGAGGACCGGCTAGCCGAGCGCACGGGCCTCGTGCGCGAGGAAGGCCGGGTCCGGATCTACCTCACCGCCCAGCAGGCCACTGAGGAGGCCAAGCGTTCGGTCACCCGAGCGGCCCAGCGCGAATACCAGGTGCTGCCGGGCATCACCCACCGCGGACTCAGGGTTGCGCTGGACGAGCAGAAGGCAGCCCGCCTGCACACCGAGGCGAAGGCGCTGGAGCTGGTCGGTGGTGCGGTTGTGGGGTGGCCCGCGCGAGCTGGGCGGGCGCACCGTGCTCGACCTGGAGTACGGCGGGGGGCGAACGCTGGGTGCGCGGCTGCGGGCCGAGGGCAGGCTACCTACCACGAGCTGGCGCGGTTCGGCGGCGACCTGTTCACCGCGCTGGACCAGCTCGCGGCCAAGGGCGTGCGGCATCGCGACCTGAAACCGGACAACTTCGGAGTCTTCCAACGAGCCGACCGGTCCTGGCAGTTGATGCTGTTCGACTTCTCGCTCGCCGGCATCTCCGAGCGCGACATCACCGCGGGCAGCCGGGGCTACCTGGACCCCTTCCTGGGCACCGATCGCCGTCCAGTGTTCGACGATCACGCGGAACGCTACGCAGCAGCGATCACCCTGCGCAAGATGGCGTCGAACGAGAAGCCGGAGTGGGGGGACGGCATCACCGACCCGCGCACCACGACCGACGAGACACCCACCATCGCCGTCGAAATCTCCCCCGGCCTGGCCTCCTACCTGCGGGCCGTCTGGACCCGGGTCGAGCAGCGGCTGCTCAGGTTGGCGGCCGAGCCGGAGACGGTGCTGTTCGTGCACGACGCCGGGCTGCTCGCGCGGTACTACGACCAGGGGCGGGCACGACGTGCTGACCCGGCTGCAGAACGCCGCGCGGCGCCCGCCGGATCGTCCGCACGGATTCTGGCTGCTGTGCCCGGCGGAATCCGCGCTGGACGCTCCGAACCTCGACGGCCGCACCGTCGAAGTGCTCGACGAGACCGAGCGCGTCGTGCTCACCGGGAAGTTCCTGTCCGGGCTGCGGGGCGAGGCGGGCACCGCAGCCTGAGCCGCTGGTACCCGTCCTCGGCGAGGGCCAGGTCACCCTATGACTGTCCTTCGTTGGGCCAGCGCTGGAACCGGGCGTGACGGGGGCGACTGGCGGGTGTCCCAGCGCGTGCTGGCGAGACGGCGCTCGGCGATGGTGAGCAGCTCGAAGACGTCGCTGGCGAAGTAGCCGGTCGTTCCCCGGTCCACGTTCTTGCGGGTCACGACCTTGGCGTCGGCCAGCTCTTCGAGAGCGGTGCGCCCGGCGGGGAACGACACCGCCAGGATCCGCTGGACGGTGCGGGCAGTGAGCAGCGGTGTCTCCGGGAGCAGCTCGATGAGCCGTGCGACGGCCGAGTCGGCCCGCGGGACCTGCCGGACGCCCTGGGCGCTACGGCGGGCAGCCAGCTGTTCGCGCCACCTGGCGCGCAGCTCGGCGATCTCGGAGGTGAACCGGACGACTTGCGCGGCGGCCAGATCGGCGGCCTCCAGGAACGTCCACAGCCACGTCTCCAGGCCGGACCGGGAGGCATCGGAGGATACTGGCGCGTTGTGCCGGTAGGCGGTGAGACCGTCCAGATAGGCGTCGGATCGGGTGAGCAGAACCAGGCTGAGTGGGAGCACGGCCGAGGGGGTGAGCCCACGGCGGGTCAGCACGGTGTGGATGAGCGCGCGGCCGACTCGCCCGTTCCCGTCGGTGTAGGGGTGGATGGTCTCGAACTGGGCGTGCACCAGCGCGGCCTGGATGAGCGCGGCATGCGTCGCACCGTTCGCGTACTGGACCAGGTCGTCCATCAGCGCACCGACATGCTCCGGTGGCGGGGGCACGAACTGGGCATCCAGGGGGTGCCAGTCGCTGCCGCCGATCCAGTTCTGCACGGTGCGCTGCCCATGGTGCCGCTCATCCGGAAGCAGTGCCTGGTGCAGCTCGTCGATTCCCGTCACGGTGATCGACGGCGCGCTAGCGAGTTCGTTCGCCGCCCTCCGCAGGGTCGTGATGTTGTTCGCGACGAGCTGGGCGTTGCGGGTGAAGCCGGTGGTCGTCAGCTGCTCGGACTGCGCCAGCTCGGCCAGCGCGAGCTGTTGGGGCGCCACCTGCATCCCCTCGATTCGCGACGACGCGATCGCCTCGGAACGGAGCAGGAAGCGCGCTAGCCCTTCGAGGGCCCGCGTCTCAGGTGCGGTACTCAGGGCACGGACGTCGGCTTCGACCTCCGCAGCGCGCACAGCGAGCCCCGCGCTCAGCACCACGGGCCGGGTGACCAGGTCGTCCGGTAGATACGCCCGGTAGGTGCCACCTCGCTGCCCGCTGCGGCTCGGCGCGTCGAAGGAGGCCGCCCACTGCCGGGTAATCCAGGAGCCCACTCATGCCTCCCATCTGGCGCAGCCGACCATCCGAATCAAACTATAGACCCCTAAACTTTCACCAGCGTGGCTCGTATGCAAGGAAACACACCATCGTTGGCGCGAGCACGACGTCCATCCCGAGGGTGTTCGAACGTGTGTTCGATACTAGTCGACGTGGGTGGGGGTCCGAGCGCGGATCCGACGGCGTGTCCCGGACAGTTACCCGACACCCCGCGTGACACAGAGGCTTGACAACCCGGTCGTCTCCCCCTTCAAGTAACTCTCTGCGCTCCGAAGCATGCGCTCAGCTCAGTGTTCGCGCCCGCATCGTCAACTCTGGGATCTCGGCTGGTATATGCGTTCGGACGCCAGTGGCGACGCTGACCGACGAACGACGATAAGAGTTCTCAGCCAAGCTCTCGCGCGAGGACTGAGCTGAGAGTAGATCAGTAACGTGTTGGGGCTCCGGGGCGACAGCGGGCACGAGGGAAAGGGCGGTGGCGGTGGCGGCACGCGGAGTTGACCTGACGTAGCTGGTGAAGGACCTGGGGACGCCCATGCAGCCGCCCCAGTACTTCGCCGTGCATCCCGACTACCGCCACCGCAGCCACGGCAGGGCACTGTGGCGGGGCCTGGGGCGCGACGAACGGTGCGGAGTACAAGGTCCTGCAAGCCGCCACCGGCAGCGCTGAGCAGCTCTACCTGTCTGAAGGCCTGTCCACCCTCGGCTTCCTGTGCAGCAAGGACCTGCCCTCCCGATAAGGGGTGTTGGAGAACCGCTCAGGAAAAGTCCATGTGGCGCGCGCAGACCCAGATACGCGGCGTCGCTGTCATGCCACGCCGCACGTCTCCAGGCGGTCATCCAGCGCCCGGACAGCGGCCGTGTCCGCCCAGGGCTGCAACTCGGTCCGGCCCTGCTTCAGGACCTTTATCAGCCGTGCCAGGTTGTTCTGCCCGGCGACCTCGCCCGCGTCACCGAGTAACCGCGTCGCTTCGTCCACCTCCCCGGACTGCGCCCGGGCCCGCCCAAGAAAGGCCGTAGTAAAGGCTGCGTTCCGGACGTGGGACGGGTCCAGCGCCGGGAGTGATTGCTGGATGTAGTCGGCGGCGCGCTGCGCGTCCTGGAGGGCGAGGTGGCACCTGCCGCGAGTCGCGATATGGATCGCTTCGTCATAGTTATAGAAGTGGATGGGGCGTGGGGTCTTGTCGCCGGCCTCCGTGAGTGCGGTGTGGGCGGCGTCGAGGGCTGCCAGGCACTGGTCGCGCTGCCCGTCGGCGGCGTATGCCTGCGCGGCCATGTCAGCGACATTGGCGCGCAGCCGCAGGTCGCCGGTGTGGCTGGCCCACTGGCCGGCCGCGACGGCGTGATCGATACCGATCCGGGGCTGGCCGCGCCAGGTGGCCAGGTAGCTCATCTCGCACAGCACGAACGCCACCAGTTCCATGTCCTGTGCGTCGTGGGCCAGGGCACGGGCCTCTTCGTAGAAATACGTCGCGCCGGTGAAGTCGTTTCCGTCGAAGGACAGCCAGCCCGCGTGGCGCGAGGCCCCGCTGAGCACCGAGAGCAGTTGGGGGCGCAGTGCGGCCGGGCAGTCCGCCCGCAGCACCCGAGCCAGCTCGCGCTGAGCGAGCACGGTGTCAAGGACGGCCCGCGGGCCGAGCGCGGCCTCCTGCATCCGGCAATGCCACAGCACAGCCTCGATGTGTTCGATGGTCGGGGCATCGATCCGGCGCGGTTTGCTCAGCACGGCAGCGACCCGCTGGTACTCGTCGGGGTCCAGGAGGTAGCCGACTGAAGCGGCCGAGGCTGCCCAGCCCAGGGCGCGCAGCGCGTTACGGCGTTTCATGTTGTGAGCCCAACTCATCAGGAACTGAACAAGCCGATAATAAGCATCGTCTCGTCCGTGCGCTGTGGTCAGTGTCTCACCGTCAGCCGTGGTCAGCGTGCCCAGGCAGCTCATCAGCAGGGTGACCAGCTCGCCGGCAGGCTGCAGCCCCCGCACATCGGTCCATACCGCGGGGTCGGTGGGGACCACCAGTTCGCTCGCTGGCTGACCGGCGGGAAGCACCAGCCGCTGCGTCCCCCGGCGCCCCCGGGTGCGCGCCCCAACGTCAGCGGCCTCGGTGGGCAGGGGCGGGGCGCTGGTGAGCAGGAGGCGCTCCGCCGGGGTGAACTTGTCCAGATCGTCGGCGTCGACGAGCTGGGCTGGGGTGCAGCCGTGACCGAAGGTGGTGGCAAGGTTGGCCAGGTAGTGCAGGCTGGGCCGCTTGCCGCCGTGCGGCCAGTTCTCGCATTCGCTGACCCGGTTGTCCAGCAGGCTGGATCCCGGGTGCACGGTGTTGTATTGCTGGGCTACCTTCCACTGCTGCCAGCCCAGGGCATACCGCCACGCCGCCCGGGGGCGCAGCCCGAAGCGGCGGCTCATCTCGGCGGCGATCTGCGCGACAGTGCAGCCGTAGCCGCGCATGCGTCCGCGTAACTGGTCGCACTGCGCTTTGGTCGATGTCCCTGCTTTCCTGGGCATCACCTAATCACCCCCAATGAGTTCACCTGCGGTGTCAGATTGCTGCGCACCGTAGCCCAGGCCCCGGACACGGACCCGCGTCCAGCGATCGGAATGGGCCGACAATTCACCCCGTCGCCCCGCTATTTGTGCAGGTCAGCCCGGCTGAGTGGGGAGAGGAAAAATTCCCACCCACACCGGCTCCACCGGGACTGTCACTGTCCGGAGCCGGGCGAGGACGGCACCACCGCTCCGGTGCGGCGCTTGCGGCCTTCGCGCGGGGGCTGGGGGGAGTCGGCCAGCCACCCCGAACAGCCCCACGGGGAGGCGAGCCGCAGATGTCCGGACTGACTGTCCCCAGCGGGGGCGGTGGGCCTGGTCGGCGCCGGGCCCACTCGGCTCGATACGAAGGCAGGGAGCGGAGCGTGGTCTGGCCCCGACTTGCCAGGAGACGGGCGGTCCACCGTGGCCCCACCAGGAACCCAGGCAGGCACCCCGCGATCAGATCGGTCGCAGTCCTGCCCCCTCCTTTGGCTGTTCACCAGGGACAAACGCCGAGGTGAGCGGCGAGAAAACGTGCCCACCCGCACCGTGACACCCCGGCTAGTGATCACCGCCACGCTAGTGGGCATTCGGACCGCAACCCGGTCCCCAGACCCGCCCGCGGTACTGACCCCCCGCAGAAAGGTCCCCACAGGAAGGCCCTTGAGGTGAGAACCCTGCACACACCTCCGATCACCCCACCGGGTCACCCCGTCCCCGACCGCCTCACTCCCGGACCAGCCGACGATCGTGCGGCGCGGTCGGGAAGGGAGCACTCGGTGATCCTCCCGTCCGGGGTGACGCGCCCGATCTGGCCCGCCCCGATCTCGACGAACCACACAGCGTCGCCTGCGCGCTCGCGATGCCGACCGGCGCGGCGTGCTCGGTGGGCAGGCTGTGGAGCGTGACGTCTCCGTGCAGGCTGATCCGGTCGGTGCTCATCTGGATAAACCCCTAGAGCGCCATCGACGGCGGGTGCGCGCCAACAACGCCGCGTTGTAGCCGGTACCGGTGCCCGGGTCTGCAGCACCCGCACCCCCGGCCGGGACGCCGTGGTCCACCGGCGTGGTCACCGCCGCGTTCGCTTACGCCAGCTCCAGCTAGCCGGATCGTCCGAGCACCACATCATGATCAAGCTTCAAGGGTCCGCCGCAACCCTTCCGGATGTCCTGAGACTCCGGATGCCACGGGGTGCCGCGCGTCTCATATTGCCACTTCCCTCAGCTCGTGATCGAGTGTAGCCTTCCGACCACTCATGGTGAACCGGCCGCGTTCAGAGCCTGA
>DASTLT010000056.1:0-5784 GCA_035714625.1 Pseudonocardiaceae bacterium | reverse complement strand
CCGGGGTCATCGTGCGAGTGGCCCAGCGCCTGCTCGCCCTGGCCACCGCGATCTGGCACAACTGGAAGATCAACGCACCCGTCAAGCGGTCACTGATCGCCTACGACCACTGACCACATTAGGAATCATTCATCTAGGCGGAGCGCGCCGCGAGCACGTCGCGCATGGGCGGGCGGTCAGCCACCAGCACGCCGCTCTCGGTCGGCATGAAGCGGGAACCGAGCTGCACGAACTGGGTGATGCCGTCCGATCCCGGGACCTCGGCCACTCCACAACGCGGCAGGGCGGCACCGAGAATCTGGCGGGACATCACTCCGAGCTCGAGCAGCGAGCGGTTGCGGTGCTTGCGCACGCCCAGGTTCACCTGGGCCAGGCCATCCAGCCCGTGCCCGGAGTGCACATCCAGCAGCAGCCCGATCTCCACACCGTACCCGGCGGCGAAGGGCACCGACTCCAGGAACCCGCGACGGGCTGCGTACTCACCACCCAGCGGCTGCACCACGCCAGCCAGCTCGGGACGCAGCGCATTGAGCAGTGGCCGGGCCAGCAGCTCGGTGACCCGACCGCCGCCGGTGCCGGTCTCGACGCTCTCCATCCGCAGCGGACGCCGGTAGAAACCCTTGACCAACTGGACCCCGCGCCGTCGGCTGAGCAGCAGCGGCCCGAGCAGCGCCGGAACGAACCCGGAGTCGAAATCCACGAGATCGGAGTCGATGAACACCAGCAGATCCCCTGAGGTGGCCGCCAGCGAACGCCAGAGCACCTCACCCTTGCCTGGCCACGGCTCCAGCTCGGGCAGCACATCAGTGCGCTGCACCACCCGGGCGCCCGCCGCGTGGGCCACCGCGGCAGTCCGATCGGTGGAGCCGGAGTCCATCACCACCAGTTCGTCAACCAGACCGCCGACCATCGGCCGCAGCGCGGTGACCAGCGCGCCGACCGTGGCCTCCTCGTTCAGGGCAGGCAGCACGACGCTGACCGTCTGGCCCTGTTTGGCCGCCAGCAGGGCCTCGACCGTCCACGGCACGCTCTGCACGGTCGCCTCGGCGAACCACCGCCGGGCCTGCGGGAGCAGCGACCGGTTACGACGTTCTCGCACCAGGGCCCCCAGCTCAGTCAACGGCCCGCTGCGCGACCAGCGGCCGTTTCTTGCCCATCACGACGCTGACCATGTCCAGAGTCCGCCGAGCCTCCTTGACGTTATGTACCCGAAACACCCGGACTCCCATCCAGGCACACAGGGCGAGCACCGCCAACGTCCCCTCCAACCGTTCCCCAACGGGAAGATCCAGGGATTCACCGATGAAGTCCTTGTTCGAGACCGCGACCAGCACCGGCCAGCCCGCCTGGACTATCTCACCGATTCGACGGGTGACCTCCAGGGAGTGCACGGTGTTCTTTGCGAAGTCATGACCGGGGTCGATGAGAATCGAGTCCGGGTTGACCCCGAGCGCCACGGCGCGGCTGGCCAGCTCAAGCAGGCGTAACTTGACCTCCGACACGACATCCACGTACTTCAGCCCGCGGGCCACGGTCCTGGGCACCAGGGTTCCGGCGTGGGTGCAGACCAGGCCGCAGCCATATCTCGCGGCCACTTCGGCGAGATCCGGGTCATAACCGCCCCAGGCATCATTGATCAGATCGGCACCCGCTTCGGCACAGGCCTGCGCGACCTCACTTCGCCAGGTGTCCACACTGATGACCACCGCCGGATACCGTCGGCGGACCTCGGTGACCACCGGCACCACCCGCTCGATTTCCTCCGCAAGGGGAACGGCCGGCCCTGGCGCCGCCTTCACTCCCCCGATGTCCACAATATCCGCACCATTGGCTATCGCCGCTGCCACGGCCGCCAACGCCGCTGGCAGGCCGTAGTGCCTGCCCTGGTCGTAGAATGAGTCCGGGGTTCGATTGATGACAGCCATCACCAATAGCTGCTGAGCCGGGAAGTCATGCTGCCCCAGCTTCATGGGTCTCCCCTCGCCTTGATCGTGACCAGCGTCAATTATGATCATCCGACGCAGGCCCGCAACGCGGAGTCGACGTCGATGGTGACGACCAGGCTGGCCAGGCGGGCGGTGGAGACGAACCCGCGCTCGCGCAGCCCGGTCACCCAGTCCAGCAGGCCCGCATAGTGCCCGTCGGGGTCAAGGAGCACGACCGGCTTGGTGTGCAGGCCCAGCGCGCGCGAGGTCCACGCCTCGAACAGCTCCTCGCAGGTGCCCAGCCCGCCCGGCAGGGCGAGGAAGGCGTCGGCGTGCGCGTCCATCAATGCCTTGCGTTCCCGCATGGTGTCCGTGATCAGCAGCTCGTCGGCGTCCTGGTCGGCCATCTCGCGGTCGACCAGCGTCCGGGGGATCACCCCCACCGTGCGCCCGCCGTGCGCCCGGGCGGCACCGACCAGGGAGCCCATCATCGACACGTGGCCGCCGCCGGACACCAACTGCCAGCCCCGCGCGGCGATGCCAGCGCCCACCTCGGCGGCGAGCCGCTGGTAACGCTCGGGTATGCCGGCCGCCGAGCCGCAGTAGACACACACGCTGCGCGCCCTCAATGGGTGTCCTGCCAGGCCTGGTAGGACTCGGCGACCAACCGCACCGCCTCGTCCACATCATCGGTGATGTGCAGCAGGCCGATCTCGGCTGCGGTGAGCTTGCCCTGTGCCGCCGCGGTGTCGGCGAGCCACGAGTACAGCCCGCCCCAGTAGGCCCGTCCGAGCAGGACGACGGGGAACTTGGTGACCTTCTTGGTCTGCACCAAGGTGAGCGCCTCGAACAGCTCATCCAGCGTGCCGAACCCGCCGGGCAGGCACACGAAGGACTGGGCGTACTTGATGAACATCGTCTTGCGCACGAAGAAGTAGCGGAAGTTGATCCCCAGATCAACCCACGGGTTGAGCTCCTGCTCGAAGGGCAGCTCGATGCCGAGGCCGACCGAGAGCCCGCCCGCCTCGGACGCGCCGCGGTTGATCGCCTCCATGGTGCCGGGGCCGCCACCGGTGATCACCGCGAAGCCAGCGGCTGCCAGCGCCGCACCCAGGGCCCGGCCGGTGGCGTACTCCGGGTGGTCACGGGGTGTGCGGGCGGAGCCGAACACGGTGACCGCCCGGGGCAGTTCGGCGAGCATGCCGAACCCGTCGACGAACTCCGCCTGGATGCGCAGCACCCGCCACACGTCGGTGTGCACCCAGTCCGCCGGCCCGCGGGAGTCGAGCAGCCGCTGATCGGTGGTGCTCGCTTCCTTGCGCCGGTCCCGACGCAGCACCACCGGTCCGCGCAGTTTCTCCCGCGGGTGCTCGTCATCCTCGCTGGGAGCCCGCCGCCCGTCCACCGTCATGGGCGTCAGCGTAGTGAGCCACTTCGCCGCCGGCCGCGCCCGCCGGTCAGCGCCGCCGGTCAGCGCCCGCCGGTCAGGTACCGGTGCAGGACCTCGGTGCAGGACGTGATCAGGTCGGTGCGCACGTGTTCTTCGCGGGTGTGTGCCAGGTTGGGGTCGCCGGGCCCGTAGTTCAGCGCGGGGATCCCCCGGGCCGCGAACCGGGACACGTCGGTCCAGCCATACTTCGCCCCCGGCGCCGCCCCGCAGGCGACCAGGAACTGCCGGGTGGCCGGGGCGTCCAGGCCCGGCAACGCCCCCGGCGCGCCGTCGGTGAATTCCAGGTCGAAGCCGGCGAACACGCCCCGCACGTGCTGCTCGGCGTCGGCCAGCGAGCGGTCCGGGGCGAAGCGGAAGTTGACCGTCACCGCGCAGGTGTCGGGTACCACGTTGCCCGCGACACCGCCGCTGATGCCCACCGCCTGCATGCCCTCCCGGTAGCCGCAGCCGTCGATCTCGACGGTGCGCGGCCGGTAGACGGCGAGCCGGGCCAGTACCTCACCGGCGGCGTGGATCGCGTTGCGCCCGAGCCAGGAGCGGGCGCTGTGCGCCCGCCGCCCGCCGGTGCGCACGATCACCCGCAGGGTGCCCTGGCAGCCCGCTTCGACCAGGCCGCTGGTGGGCTCGCCCAGGATGGCCAGGTCAGCGGCCAGCCACTCGGGGTGCTCGCGCTCGACCCGGTTCAGCCCGTTGCGGGCGGCCTCGACCTCCTCGCAGTCGTAAAGCACCACGGTCAGGTCGTGCACCGGCTCGGGCACCGCGGCGGCGAGGTGCAGGATCACCGCGTCACCCGCCTTCATGTCCGAGGTGCCACAGCCGTAGAGCCGATCATCCTCCCAGCGGCAGGGCAGGTTGCCGGCTACCGGCACGGTGTCCAGGTGCCCGGCGAGCAGGACCCGTTGTGGGCGGCGCAGCTCGGTGCGGGCCAGCACGGTGTTGCCCGAACGCAGTACCCGCAGGTGCGGCGCCTGGGCGGCCAGCGCCCCGGCCACCGCGTCGGCCAGCGCCGCCTCCTGCCCGGACACGCTGGGCACGTCCACCAGCGCCACGGTCAGCTCGACGGGGTCGGCGCCCAGGTCCAGATCCACGGGGAGACGGTATCGCCGCACCGCACTCGTGCCCCGCTGCCCCGGCCTGCGACGCCCCAGTTTCCCCGTCTGGCACCAGACCGCGCACCCCTGCGCGCTACCGTGGCCGGTCGTGAACAACCCGCAGATCGCTGCCGCCCACGGCCTTGGGCTGGCCACCGTCACCCCCGCCGGAGCGGTGCTGGACACCTGGTTCCCGAGTCCGGTGTACGGCGCCCCCCGGAAGGTCCCGACCGGCACGGTGCAACTGGTGGAGAACGAGGTGCCCGACGAGCTCGCTGCGCTGCTCGGCCCGGACCCGGCGCGTGGCGTCGAGCTGGTGGCGGTGCGCACCGTGGTGCCGGACCTGGCTGCTCCCCCGGTCGACGCGCACGACGTCTACCTGCGCCTGCACCTGCTCTCGCACCGGATGATCACCCCGCGCAGCATCAACCTGGAAGGGATCTTCGGGCTGCTCTGCAACGTGGTGTGGACCAGCAACGGGCCGTGCCCGGTGGAGGGGTTCGAGGCCACCCGGATGCGGATGCGCCAGCTCGGCCCGGTCACCGTGCACGGGGTGGACAAGTTCCCCCGGATGGTGGACTACGTGCTGCCCACCGGGGTGCGGATCGCCGACGCCGACCGGGTGCGCCTCGGCGCTCATCTGGCCAGCGGTACCACGGTGATGCACGAGGGGTTCGTCAACTTCAACGCGGGCACGCTGGGCACCTCGATGGTGGAGGGCCGGATCTCCGCCGGGGTCATTGTCGGCGCCGACTCCGACGTGGGTGGCGGCGCCTCGATCATGGGCACGCTGTCCGGCGGTGGCCAGGAGCAGATCTCGGTGGGGCGGCGCTGCCTGGTCGGCGCGAACGCCGGAATCGGGATCTCCCTGGGTGATGACTGTGTGGTGGAGGCGGGCCTGTACGTCACCGCAGGGACCAAGGTGACGCTGCCCGACGGCACCGTGGTCAAGGCCCGTGAGCTCTCTGGCGCCGACGGCCTGCTGTTCCACCGCGACTCGGTGCGCGGCACCGTGCAGGCGGTGCCCCGCCCGGGCCGGGCAGGTATCGAGCTCAACGCCGCGTTGCACGCCAACGACTGATGTCGTCGCCGGCTGGCCTACCGGTCACCACGGACGGCAACTCCTTACGATTTCACCCATGAGTGTTGCCGCCGCTGCCCCGCCGCCCGGGCCCCGTCACCCGGTCCCGCCCCCCGAGCCACCCGAGTTGATCGACTTGGGTGCACCGGTGGAGGTCAGCCGCGCTGACCCGCCGGTGCACCAGGTGCGTGCCGGGCTGGACACCCGGCTGCGCGCACTGCTCGCCCACGATCCGGG
>DASTLT010000055.1:0-5254 GCA_035714625.1 Pseudonocardiaceae bacterium | reverse complement strand
AACTGGCCAACCGCCTGGTGGGCATCCTGCACGGCTGCCTGAAGACCCGCACCCTCTACGACGAAGCCACCGCCTGGCCCACCACCACCAACGAAGATCAACAAGTTGCTGCTTGACAATTAAAGCCCTGGGATGTCTCTGTGGCGGTGAACGTCGACTTCGTCTTCTGATCGAACTCGACTACTGCGGGGTCGAACTCCGCAGGCGTATAGAGGAACTCGTCCTGAGTGCCCGGCAGGTAGTCAGGTACCCCGGGTCGAGACCGTACCCAGCAAACTCCGGGTCAAGCGCGGCACTGGCTGGACTCGGACAAGGTTCAGGTGAGAGGTCTTTAAGGTCTTCCTGGTCGATGAACAGCTCTCACTTGAGCGTTCCTGCGCGGACGCGACGCCAGGACTCAGGTGACACCAAGATGACAATCGAAGCAACACAAGAACGTAGCAGCATGAGCAACAGTCCACTCATTCACATCGGCCCGCAGCACAGGAGCGGTTCCGGGACCGGGGAACGGGAACATGTTCGGTGTTTAGCTGCGGTTTTTCTCCAGGGCGGCGAGGTAGGTCTTCATAGGATGGTCACGAAGCGCGTCGCTGCCCGGAGCCAGGGCGTCGGCGGTGAGACCTTTTGCGCGGTCGGCCAGGTTGCTCAGCATTGGCATCGAGTTGTGGAGTGTGCCGTTGGAGTCGATGTAGCGGATGGTCTTTACGTGGTGGAAGGCCGGTTCGGGTGGGAGTTGGGTAACGATGTCGTTGTTGTTGATGAACCGGTAGGTGCGGTCGGTGAACACCTTGTCGTACGCCCGGGCAAGGATGCGATCGCAGGTGCGGGGTTGGCCAAAGGTGTAAACGCCGTCGGCCAACAGGTTGGGCTCCTGGAAGTACAGCCGGGCGGCGGCCAGCATGGCCAAGGCGCCGCCGAGGCTGTGGCCGGTGAACCAGATCGTTTGGTCGCTGTCCCTAAACTCGGTGATAGCGGCTTTGACCTCGGGAAAGACCGATTCCAGGGCTTCGCCGAAGCCGTAGTGGATGAGCCCCTTGCCCCCGGGGCCGGGCCACGGCGGGGTGCTGCTGTCGGAAAGCCAGTCGCGGATCTGCGCCGGTTCGGTGCCACGGAACGCCGTGATGATCATGTGGTCACTGGCCATCGTGTACGCCTGGGTGTCTTCCAGCGGAAACGGCGGCCGGAACGCCGTGTGGTGGTAGCGGACCCGGTCAAAGCCCCACCCCGGGGCCTGGGCCTCGATCCTGTCCCGGTCGCTGTAGGCCAACTCAGCGGCCTTGGCCAGGCCGTAAGCATGGTCAACGCTGTAGCCGGTGGCCTGGTGATCGATGATGGGCGCAGTCATCCTCATCCCTTCCGCACACAGCACTGGGCATGGCCTAGTCGACCATACGACAGCGGTCACCTTCGGCATAGCCGCAAACCTGTTCAGCCGACCCGAACTGTACCCACACGAGGTCGACACACCACATCAACGGGCCACCCGAATCACGCCCTTGGACGTGGCCACCGCCACCACCGCGGCATGTCAGCGCGTTGGCGGGAACGAGCGATCAGCAGCATGTGAATGCGTTCGCTGAAGTGGGACGGTCCGATACACGATGTTTTCCGGTGGGATGGTCGGTCGCCGGTCCCTTCAAGATCGGGCTCGCCCGTGGGTGTCTCGGGTGGGGATGCCGCGCTTCCGCAGTTGGTTCAGCACGGTGGTCGGGTCGACGCCCAGGTGTTCGCCGACCCGTGCCAGTGCCCAGCCGGAGTTGTACAGGCGGATCGCGTCGTCGACCTGGCTGGGGGAGAGGCCGCGTTGGCGCATGTCCACGCTGTGCCTGCGGAGAATTGCACTCACCGTTCGTCGGTCGATGCCGAACCGATCACCCAGCTCGTAGGTTGTCGAACCGGCCGTGTAGTCCTGGATGAGCGCCTGGAGCTGGTCGGCGTCGAGCTGCCGTGCCCTCCCCGGTTTTGGCCGATCGACGGGGGGCGGAGCCGGCGCGGTGGGGTCCGGCAGCTTCCGCAGCAACGTCTCCAGCGCTTCTAACTGCGTGTTTGTGTTGTAGTAAGGTCCCCCAAGGTCCACAGATGAAGTTCCAGGTGAACCCCTTGGACGCCCGAAAGCCGCAGGTCACCGACCTGTGAGGGGTTCACCTGGTCGGCCGTTCTGACCGTGTCACGCTGGGTGGCTTACTAGAACACGGAGCCAAGTCTGCGGCCTGTTGTAGGCTAAACCTCGGCACCGTTGGTGGCGCTGTGATGGCACGCCTGATCAGTACCGGCTGGTCCACCGGACCAACGGTCGCGGTTCACTCATCGGCCAAGATCGACCATCGGGTCTGTACCGGACAGCTGCCGGAAACGCCATCACGACGCGGGCCGTGGTGGCAGGATGTCCTCCGGTCCGACCAGCCTATGAGTGGGAAGGTGAACGCTCGTGACCACGGTTGGCGAACAGATCAAGAGCGCGGATGAGGTGATCTGCCAGAACATCGACTCGCTCACTGACCAACGGCCACTGCTCTCGCAGAACGTCCTCGCTTAGCTCCGCACCACACAACACCGCATCGGCTCACCCCCCGGAACATGCCGGTCCCGCCGATCAATAGCATGTCGCTTCCCTGCAAGGGGAAACCACACAAACGGTCGTGATGACTGCTCATCCCCCGTGTACATGGGCTAGGTACCCTTAAGCTTGTGCTTGGTCTTCGCTGGGCGGCACCGGAGCATGCCATCCCAGAGGAGGTGGTCTCCCGCCACTCCGTCGTCTCACTGGGCGGCCTCAAGCGGTCAGTGCGTCAGTGTGAGATAATGGCTGGTCGATCGCATGACTGGGGGGACAAGTGGCGCGAGGTCAGCTGCTGTGCGCGGACGAGCGCGAGGAGATATCACGAGGAATCGCAGGGGGTGAATCTGGCCGCATGATCGCTCGACGGCTCGACCGCCACTACTCAGTGGTCAATCGGGGAAATCGCACGCAATGGCGGACGATCTGCCTATCGGGCCACCGAGGCCCAGCAGAACGCACTCGCAGAGGCCCAACGGCCCAAGGATCGCAAGGGGGAAACCGATCCGCTGCTCCTCGCTGACGTCACCAAAGGACTGGAGCGCAAAGGGTCACCCCAACAGATCTCCACTCGCCGGAAGCAAGATTTCCCGGACGATGAGGCGATGCGGGTGGCGCACGAAGCTTTGTACCAAGCGTTGTTCGTCCAAGCCAAAGGTCAACTCAAAGCCCACCTCCTCGGCCGGCTGCGCACCGGCACGATCCGGCGCGTCAGCCGGGCCGAGCGGCGCGTGATCGCGGAGACCAGGCAGGCCATCCCCGACACGACCATGATCACCGAGCGGCCGCCCGAGGCCGTGGACCGGGCCGTGCCCGGCCCCTGGGAAGGCGATCTGCTGAGGGGGAAAGCCAACGCCTCGGCCCTCGCCACCCTCGTGGAGCGAACCAGCCGATTCGTGATCCTGGTCAGGCTACCCTACGACCCTTCCGCAGACCGTGTGACCTACGCCCTGACCGCCGCCATGAACCGGCTGCCCACGCTGCTGAAACGCTCCCTGACCTGGGACCAGGGCCGAGAGATGGCCCAACACGCGAAATTCACCACGCTCACCGGCATGCCTGTGTTTTTCTGTGACCCCCACTCGCCCTGGCAGCGCGGCACGAACGAGAACACTGTGAGTGTCTGAGGCGGCCCGGTTGGGTTGATCGACCAGGCTGGTGTCGGTAGCACGGGGTGACTCTCGAGAATACTGGCCGTCTGCGGGCGTGCCTTGCGTTGGACCTGTCCCTCGGGCTGCCGGCACCGGCCTGGCTCACTCGTCTTGGCTTGATCAGGAGCTTGTCCGCCCGTGGGCGTGACCCCTCACAGTGTTGCCGCGACCAGTGACCTCGTCCCAGGCCGGTGCCGACCGCGCTCGCCCTGGAGGAGAGGACAACCGCCATGGTCATGCTGGCAGAACAGTACGACTACGTCATCGGGGGCGACCCCGATCGGGACACCATCGATCTGGCCGTGGTGGATACCGCGACCGGCGGGGTCGGTGCCCACCTTGCTGATATCGCCGACGCAGCGGGTTACTCCCGGATGCTGGCCTGGGCTCAGCGGCACGCACCAACCGGGCGGGTATGGGCGCTGGAGGGCACGGGCAGCTTCGCCGCCGGGTTCGCCCTGTTCCTGGCCGAGGCCGGGGAACAGATCGTCGAGATCGGCGGGGTGAGGCGTTCCCGGGGTGGCGCCAAGAGCGACCGCATCGACGCGGTGCGCGCGGCCCGCGAGGCCTTGTCGCGTGACCAGCAAGCCAGCCCCCGTGCCCGGGGCTTGCGCGAGGCGCTTCGTCTGGTCCTGACCACGCGCCAAGCCGTCTTGGTCAGCCGCACGAAGGCCATCAACGAACTCAAGAGCCTGATCGTGGTCGCTCCCGAGCACCTGCGGGCCGGTCTGCGCGACTACTCACTGGCCCTACAACTCGATCGCATCGAGCACTTGCACGCCCCGGCCCAAGCCACCGTCGAGCATCGCGTCACGATCATGACACTACGCTCGATCGCCGCCCGGATCCGGTTCCTGACCCAGCAAACCGACGAGCTGGACCCAGAGCTGACCACTCTGATCGCCCAGCACCCCGCAGGCCCGGTACTCCTCGCTGAACCAGGGGTGGGTCCGGTCGTCGCAGCACAGCTGCTCATCAGCTGGTCACATCGGGGCCGGGTCCGCAGTGAAGCGGCCTTCGCCGCCCTGGCCGGCACGTCTCCCCTGCAGGCCAGCAGCGGACAACGGGTCCGCCGCCTGCTCAACCGCGGCGGTGACCGCGACCTCAACCGAGCGCTGCACACCGTGGTGATCACCCGCCTGCGCTGCCACCCCGAGACCCGCGCCTACCACACCAAGTGCACCGCCGAGGGCAAGACCCACCGCGAAATCCGACGATCACTCAAACGCACCCTCGCCCGCCGACTCTACCGACGCATCCAAGCCGCAACCCGGCCCCCATTACCGACCCCCGGTCCCCGAGACACTCAGGGGTGATCTGAACAGTCGCGCAGCGCCGTGAGCTCGGGCGGCGCGTGATGAGGGGGCAGGCCCTACCCTGCCCTCGATCCTGCCTCATGGGCTGGCAGAGACATCCCAGGGCTTTAATTGTCAAGCAGCAACTTGTTGATCTTCGTTGGTGGTGGTGGGCCAGGCGGTGGCTTCGTCGTAGAGGGTGCGGGTCTTCAGGCAGCCGTGCAGGATGCCCACCAGGCGGTTGGCCAGTT
>DASTLT010000054.1:0-7220 GCA_035714625.1 Pseudonocardiaceae bacterium | reverse complement strand
GCGAAGGAATGCTCAGATGGCGCGGACCGAGTCGGCCTGCGGCCCCTTGGGGCCCTGACTCGACTCGAACTCCACGCGCTGGTTCTCTTCCAGGCTGCGGTAACCGTCACCCTGGATGGCGGAGAAGTGGACGAACACGTCGGGGCCACCCCCGTCGACGGAGATGAAGCCGAACCCCTTCTCCGCGTTGAACCACTTCACGACGCCCTGTGCCATGTGCTCTCCCTGATAATCTTGATGCCTGGGCCAGCACCGTGCCGACCCGCGGTTGTGCGGACCACGCAGCCGGGAGATTGGTCTCCAGCAGGCACGCGAAGCCCGTAGTCACACATTCCACGGACGCTTCGCTGGCGATCGGGGAACAACACGACCACAACCAGGGGCCTACGCTACACCTACCAACGCCACCATCCGAGGGGGACCCCACCCGCGACTGCCTCCCGCCGCCGCCACCGGCCCAGTCGCTACAGGTCAAGCTCCCACTCCCCCAACCGGCGGTGCGAGCGGAACCCCATGGCCTCGTTGATCGCGACCATGTACGGGTTGGAGTCGGCGTTCACGGTGTCGACCACGCGCACCTCGGGGCGCTGCGCCCGGGCGTACTCGAGGTTGGCCACCTTGATCAGGGTGCCCAGCCGGTGGCCGCGGTGCTCCGGAGCGACGATGGTGTCCCACTGCTCGGCGTACCAGGTGGACGTCGCATGACCGCCAAGCTGGGTGAAGGCGACCAGTTGCCCGGTGGCATCGTGCACCGCCCCGGTAGTGACCATGTGCAGGCCGCGGGTGGGCAAGGCGGCGTCGCGGTCCCGGATCCGCGCCACGTCATAGACCTCGGCATCCCACCGCAGGTCGTCGAGCGGGGCGTCGGTGGACATCCGCCCGGTCAGGTAGGCCAGGCCGGCCAGCCACTGCTGCGGCGTGCTGCCCACCCACTGCACCAGCGAGTAGCCCCGGGACTTGGCCCGGGCCTGCCGCTCCAGCCGGGCGAGCGGCTCCGGGTCGAGCGACCCGACGTCGAGCCGGCGCCAGGTTGCCATCAGGGCCAGCACCGCTCCGGACGCCGCCGCGAACCGGCCTGCCGGGTCGGGCGCCGCGGGATCCAGTGGTTGAGCCAGCTCGCCGATCAGCCGGATCCGGCCGTGCCGCGCCGCCTCGGCCCGCAGGTGGGCGAGCAACGCCCGGCCGATACCGCGCCGCCGGTACTCGGGAGCGACCAGGACCTCACCCGTAGCGTTCTGCAGGTTGTCCAGCGTCGGCAGGTTCAGCAGGCAGCTCCCGACCACCGACCCGCCGCTGCGGGCCAGCCACACGGTCTCCTGTGCCCCGGGCCAGGGGTAGCGCACCCGGCCGAGGGTGTGGACCCAGCACGGGGGTGGGTCACCCGGCAGGTCGGCCTGCACCACCGCGCGACGCAGCTCGTACCAGTCCCGGATCGCCGCCTCGTCGGCGGGCCGGACTGCTGTCAGGGAGAGCGTGCTGAGGCTCGTGCTGCTCATGGCACCATTCCGGCACGACCGGCATGCCCCGCGCCACCGAATTTCCGCGACGCGACCCGGCTGCACCTGTTGCTACCCGGTTGACCAGCTAGAGCCACGAGTCCGGCGGGTCGAGAAACGCCTGGCCAAGCTCGCGGACCAGGGTGTGCGCCCGCAGCGCCCAGCTCGCTGTGGCGCCGGCCAGCCCGCAGGACGGGGTCGGCGCGCAGCGCTCGGCGAGCAGCGAGCGGGGGAAACCGAGGCGGTCCACCAGATCCAGCGCGGGCCGGGCCAGCCCGGCGAGGGTGGGCGGCACCGCCGGCTCCACCGCAGGCACCAAGCCGAGCAGCAGGCTCGCCCCAGCGTCCCACGCCTCACCCAGCGCGTCGATGGTCGCCCGGGGCGCCCCGGCGAGCAGGTCGGCGTCGACGGCCAGCGCGTCGGCCCCGGCCCGGCGCAGCAGCGCGAGCGGTGGCCGCGGGGCGCAGCAGTGCACGATCCGCGGCACGGGCAGCGCGTCGAGCACGAAGCGCAACAACTCGACCGCGTCCGCCTCGGGTACCGCGGGTACTGTGCCGTAACCGGACGGGGTGGGCACGCCCCCGGCAAGCACCGCGGGCAGGCTCGGCTCGTCGAGCTGCACCACCACCTGCACCCCCCACCGGCGGGACAGCTCCGCCACGTGCTGCCGTAGCCCCTCGGCCAGCGACATGGCGAACTCGCGCAGCGCCCCGGGATCGGTGAGCACCTTGTGCCCAGTGGGCAGCTCGACCTCCGAAGTCAGCGTCCACGGTCCGGCCGACTGCACCTTGACCATCTGGGGCCGGACGCCCGCGGACTCCAGCGCCTCCTCCAGCGCGTCCAGGTCGGTGCGGAGCAGGTCGACGGCGCGGCGGTGGTCGCGGCCGGGCCGGGCGGTGGCCCGGTAGCCGGAGGGCACCAGCTCGACGGGAAGGTCGACGAGCAGCGCAGCGGTGCGGCCGATCAGCTCGGCTCCTGCCCCGCGACCGGGCAGCTCGGGCAGGTAGGGCAGCTCAGGCAGCTCGCCGACCACGATGCGGGCAGCCTCACGCGCGTCGGTACCCGGCAGGGAGCCGATGCCGGTTGCGCTGCCAGCGGGCCAGGAATACGAGTCGGTCATGCCTGGCTGTCCTGCAACGGGTGGCGGGTGGCGCCGGTGATGGTGGCGCTGCCCAGCACGATGTCCCCGCCCGGGTCGGGGCGGTACAGCGCGACGGCCTGGCCGGGCGCCACTCCGCGCAGCGGCTGGCGCAGCCCCACCCGCAGCCCACCGTGGACGATCTCCGCGACGGCCGCCGCGCACCCGCCGTGTGCCCGGACCTGGGCGACGCACTCCACCGGACCTGCCGGGGCGCCGGCGGTCCACACCGGCCGACCCGCCTCGATCACCTCGACCTCCAGGCACTGCGCCGGTCCCACCCGGACGGTTGCGGTCACCGGCTCCAAGCCGAGCACGAACCGCGGGCGACCGTCGGGCGCCGGCCGGTCCAGGCCCAGCCCGCGCCGCTGGCCGATGGTGAAGCCGTGCACCCCTTCGTGGCGTCCGAGCACCGCGCCGGTCTCCGCGTCGACCAGCTCCCCCGGCCGCGACCCCAGCCGCTCGGCGAGAAACGCGCGGGTGTCCCCGGACGGGATGAAGCAGATGTCATGGCTGTCCGGCTTGTCCGCCACGGCCAGCCCGCGCCGCGCGGCCTCCACCCGGATCTCAGCCTTGGTGGTGTCACCGACCGGGAACCGGGCATGCGCCAACTGGCCAGCGGTGAGCACCGCGAGCACGTAGGACTGGTCCTTGCCCGGGTCCACCGCCCGGCGCAGCACGCCCTGCCCGTCAACCCAGTCCAGCCGGGCGTAATGCCCGGTGCAGACCGCATCGAAGCCCAGGTCCAAGGCGCGGTCCAGCAGGGCGGCGAACTTGATCCGCTCATTGCAGCGCAGACACGGGTTGGGAGTGCGCCCGGCGGCGTACTCGGCGATGAAGTCGTCCACCACCTCGGCACTGAACCGCGTGGCGAAGTCCCAGACGTAGAACGGGATCCCGAGCACGTCCGCGGACCGGGCCGCGTCCCGCGCGTCCTCCTTCGAACAGCACCCCCGGGCGCCGGTGCGCGGCGTGCCGGGCCGGGCCGACAGCGCCAGATGCACCCCGACGACCTCGTGCCCGGCGTCCACGACCCGGGCGGCGGCGACCGAGGAGTCCACCCCCCCGCTCATCGCTGCCAGGATCCTCATGAGACCGGCCCCTTCATGAGACCAGCCTCTTCATGAGACCGCCGCCCGCCGGATCCCGGCCCCCCGGGCCCGGGCGACCACCGGCTCGATCACGTCGAGCACCCGGGTCACCTCCGCGGGTGTGGAGGTGTGCCCCAGCGAGAAGCGCAACGAGCCGCGCGCGGCGGCCGGCGAGGCACCCATGGCCAGCAGCACATGCGAAGGCTGCGCCACCCCCGCGGTGCAGGCCGCCCCGGTCGAGCACTCGATGCCCCGGGCGTCGAGCAGCATCAGCAGCGAGTCACCCTCGCAGTTCGGGAAGGTGAGATGGGCGTTGCCCGGCAGCCGGGAAGGACCACCGTCGACGGTCCCGTCCCCTGGATCACCGTTGAGCACCGCGTCGGGCACCCGGGCGACGATCCCGTCAACCAGCTCGTCGCGCAACCGCCCCAGCCGGGCCGCGGTCTGCGGCTGGTGAGCCACGGTCCGGCGGATCGCGGTGGTCAGCCCGACGATGGCGGGCACGTCCAAGGTCCCCGACCGCACGTCACGCTCCTGGCCGCCGCCGTGCAGCAGCGGGATGGCCTCGACATCCCGGCCCAGCAGCAGCACCCCGGCACCGTAGGGACCGCCGAGCTTGTGCCCGGTGAGCGTCAGCGCCGCCGCCCCGGACCGGCCGAAGTGTACCGGCAACTGGGCCGCCGCCTGAACCGCGTCGGTGTGCAGCGGCACGTCGTACTCGGCGGCGATCTCGGCCAGCTCGCGCACCGGCGCCACGGTGCCCACCTCGTTGTTCGCCCACATCACGGTGACCAGGGCGACCGAGCCCGGGTCGGGGGCCAGCGCGGCGCGCAGCGTCTCGGGCTGCACCCGGCCCTGCGCGTCGACCTCCAGCCAGCCCACCTCGGCGCCCTCATGGTCGGCCAGCCAGTGCACCGCGTCGAGCACGGCGTGATGCTCGACCGCGGAAATGAGCACCCGGGTGCGGCGCGGGTCGGCCGCCCGGCGGGCCCAGAACAGGCCCTTGACGGCGAGGTTGTCACCTTCGGTGCCGCCCCCGGTGAACACCACCTCAGACGGGCGGGCGTCCAGTGCTTCGGCGATGGCTTCCCGGCTCTCCTCGACGGTGCGGCGCGCCCGCCGCCCCGAGCCGTGCAGTGACGAGGCGTTGCCCAGGACGGACAGCGCCTCGCTCATCGCTGCGACCGCCTCGGGCAGCATCGGGGTCGTGGCGGCGTGATCGAGATAGGTCATCGGAGCACCAGCCTAACCGCGCTCCGCGCGGCGCACTGCCCGACTGCGTCCAACCCGGCTCAGTAGGCCCGGCCCACCGTCGCAGGTACCGGCCGGGACACCAGCTCGGGCAGCAGCGACCCGGTCGCAGGTCCTCACCCCTTGCGCTTGGTGACCTCCTCGGTCAGCTTCGGGGCGATGGTGAACAGGTCGCCGACGACGCCGAAGTCGGCGATCTCGAAGATCGGCGCCTCGGAGTCCTTGTTGACCGCGATGATGGTGCGCGAGGTCTGCATGCCGGCCCGGTGCTGGATGGCACCGGAGATGCCCAGCGCAACGTAGAGCTGCGGGGAGACGGTCTTGCCGGTCTGCCCGACCTGGAACTGGTGCGGGTAGTAGCCGGAGTCGACCGCAGCCCGGGACGCCCCGACCGCGGCGCCCAACGCGTCCGCCAGCTTCTCGACCACGGCGAAGTTCTCTGCAGAGCCGACGCCGCGCCCGCCGGAGACCACGACGCTGGCCTCGGTGAGCTCCGGGCGGTCACCACCCTCGATGGACCGCCGCTCAACGATCTTCGCAGTCCGTGCCCGGTCCATTGCGGGGACCTGAACGCTCTCCTCGGCCGCCGCGCCCGGGGTGGGCGCCGCGTCGATCGCGCCCGGCCGGACAGTGATCACCGCGACCGGCGTGGTGGCCCGGGACTTGGCCAGGTAGGAGCCGCCGAACACCGAATGCGTGGCGGTGCCGTCAGCAGCCAGGTCGACCACCTCGGAGAGCAGCCCGGAGCCGGTGCGCACGGCCAGCTTGCCGGCGATCTCCTTGCCGTCGGGGGAGGCGGCGATGAGGACGGCGGCCGGGCGGACCGAGTCCACCAGCGACGCCAGCACCCCGACCGCGGGGGCGGTGAGGTAGGTGTCCACCTCGTCGGACTCGGCGACGTAGACCTTGGCCGCGCCGTGCGCGGCCAGCACGTCCCGGAGCTTGCCCGCGGTGCCAGGTGGGCCGACCACCACCGCGGACGGCGCACCAAGCCGGGCGGCGGCGGTGAGCAGCTCCCCGGTGACCTTCTTGACCTCGCCGTCGGTGTGCTCGACGAGGACCAGGATCTCTGCCATGGCGTGGTTCTCCTCTACGGCGGCGGGGTCAGATCAGCTTCTGGCCGATGAGGTACTCGGCGAGCTTGGCGGCGCCGTCACCGTCGTCGGTGACCACCTGCCCGGCAGCGCGCGGCGGGCGTGGGGTGGACTCGATGACCGTCGAGGTGGCGCCGGCCAGCCCGACCTCGCCCGGCGCCAGGCCCAGCTCGCCCAACGACAGCTTGGTGACCGGCTTCTTTTTCGCGGCCATGATGCCCTTGAACGAGGGGTAGCGCGGATCGTTGATCTTCTCATGCACGCTGACCACTGCCGGCAGGTCGGCCTGCAGGACCGTGACGGCCTCGTCGGTCTCCCGCTCGACGGTCACCGTGCGCCCCTCGACCGTGAGCTTGCGGGCATGGGTCAGCTCGGGCAGGCCGAGCACCTCGGCGACCATCGCCGGGACCGCCCCGACAGTGCCGTCGGTGGCCTCGTTGCCGGCCAGGATCAGGTCGACGTCGCCGAGGGTGCCGATCACCGCGGCCAGCGCCCGGGCGGTCTGCACCACACACGAGCCGTGCAGGCCCGGATCGGACAGGTGCACCGCCTTGTCCGCGCCCATCGAGAGCGCCTTGCGGATGGCCTCGGTGGCCCGCTCGGGTCCCATGGTGATGACGGTGACCTCACCCTCGCCCGACTCCTTGATCTTGAGCGCTTCCTCCACGGCGCGCTCGTTGATCTCGTCGAGGACCGCGTCCGCCGAATCACGGTCGAGGGTGTGGTCGGAACCGCCCAGCCTGCGCTCAGACCAGGTGTCCGGCACCTGCTTGATCAGAACGACGATGTTCATGCCCGCTCCGCTCTCCCACCGACCTTTCCGGTCGGCCCGCTGCTGCCGTCGGCCAGGGCAGCCACGCAGCTCACTCATACCACCTACCCACGTTACTGGCGGGTAGGTCGACAGGAGAGTGAGCCCTCTCACGGCTGCCCCGAGGCGGCAGCCGCTTTCCGACGTCCACTGCCCGGGGCAGCTCACCCGAGGCGCCGCATAAACGTGCCGGAAGCCGTGGTAACGGAGTCCCCGATCCTGGCGAAAGCTCCGGTGAGCGCCGGAAGAACGGCGGAAGGAGAAACCGATGACCGCGAAGCGGGCGGACCTCGACGGCGACGGCCGGGCCGAAATCCCGATCTCCAGTCCCTGGGGTCT
>DASTLT010000053.1:0-23815 GCA_035714625.1 Pseudonocardiaceae bacterium | reverse complement strand
CTGACCCTACTCCCCGCAATCACTCTAAACTGAACTGAGGGCGGGGGAAAGGTGTCAACCGACCACGAGCAGTGACCCGCTACCAGCCCTCTATCATGACCTCAGCACAACGACGCACCGGCCACGTCTGCCCTGACCGGTGCACCTCATGTCACCCCTGCCTGGTCCGAAAGGCTGACTCCGGTGCCCGTAGCGACCGCGCTACCGACTTCCACCTCCGCTGCGCTGTCCGGCCTGCTCGACGCGGTGCTGCCCGATCCCTCCCTGGGCGAGCTGGTCCAGCGCGCCGGTACCCCTGCGGTGGAGCTGCACGGCCCCCCTGCCGCCCGCCCCCTGGTCATCGCCACGCTGGCCCGAGCCGGTCATCCGGTGTTGGCCGTCACCGCCACTGACCGTGAGGCAGGCGAGCTGACCGCGGAGTTGGCCGACCTGCTCGGTGCCGGCCCGGTCGCCGAGCTGCCGTCCTGGGAGACGCTGCCGCACGAGCGGCTGTCCCCGCGCGCCGACACCGTGGGCCGCCGGGTCACCGTGCTGCGCCGGCTGGCCCACCCCGAGGAGGACCCGGCCGACGGGCGGTTGCGGGTCGTCGTCGCCACCGTCCGGTCGCTCATCCAGCCTCTCATCGGCGGCCTCGGCGAGATCGTCCCGGTGCGGTTGCGGGTCGGGGACACCCAGGACTTCGACCAGGTGCTGACCCGGCTGACCGACCTCGCCTACAGCCGGGTGGACATGGTCGACCGGCGCGGTGAGTTCGCGGTGCGCGGCGGCATCGTCGACGTCTTCCCGCCCACCGCCGAGCACCCGCTGCGGGTGGAGTTCTGGGGCGACGAGGTGTCGGAGATCCGTTCCTTCGCCGTTGCCGACCAGCGCACCCTGGCCTCCGCCGCCGAGCTGTACGCCCCGCCGTGCCGGGAACTGCTGCTCACCCCCGCGGTGCGGGCCCGGGCCGCCGAGCTTGCCGCGCACGGGCCGGGCGGGCCGGTCGGTGAGCTGCTGGAGAAGGTGGCCGCCGGAGTACCCGCGGAGGGCATGGAGTCGCTCATCCCGGTGTTGGCTCTTCCCCCAGCAGGGGTCGATGGCGCAGCCGGAGTCGACGGCGCTGCAGGGCTGCACCTGCTCACCGACGTGATGCCGGCGGGCACCCATGTGCTGCTGGCCGATCCAGAGCGGATCCGAACCCGGGCCGCCGACCTGGTCCGCACCGGTCAGGAGTTCCTGGAAGCGTCCTGGATGGTCGCTGCGGGCGGTGGAGCGGCTCCGGTGGACGTCGCGGCGCTGGACCTGTCCGCCTCGGCCTACCGCAGCCTGCGCGAGGTCACCGAGCACGCCCGGGCCACCGGAGTGCCCTGGTGGACGCTCAGCCCGCTGACCACCGACGCCGACGGCCCGTTGAAGCTGCAGATCACCCCCGCCGAGCCCTACCACGGTGACGTGGCACGCGCCTTCACCGATCTGCGCGCGCACACCGCGACGGGCGGGGCGGCGGTGCTGGTGGTGCCCGGCACCGGCACCGCGCAGCGCGCCTGCGAGCAGTTGCGCGACGCCGAGGTGCCCGCGGTGCACGCCGTCGACGGGTTGGTGACCCCACCCGCTGCGGGAGTGGTCACCGTGGTGCGCGGCACGCTGGAGGACGGCTTCCTGGCCCCCGCGCTGGGCCTGGCCGTGCTCACCGAGACCGACATCACCGGCGGGCGCGGCGGCACCAGCAGCCAGGACCTGCGCAAGATGCCGGTGCGCCGGCGCAACGCGGTGGACCCGCTGGCGCTGCAACCCGGCGACCACGTGGTGCACGAGCAGCACGGGATCGGCCGGTTCCAGAAGATGGTGGAGCGCACGGTCGGCGGGTCGACCCGGGAGTACCTGCTGGTGGAGTACGCGCCGAGCAAGCGGGGCCACCCCGGTGACCGGCTGTTCATCCCCACCGATCAGCTCGACCAGGTCACCCGCTACGTCGGGGGTGAGTTGCCGACGCTGAACAAGCTCGGCGGTTCGGACTGGGCCAAGACCAAAGGCCGGGCCCGCGCGGCGGTCAAGGAGATCGCCGCCGAGCTGGTGCAGCTCTATGCGGCCCGGCAGTCCTCCCCGGGGCATGCGTTCGGTTCGGACACCCCCTGGCAGGCCGAGCTCGAGGACGCTTTCCCGTTCACCGAGACACCCGACCAGCTCGCCGCGATCGAGGAGGTCAAGGCGGACATGCGCCGGGGCGTCCCGATGGACCGGGTGGTCTGCGGCGACGTCGGCTACGGCAAGACCGAGATCGCCGTGCGGGCGGCGTTCAAGGCGGTGCAGTACGGCAAGCAGGTCGCCGTGCTGGTACCCACCACGCTGCTCGCCCAGCAGCATCTGCAGACCTTCGCCCAGCGGATGCGCGCGTTCCCGGTCACGGTGCGCGGGCTGTCCCGGTTCACCGGTCCCGCCGAGGCGGCCGAGGTGCTCGCCGGGCTCGCCGACGGCAGCGTCGACATCGTGATCGGCACCCACCGGCTGCTGCAGCCCGGGGTGCGCTGGCGCGATCTGGGACTGGTCGTGGTCGACGAGGAGCAGCGTTTCGGGGTGGAGCACAAGGAGCACATCAAGGCCCTGCGCACCGCCGTGGACGTGCTCACCATGTCCGCCACCCCGATCCCGCGGACCCTGGAGATGTCGCTCGCGGGCATCCGCGAGATGTCGACCATCCTCACCCCACCCGAGGACCGGCACCCGGTGCTGACCTACGTCGGGGTCTATGACGACAAGCAGGTCGGCGCCGCGATCCGCCGCGAGCTGCTGCGTGAGGGGCAGGTCTTCTACGTGCACAACCGGGTGTCCTCGATCGAGAAGGCGGCCCGGCGGATCCGGGAGCTGGTGCCCGAGGCGCGGGTGGCGGTGGCGCACGGGCAGATGAACGAGGACCAGCTCGAGCGCACCGTCGCCGGGTTCTGGGAGCGCGAGTACGACGTGCTGGTGTGCACCACGATCGTCGAGACCGGGCTGGACATCTCCAACGCCAACACGCTCGTCGTGGAGCGGGCCGACCTGCTCGGGCTGGCCCAGTTGCACCAGTTGCGCGGCCGGGTCGGCCGCGGCCGGGAGCGCGGCTACGCCTACTTCCTCTACCCGCCGGAGACGGCGCTCACCGAGACCGCGCACGACCGGCTGGCTACCATCGCCCAGCACGCCGAGCTGGGCGCGGGTATGGCGGTGGCGATGAAGGACCTGGAGATCCGCGGTGCGGGCAACATCCTGGGCGGTGAGCAGTCCGGGCACATCGCGGGGGTGGGCTTCGACCTCTACGTGCGGCTGGTCGCCGACGCCGTGGAGGCGTTCCGCACCGCAGCCGGCGCGGCCCCGTCCGGCGCTGTCCCCGAGCCTGCTCCGGTGCGGGTCGAGCTGCCGGTCGACGCCCGGCTGCCGCACGACTACATCCCCGGCGAGCGGCTGCGCCTGGAGGCCTACCGGAAGATCGCCGAGGCGACCGACGCCGATGGGCTCACCGCCATCACCGAGGAGCTGGTGGACCGCTACGGCGTGCTGCCCCCGTCGGTGGTCACGCTGCTGGACGTCGCCCGGTTCCGCCAGGTGTGCCGGGCGCACGGGGTGGCTGAGGTGACCGCGCAGGGCGCCACACTGCGTTTCACCCCGGTGCAACTGGCCGACTCGCAGCTCGTGCGGTTGAACCGGCTCTACCCCCGGGCGGTGTACAAGCCCGCGGTGCGGACGCTGTCGGTGCCTCGCCCGACGGAAGGCTCCGATCGGCCGGGCGCCCCCCCGCTGCGCGACCGCGAGCTACTCGCCTGGTGCACCCACCTGGTCACCACGATCCTCACCCCGCCGCCCTCCTCGCTTGGCTGATCAGACACTATTCCTGTTCGTCCTATTCGCGCACTGCCGCTGGGCCCGAGGATGGCACGCGGCGGCTGGCCGGTGACGATCCGCTGGGGCTCGTCAGATCACCTCAGCCGAGGCGCGATCGCTTGCGCCACGGGTGCCACCCGCTGGGCGAGAACCTGGGGAGACTCTGCATCCGCGGTACCGTCGCGGTAGTCCAGCGTTCCGATGTATCGTCCCACCCGGAAGACGACCTTGCGGTCCTCATAGACCGGCGGTGTCACCGCGCCCGGGTCGTCACCTATTTTCGGCAACACCACCGGTGGCCTCCGCGCCCGGTGACAAACGCTCCGAGCACGACCGCCATGACCACCCGGAGTTGGCGCCGTGGGGTCGGAAACCCCACCGGCGGCGGCTGACTGCTCATCTGATCGTTCCTGTCTTACTCGATGGTGCCCGGCTCAGTTTCCGCTTGGGAAAGCACCGCTGGGTGAGCTGGGAGTGGGTTCCCAGTGGTCACCACAGCGGTGCCGAGACGTCCGCAGCCGACCGAGGTCCGCCTCGCTCCGCATCCGCCTTCCGGTAGCCAGATGTGCCGATCATGTCACCTGGTGACTCTGGTGGAGGCGGACCAGGTCACGCCATCACGCAAACCCGGAACTGGGAACTGGGAACCGGGAACCCGGGTGGGCACGTCATAGTAGGGTCACCGCGGGTACCGAGGAGGGCGTGTGATGGCCGGTTTCGAGCAGGCCAAGGCACAGTTGGCGGGTCTGGGGCAGCAGCAGACCGACCTGCAGCGGGCAGTGGCCGCCGGTGAGCTGTGGATGGAAGCCGGGGTCGCCGAGCGCGCCGCCCAGCGCTGCGACCAGACGGCTGACGAGATCAACCAGTGGCTGAACGACGCGCGTCGGCTCAACGAGCGGCTGCCGTTCGGAGACAACGAGGACGGTCATGCCGCCGCACAACGGTTCGCCCTGGCCGGGCAGGAGCTGATCTCGGTGATGATGAACGCCCGGACGGTGTTTGAGAGCATGGCGGTGACCTATCGGGCGGCCGGGCGGACAGTAGCTGAGGCAGACGCGGTGGGGGAGCAGAGTTTTCGGAGCCAGCCCGAATGAGCTGCGGTCGGGTCGGAGTGGCTGCGGTGGTGGCCGTGGTGGCACTGCTGCTGAGCGGTTGCGGTTCGGGGGCGTTGGGTACTCCGGCAGAGCCTGCGGTGGCCGATGCCAGCAGGGTCGATATGTGCACCATCCTGAGCGACGTGGAGCTGCGCGGGCTCGGCATCGACCTAGGCAGCCGCGAGCAGGTGAACGAGCTGGGCGTGACCGGTTGTCAGTGGGTGGGTAAGCCCATCACGCTGCGTCTGGAGCGCAACGAGGACACCGTCGCGGAGTACAGGGTCCGCCGAGATGATCCGGCTTTCACCAGTTTCCGGGAGAACACGGTGAACGGCCGGGAGGGTGTCCAGTTCAGTGTGACGAGGTCTGGTGAGGACTGTGTGCAGTTGATGGAAGGGGGGCCGGTGTCGCTGGCGGTGGGGGTGGCGGCGGCGTCCAGTCTGGGACCGCCGGTTGATCCGTGTGCTGAGGCGGTGCGGATCGCGCAGATGATCGAGCCACGGTTACCATGAGTGGAGGTTGAGATGGCCGGACCGGCGGAGATCGTAGGCGGCTTCGCTGAGGGAGCGAGGGAGATCGCCAGCAACCCGGGCGGCGCGATGGCCGGGGTGTTCGACATTGGCGAAGCAAGCGGGACCGACCACGGGTCGAGTAACTGGGCGGCCTGGGGACATGAAGAAATCCGCAAAATGCTGGACACCACGGTCCATCCTGGTGTGATCGGCGAGGGTGCCCGATTGTGGCGCGCACTGCGGGAGAGCGCTGAGGACATCATCAAGAGGTCCACTGCTGAGTTGCGGGGAATCGTGGCCGATGGGTGGCGTGGCGAGGCCGCGGATGCCGCGATTCGCAGCCTTGGGCCGGTGGGTGACTGGACGGACAGTGTCTCGGCGGCGATGGACCGCACCGCCCAGTTGATGGACGATTCCGGGTATTACGCCGGGCAGGCGAAGGCGACAGTGCCCCAGCCGCAGCCGCATGATTGGAAACGGTCGCTGGGCAGTTTCGCGCTGGGTGGCGGGGTTGGTGCCTTTGTCGATGCGGTCGCGCAGGATCGGGCGCAGGAGGAGGCGCGGGCCGAGGCGGTGCGGATCATGACCAACGTGTACTCGGTGCCGATCAACGATAACCGAGCTGCGGTGCCGGTCTACCCGCAGCTTGCCGACCCGACGCTGCGGCCTGCGGAGCCGTCCCCGGTCAGTGGCCCGTCGCCGGGTTCGGGGCCTGCCGGGCCAGGGGTTTCGGCTGCTGGGGGCGGCGCCCCTGCGGGCAGTGCCGCGCACCTGCCGCCGACCCCGGCCAGCCTGCAAGGCGCCTCGAGCAGGGCGGGATTCCCGGATAGCGGCTTGCCCACCCCCGGCCATGGTGGTGGAGCGGGTCAGCCCGGCGGGTCGGGCGGCGGCCCTGGTGGGGGAGGTTTCGGTGGTGCCGGTCCGGGTGCGGGTGCTGCCGCGGCGGCTGGTGCCCCGTTCCTGGCCCCGATCGGGGGCACCGGTGGGGACGCGGAGCGGGCCTGGCGAGGATTCCGGGGTGCGGGAGTTGGTCACGGCCGGCCAGGCGGCGTTGAGGGGCGGGCTGGCGGTGGTGCTGGTGCCGGGGGTGGGTCGAGCTTCGGGCCGCGGGGCTCCGGTGGTGCGAGTGCTGCCGAGAGCCGTGGTGGTGCGGCTCCGAGCAGCGGTGCCGGTGGTGCGGCCGGGCGGGGAGGGGCGGGGGTAGCTCCGGTGGCCGGAGCCGGGCGCGGCTCGGGGGGTGAGGACACCGAGCACCGCCGCCCGTCCTACCTGATCGAGATGAACGACATCTTCGGCGACGGCCGCAAGGTCGCGCCCCCCGTGATCGGCGAGGATCCCCCCGAACATTACGGTTGACCGCCCTGCCCGCGAGCTGGTTGCACCGCGCCCGGCAGCATGTGTGTCGAGCAGCGCGGCCAATCCCGCACCGAGTAGATGTCGGCATGGCCGAGTTCCCGATCCACGGCGTCCAGCGACGAAAAGGTGGTGAGTAGCATGCCTCCGGGGAGGCGGGGGTGATCCGGGATGTAGGTGACCACCCGGTTGGCGACCAGCATTGCCCAGCCGACTACCCGCTCCTGCTGTGCAGTGTCCAACCCACAGAGCGCGACCACCTCTGGTGCTGTGTGGCCGACCTGCTGAGTGGTCATGTGGCCGTTCCTCCCTCGATTCGTGCGGTGTGTGCTCTATGGTCCACTCGGGAAGACACTGCTGGGGCGCCGAAAGTGGGTTCCCACCTCGGTATTTCCACGGTGACGATCGGCCATGATCGGCCCAGGCGACGGAGGTGGGGGTGCGGATTAACGGGACCCTGCGGCAGCGCCAACTCGGCCGGGAGATGCGTCGGCTTCGTGCCTGCCGGCTGGTGTTCGATCGGTTGCGGTCTGCGGCGCTGAGCCCGCAGGACCCGGTAGCCCTCATCGAGCGGCTGGCCGTCGAGCTGTGACCACCGATCACGAACGAGGCGACACTGTGTTCGTCTGACCTGTTCCACGCCGCTTGGTCCAAGAGCAGCCGCAGCAACGACGCTGTCGACGCCACCTGTGCCGAGGTCACCCGAGCATTGCGGCTGATCTCCTGCCTATGGCTTGCCGGCTGGGCGGCGGGCGGGGGATCCGTCGAGCAGTGCCGCCCAGTCCCGCACCGGATAGATGCCGGCGTAGGCGAGCCGCCGGGTCACGGAATCCAGCGACGAGTAGGTGTTGAGCAGTTCACGCCCGGCGAGGAGGGGATGGTCCGGGACGTAGGCCACCACCCGCCCGGTGACCATCGCCCAACCGACCACCCGGGCACTGCCTGCCTCGTCTGATTCGCATAGCGCAACCACCTCCGGTGCCGTGCCGCCGACCTGCTGACTGGTCATCTGCTCATTTCTCCCTCGACTGGTGGGGTCAGCGCCTTAGTCTCCGCACGGGAAAGCTCCGCTGGGTGAGTCGAAAGTGGGTTCCCACCTCGGGTTTCCCATGGTCATGATCGACGTGACGACGGAGGTGGGGTGCGCAGCAACGGGACACTGCGGAGGCGACAGCTCGGCCGGGAGCTGCGCGGCTGCGCGAGGATGCCGGGCTCACTCTGGAGGAGGCCGCGCCCCGGCTGGACTGGTCGACCAGCAAGCTCAGCCGGATCGAGACCGGGCAGCAGAGCGTGGATGTGCACGGCGTGCGCAGCATGCTCGACCTCTACGACGTGGGCGGCGACCGCTGGACCGAGATCATCGACCTGACCCGGGAGGCCCGGCAGAAGGGCTGGTGGCATACCTACGGGCTCAGCAATGCGGGATTCGTGGCGCTGGAGACGGATGCCGTGGCGGTGTATGACTACCAGCTCGGCTTCGTCCCCGGGTTGTTACAGACCGCCGACTATGCCCGCGCGGTCTTCCGCGCCTTCCCGCCGCCGCGCACTGAGGCCGAGATGGACGGTGTCGTGCAGGTGCGGCTCCATCGGCAGCGCAGGCTCACCGAGGACCCGCCGCTGGAGCTGGTGGCCGTCGTGGATGAGACGGTGCTGCGCCGCTCGATCGGTGGGGTAGAGGTGATGCGGGACCAGTTACGCCATCTGCTGCGCCAAGCTGCGCTCCCCTCGGTGTGCTTCCAGGTGGTACCAGCCTCGGTGGGCGCGCATGAGGGGCTGAACGGCTCGTTCACCGTGCTGGAGTTCGCCGAGCCCGACGAACCGGCCATCGCCTATCTGGAGAACGCGGTGAACGCCGCACACGTACACAAGGAGGCCGAGGTCCGGGGATATAAGCTGGTCTTCGACCGGCTGCGATCCGCAGCGCTCAGCCCTGACGACTCGGTGGCGCTCGTCGAACGGCTGGTCGATGACCTCTGAGCGGCGGAAGCGGGGCGAGCACGGTGCGGACAGGGGACCTGGCCGAAACCGGATGGCGCACGAGCAGCCGCAGCGGCGGTGGTGGCGACCAGACCAACTGCGTCGAGGTCGCCGAGCTGGCCGATCAGGTCGCGCTGCGCGACTCCAAGAATCCCGCCGGGCCGGTACTGGTGTTCGGCAGGGCCGAGTGGCACGGGTTCGTCGTCAGGGTGCGGACCAGCCAGTTCGACCGAAACCAGTGATGGCGACGGCGGGGAAGCTGGGTACAGCCGGCACGGGCGGGGGCGCGGCGTAGTACGGTCACCGCCGTGCGAGGGGGTGGTGACCGATGAGATGGCAGCTCAGTGCCGCGCAGTGGGACGTGCTCACCGAGGCGTTGTTCCCGCACCACGGCGGCCTGGAGATCTATCCCGCGCCGATCCAGGTGCCGGTGCACGGGCACACCGATGCCGAGCGCGGACGGCTCAGCGCGCAGGTGGCCGTCGAGCTCAGCGCGCTCGGGCTGCTTCGGGGTGGCCGGGTGGAGGCCGATCTGGAAGCTGCGCTGGGCCTGCTGCACCGGCCGGCCTGCTGGGTGGACTCGGTATGGCTGCCCGATCCGGAGGCCGAGCAACCGGCTCGGGTGGTGGCGGCAACCGGCGCGGCCATCGGGATCTGCGTGGCGCAATACCCCGAGCGGCCCGGCGTGACGCTGTTGGAGGTCATCCCGGCGCACGGCCTGGCCGCCGCGGTGGTGCGCAAGCTCCCAGCGCACCCGCCGGGCACGAGGCCGGGCCTCACGGTGCCGCTGGGACCGCCCGCCCCTTCCGCGCCCCCTGGCCTGCTGGTCACCGTGCCTACCGCTCGGACCAGCCCGGAGCGGTCGGGGGCGGCCGTGGCAGCGATCCTGAACCAAGCCCATCCCCGCACTGGGCAGATCGCGGCCAACCTGCGTGACCCCTTCGGCCGGGTGCACCGCTCGCAGGTGTTGCACTGGTGCGACAATCCGGACGGCCGCTATCAGATGACGGTCACCCGATCGCCCGGCGGGCCGGACCGGCTGGCGGTGGCTCCGGCCGATCCGCAGCGAATCGGGCACGCCGTGCAGCGGCTGATCGATTCCCTGCACCCTCGTTGAGCGGAGTTCCGGGGCCCGGCCTGCCGGGAGCGGCTGACCGACCCGCGGACCCACCGCATTGACCCAGCGTGAGAAGGTATCGGGCGTGCGAAACCTCATCCGTGCCGTCGGCGCAGCGCGGTGCGCTGTCGCCGGGATGCTTGCGGTGGCCGTGCTGGTCGGTGGTTGCGGGCACTCCGGCCCGAGCCAGCCCGGTGCCGCCGCGATCATCGACGGCACCACGGTCTCGGTCGAGCAGGTGCAGAGCCAGCTCGACATGGTACTGAACAAAGAGGGAGCGCAGGTCCGGGCGCAGTTGGTGGCGGGCCACCAGCTTGATGACCTGTCCCGCCAGATCGTCACGCTGCTGGTCCGCCACGAGTTGATGCAGCTCGCCGCCCGGCGTGCCGGCCTGTCGGTGGATGCGCAGCAGGTGAGCAATCAGCTCTACGAGGTGGGTGGCCCGGCGGTCGCCTCGAGGGGGACGGTCTGGGATGAGCAGGGATACCGGGAACACGCCCGGGACCAGGTGCTGGCGGCTCAGCTTGGCCGCAAGACCCTCGATACCGCGGTGACCTTCGACTACACCACCGCCGCCACCCGCTCCGCGGCGATCCACCGGGCCGAGCAGCTCGCCGCCGCGGGGCCGCGCCGGGCCCGCGAGCTGATCAGCGCTGACGTCGCCGCCAAGAAAGATGCCGCGATCAGCAAGCGGGTCGTCGCCGGTGACGACCCCATCTTCGCCGCCAGCCCGGCGTTCGGTGTCGCCGAGGACACCGTGGTGGCCTTCCAGCTCGCGGACAACCAGCCCTGGTTGATCATCGTGGTGCGCAACCGCGCCGAGGGCGCCGAGCCGTCCGATCAGGCCCCGGATCCGAACAAGATCGACCCCACCCTGCTGGAAGCCATCGGCCTGCGCCAGCTCGCCCGGGTGGCGGCGGAGGTGGGAGTGCGGCTCAACCCCCGGTACGGCGTGTGGGACCCGGTGAACCTGAAGGCCGTGGCCGCCAGGGACGAGATCGGCGGCTTCGTCGGGCCGCTGAGCGCCGTCCCGCCGACGTGACCCCCCCACCCGCGTGACCCCGGCGCCCGCCGTCGTGGTGCTGTCCCCCCGGCTCGGTGCCGTGCTGCCGGCGTCCGCGGTGCGCCGGCTGCGCGGGGCGGCGACCCTGCGGGCGGACACCGACGTGCCAGTTGAGCTGGCCGAGCAGTACGGGGCGGAACCTGCTGGCGAGGCGGTGCAGGGGCTGCTGCTCACGTTACATCCCGGCACCGGGGCGGCGGCGCGTTGGGTGGCGGCCGGTGCCACGGTGCTGGACACCCCGGAACCGCCCGGTGCCGCGCTGCTGGACGCGGTCGCCGTGATGGACCGGTTGCGCTCACCGGGTGGCTGCCCCTGGGACAGCGAGCAGACCCACAGCTCGCTGATGCCCTACCTCATCGAGGAGGCATACGAGCTGTACCAGGCGCTGGAGGACGGTGACGCCCGCGCACTGCGTGAAGAGCTCGGCGACGTGCTGCTGCAGGTGCTCTTCCACGCCCGGGTGGCCCAGGAACGGCCCGAGGACGGCGGGGGTTTCGACATCGACGCGGTGGCCACCGAGCTGGTGACCAAGCTGATCGGCCGGCACCCGCACGTGTTCGCGCGCAGTGAACAGGTGCACACCGCTGCCGACCAGGAGATCCGGTGGGAGCAGCTCAAGCGGGCCGAGAAACGCCGCGAGTCGTGCGTCGACGGGGTGGCGCTGGCCCAGCCCGCACTGGCGCTGGCGGCCCAGGTGGTGTCCCGGACCGCACGGGCGGGCCTGCCGGCCGACCTGCTGCCCGGACCTGGCCGGGACATCGGTGCGGCACTGTTCGCGCTGGCCGCCGAGGCGAAGCTGGCGGGACAGGACCCTGAGGCGGCGCTGCGCGCCGCCGCCCGGCGTTTTGCCGGCGACGTGCGCGCCGCTGAGTGCTCCGCCAGAGCCGCCGGACTGGACCCCGCTGGGCTCACCCCGGCACAGTGGCGGGCCCACTGGCCACCTTGAGATCCGGTCCCTTCGGACTAGCTCATCTGGGCGTATCTGGGCACCTGATTGGTCGTTAGACCTGTTGATGGGTGCAGAGCAGCGTGCCGGCGCGGGAACCGGGAAAGTCGACAAAAAGGACGACGGCGCAGCGCTGGGTCGCCGTTCTGGATCTGCGAAAGCGCGCGATTACCTGGTTCGATGCCTGCTCTCCGCCGGGGCGCTGACCTGCGCCGGACTGGTGGTGGCAACACTCAGTGCAGTGGCTGCCCCGCTGCCGGACCGGGGGCTCGCTCAGCCCACTCCGGCAGGGATCGCCGCGCCCGCCGCGCTGCCCACCGTTCCAGCACCCGTCCGGTCTCCGGCGGTGCCGGCGCAGCCGCCCGCTCCAGCCGGAGCGCGACCCGGCCCACAACCTGCGTCGCCGGCCGAGCCGGACCTCGAGCCCGCGGCCCCGCAGGTGGCATTCTCCGCATGGGCTGCCCGGCTGGCTGCGGTCACCGGCATCTCGCAGCGTGCACTGCAGGCTTACGCGAACGCGCACGCTGCCATGGCCGCCACCGAGCCGCACTGCCAGATCACCTGGGTGACGCTGGCCGGCATTGCCCGGGTCGAGTCGCATCACGGCACCATCGGGGGCCGGTCCCTGGGCCCGGACGGGCGGCCCTCGTCACCCATCATCGGGGTGCCGCTGAACGGCGCACCCGGGGTGCGGGCCATCGCGGACACGGACGGCGGGCTGCTCGACGGTGACCCGGTGTGGGACCGGGCAATCGGACCCTTCCAGTTCATCCCGTCCAGTTGGGCGGCGTGGCGTTCGGACGGCGACGGGGACGGGATCGCGGAGCCGCAGGACATCGACGACGCCGCCATTGCTGCCGCGCGCTACCTGTGCGCGGATAACCGCAACGTAGGCACCGGTGAAGGGTGGCTGCGGGCGATCTTGTCCTACAACAACTCCGTCCAGTACGCACAGAACGTCTACACGGCGGCGCAGGGCTACGCCCGCAGCGCCCAGGGTGTTGGGTGAGCAGGCTTTAGTCCCGTCGCGCGGCCAGCCGCATGCGCACTTCGTTGAGTGCTTCCTGGTAGTCCGGGGTGGGGTTCATCGCTGCGGCCATGGCGAGCTGGGCCTGCGCTTCCGCCAACCGGCTCTGCCGCTGCAACGTCCGGCCCAGCACAAAACGCGCATAGTGGTCCGCCGGGTTGTGGTCAAGCACGCGGAGGAACGCTTCCTCCGCACGGTGCAACTGAGCGGACTGCAGATAGGCCCGGCCAGCCAGTAACTGTACGCTCGGCGCGTCGGGCTCGGCGTCCAACACGGGTCTAAGCTCACGGAGGGCTTCCAGGGGACGCCGCTCGGAGACCAGAGACTCGGCGAGTCGGAACTGCCTGACGACGTCCGCGGGGGGGTCGGCAGCGGTCATGGTTGCCCCAACGGTACGCGGCGACCTGGTCTCGCACGAGTCTTGACAACCGATCACCGGTTTGGGTCGGGCGTGCGCGCCTCCGGTGGGCCGCATGTGGCGGTAGTTAGTCTTGGAACCCGGCTGGAGCGGGGTTCCGCGCAGCAGCAGACAAGGAGTGCACCGAAGTGGCCGTCATCGAACAGGTCGGAGCCCGCGAGATCCTCGACTCCCGAGGGAACCCCACCATCGAGGTCGAGATCGCGCTCGACGACGGCACGCTGGGTCGTGCCGCGGTGCCGTCGGGTGCCTCGACGGGGGAGCACGAGGCGGTGGAGCTGCGTGACGGCGACCCGCAGCGTTACCTCGGCAAGGGCGTGGAGCGCGCGGTCCAGGCCGTGCTCGATGAGATCGGGCCCCAGTTGGCCGGCATCGACGCGATCGAGCAGCGGGTGGTGGACGAGAAGCTGGTCGACCTGGACGGCACGCCCGACAAGTCCCGGCTGGGTGCCAACTCGATCCTCGGGGTCTCCCTGGCGGTTGCCAAGGCGGCCGCCGAGTCCAGTGGCCTGGAGCTGTTCCGGTACGTGGGGGGCCCCAATGCGCACGTGCTGCCGGTGCCGATGCTGAACATCCTCAACGGTGGTGCACATGCCGACACCGGTGTCGACGTGCAGGAGTTCATGATCGCCCCGGTGGGCGCGGACTCGTTCCGGGAGGCGCTGCGCTGGGGCACTGAGACCTACCATGCCCTGAAGTCGGTGCTCAAGTCCCAGGGGCTGCCCACTGGACTCGGTGATGAGGGCGGTTTCGTCCCCGACCTGCCCACCACCAAGCATGCGCTTGATCTCATCTCCACCGCGGTGGAGAAGGCCGGCTACACCCTCGGTGAGGACATCGTGCTCGCTCTGGACGTAGCCGCCACCGAGTTCTTCGCTGACGGCGCCTACACCTTCGAGAAGTCCAAGCACAGCGCGGAGCAGATGATCGCTTATTACAGCGAGCTGATCGACGCCTATCCGCTGGTGTCCATTGAGGACCCGCTGGCCGAGGACGACTGGTATGGCTGGGTCCGGTTGACCACGGAGATCGGCGCTCGGGTGCAAGTGGTCGGCGACGACCTGTTCGTGACCAATCCGGAACGGCTGGAGGAAGGCATCACCCGCGGGGCAGCCAATGCCTTGCTGGTCAAGGTCAACCAGATCGGCACGCTGTCCGAGACCCTGGATGCGGTGACGCTTGCCCAGTCCTACGGGTACCGCTGCATGATGAGCCACCGCTCGGGGGAGACCGAGGACACCACCATCGCCGACCTCGCGGTGGCGGTGGGGTGCGGCCAGATCAAGACCGGCGCGCCGGCCCGCTCCGAGCGGGTGGCGAAGTACAACCAGTTGCTGCGTATCGAGGAAGCTCTCGGCGACGCGGCCCGGTATGCCGGAGACCTCGCGTTCACCCGGTTGGGCCCGGCGGGCTGATCCCGATGCCGGGCGGCAGCGACGGTGCTCGTGGCCCGGCCCGGCCCGCTGGCTGGGCTGCTGGGTCCGCCCGGGCCACCGCGCCGCCATTACGCCTCGGCGTGCGGATGGCCCACCTGCTGGGCGTCACCTCTCCCCGCCGGGCGGCGATACTGGCCCTGGTCGTCTGCGCAATGGTGTTGAGCGTGGCCGTGCCACTGCGTAACTATCTGGGCCAACGCAGCGAGCTGTCGGCAGTACACGAGCAGCAGCAGATCCTCACCGACCAGGTCGCCGAGTTGGAGCGGCGGCGCGCTCTGCTGGCAGACCCGCGACACATCGAGGCGCAGGCCCGCGAGCGGCTGCGTTATGTACGGCCCGGAGAGACGCCGTACGTGGTGCAGCTTCCGCAGGACCCGCCTGGGCGGCCCGCCGGTCAGCAGCCTGAGGAGCCGTGGTTGCGCAAGCTCTGGGAGTCGATCGTCGGTGGCTGAGGACACCGACCGCTCGGGGATCGATCCCGCCGACCGGGAAGCGGTCGCCGCCCAGCTCGGCCGCCCGCCCCGAGCCCTGCGGTCGGTCGCGCACCGCTGCCCGTGCGGGCTGCCTAGCGTGGTCCAGACCCACCCCCGGCTCGAGGACGGCACTCCGTTTCCCACCCTGTACTACCTCACCTGCCGGCGGCTGACCGGACTGGTTGGCACCCTCGAGGCCAGCGGGGTGATGCGGGAGATGACCGATCGGCTCGCCGAGGATCCCGAGCTGGCAGCCACCTACCAGGCCGCTCACGAGTCCTACCTCGCCGAGCGGGATGCGCTGGAACCGCTCGGGACCCAGGTCAGCGCAGGTGGTATGCCGGGCCGGGTGAAGTGCCTGCACGTGCATGTCGCCCACGCGCTGGCCCACGGGCCTGGTGTGAACCCTTTCGGCGACCAGGTGCTCGCCCAGATCGGCCCCTGGTGGACCCCCGGCCCCTGCGCCTAACGGTTCTGCCCCAGCCCGCGTGTCGGGCTCTCCTGCTCGGTGTGTCGGGCTCTCCTGCCCCGTGTCGGGCATCGGTGCTCCGCCGACGCCACCCTGCCGCCGGTATCTCGCCCCGCCCGTCCTACGGTGCTCCGGTGGGGATCTCGGAGGTGGTCATGCCCAGGGTGGCGGCGATCGACTGCGGAACCAATTCGATCCGCCTGCTCGTCGCGGATCTGACCGCGCGCGAGGACGGCAGGCCTCTGCTGCGCGAACTTCACCGGGAGATGCGCATTGTCCGGCTTGGTCAGGATGTCGATGCCACCGGCCGACTGGCGCCTGACGCTCTGGAACGCATCCGCGTCGCGCTGACCGACTACGCCGCCTTCATCCAGCGCTCTGCCGTCGAGCGGGTGCGGATGGTGGCCACCTCGGCAACCCGCGACGCGGCCAACCGGGATGACTTCTTCACAATGGTCACAAAGACGCTGGGCCTGGCAGCCGAGGTGATCACCGGAGAGGAAGAAGCCCGGTTGTCGTTCACCGGCGCGGTCGGTGACCTGGATCCCACCCATGGACCGTTCCTCGTCGTCGATGTGGGTGGTGGGTCCACCGAGGTGGTGCTGGGGCACTGGGATGGGACGGAGGCCGACATCATCGCAGCGCGGTCAGTGGACGTCGGCTGCGTGCGGATCACCGAGCGGCACCTGCGGTCCGATCCCCCGACGCCGGACGAGGTCAGTGCCGCTGAGCGGTTTGCCACCCGAACCCTGCAGGAGGCTTTCGCGAACGTGCCGGTGGATAAGGCCCGCACCTGGGTGGGGGTGGCGGGCACTGTCACCACCCTGTCCGCCCTCGCGCAGCGGCTTCCCGAGTACGACCCGGCGTGCACCCATCGGTCTCGGCTGTCGCTGGAGCAGGTGCGCGCCACGACCGCGGAGTTGCTGGCGGCAACGTCTGAGCAGCGCGCGGGTAACCCTGTTATCCACCCCGGCCGGGCCGATGTCATCGCCGGGGGGGCGCTCATCGTCCGGGTACTGGCCGAGGAACTGCACGCCCGGGCAGGCATCGGGGAACTGCAGGTCAGCGAGCATGACATCCTTGATGGCATCGCCCTCGGTCTGGCCTGAGCATTCAATGTCAGGCAGCCCAGGTCGTGCCCCAGAGCCCGACACACCGTGCACCAGAGCCCGACACACCGTGCATGAGAGCCCGACACGCGGGGTGGGGGCGCGGGATCTGGGCACCTTGGATGACGAGGTGACCCGGTGCCGGGCGTGTCCGCGGCTGGTCGCGTGGCGGGAGCGGGTTGCGGCGGAGAAGCGGGCAGCCTTCCGCGACCAGACCTACTGGGGGCGCCCGGTACCCGGGTTCGGCCCGACGGATGCCGCGCTCGCCATCGTCGGCCTCGCCCCGGCCGCGCACGGCGCCAACCGGACCGGCCGGATGTTCACCGGGGACCGCTCCGGTGATGTGCTCTACGCCGCGCTGCACGCCGTCGGCCTGGCCAGTCAGCCGACCAGCACCCACCGGGGAGACGGGTTGACGCTGTACCGCACCCGGATCACTGCCCCGGTGCACTGCGCCCCACCGGCCAACAAGCCCACTCCCGCAGAGCGCGATGCCTGCCGGCCATGGCTGGTCCGCGAGCTCGAGCTGCTCCGTCCGACGCTGCGGGCCGTGCTCGTGCTCGGCGGTTTCGGCTGGCAGGCGCTGCTGCCCGCGCTGGATGCCGCGGACTGGCCGGTGCCGACCCCGCGGCCGCGCTTCCGGCACGGCACCGAGGTGGCTCTGCACGGACTGCACCTGCTCGGCTGCTACCACGTCAGCCAGCAGAACACCTTCACCGGACGGCTCACCCCCGCCATGCTCGTCAACATGCTGCACCGGGCCGCCGAGCGGGCCGGAATCGCCGACCGCGGGGGCTGAGGAGCGAGCAGCGTCACCACCTCGTCGCCCACATACCGGCAGGGACGGTGGGAATACTGGTGACATGGCTGTGCACGCAGATCCGAAACGCATCCTCATCGTGGGCGGTGGCTATGTGGGGATGTACACGGCACTGGGATTGCAGAAGAAGCTACGCAAAGGCGAGGCGTCGGTCACCGTGGTGGATCCCCACCCGAACATGACCTACCAGCCGTTTCTGCCGGAGGCTGCGGCGGGTTCGGTCGAACCCCGACACGTGGTGGTGCCGCTACGCCGGGTGCTGCGCCGTTGCCACATCCTTGCCGGCCGGGTGACGGCGGTCGATCACGCACATCGGGTGGCCGTCATCGAGAACGCCGCCGGGCACGTCGAGCAACTCGGTTATGACGTGCTGGTGCTGGCGCCGGGATCCATCGCCCGCACCCTGCCCATCCCTGGACTCGCCGAGCAGGGCATCGCGTTCAAGACCATCGGCGAGGCGATCTATCTGCGCAATCACGTGCTATCCCGGCTGGAGGCGGCGGACGCCACGCTCGATCGCGACCTGCGGCGCAAGCTGCTGACCTTCGTGGTGATCGGCGGAGGATACGCTGGGATCGAGGCGCTCGCCGAACTGGAGGACATGGCCCGCTACGCCACCCGCTACTACCAGGGCATCGAGCCACCCGACCTGCGCTGGGTGCTGGTGGAGGCCACCTCCCGGATCATGCCTGAGGTGAGCCCGCCGCTGGGGGTCTACACCGCGCAACGGTTGATCGAGCGCGGCATCGAGCTCTTCCTGGACACCCGGGTGACCTCGATGGTGGGCGGGCACGTGGTGCTCGACGACGGCACCGAGCTCGACGCCGACACGATCGTGTGGACCGCCGGGGTGAAGGCCAACCCGCTGGTGCAGCGCACGGACCTGCCGCTGGACGAGCGCCAGCGGGTGCGGGTCGCGGCGACCCTGGAGGTGGTGGACTGCCCGGACGCCTTCTGCGCCGGGGACTGCGCTGCCGTGCCCGACCTGACCTCGGCCAAGCCGGACGCCACCACCAGCCCGTCAGCGCAGCATGCCGTCCGGCAGGCCAAGCTGCTGGCCGGCAACCTGGTGGCGTACCTGCGCGGCAAGCCACTCAAGGGGTACAAGCACCGTTATGCGGGCTCGGTGGCCAGCCTGGGGTTGTACCGCGGCGTCGCCGAGATCTACGGGATCAAGCTCAAGGGCATCGTGGCGTGGTTCATGCACCGCACCTATCACTTGAGCCGGATGCCGACCTTCAACCGCAAGGTCCGGGTCGTCGCCGACTGGACTGCGGCCCTGTTTTTCCCGCGCGAGGTGGTGGCGTTAGGCCAGGTCAACGATCCGAAGGCGGAGTTCGTCCGAGCCACCGCCGCGACGTCGGCGAGCCTGACTGCGCAGCGGGCCGGATACTCTGCGCAGACGCCCCCGTAGCCCAACCGGCAGAGGCAGGTCCCTTAAAAGGGCCGCAGTGTGGGTTCGAATCCCACCGGGGGCACCCCTGGGTATCCCCCACAACGCCGACTGAGCTGCACTAACGTGGTCACTGGGACTGACTTGGCGGTCCGGCTGTGCCCGGCCCGTCCGGTGCGCACCGGCTGTCTGTCCCTATACGTGCCCGCGTTGGACACCGCGCTTATGACTGGCGCAACGTAGTCCCGATCCGCGTCCGAGCCAGCTCCTCCTGTCCCGCGAGACACTTGGCGTAGATCTGGAGTAGGACCACGACGCTGTGGCCAGCCCACTCCGCGACCTGGGTGGGTGGTACCCCTGAGCTTGCCCCTAGCCCGGACACCTGACGTGAGGTGGCCTCGGTCACCCGGAAGCTTCCGCGCCGGATGAGCAAGCACACTGCCTGGGCCGAGCGGAAGCGCTGCCCACCCCAGCAGTCAGTCGGGGTGTCCAGCGGCGCGGTCGTGATCGTCGGAGTCTCGCTGTCTGTCCGTGCCGGCCTGGCCTTGGGTACCGCCGTGGCTCTGACGGAGCGCGCGGCCTCGTTCGATGTCGGCTTGCTCCTTGGCGTCGGCCTTCTCGATGTTGCGGGTATCGCGTGGTGGGAGCTGGATGGTTTCCTCGGCCGGGAGCCCGGCCTGCAGTTGGCGGCCACGCTCGAGCTCGGCGTCGAGCTCGGCACCGAAGAGCAGCGCCAGGTTCGTGATCCACAGCCACAACAAGAAGACGATCACGCCGGCCAGGGACCCGTAAGTCTTGTTGTAGCTGGAGAAGTTCGCGACGTAGAACCCGAACGCGCCCGAGGCGAGCACCCACACGACGATGGCGACCAGCGCGCCGATGCTCATCCATCGGAACCTGGGTTGCGTCACGTTCGGCGTCACGTAGTACAAGATCGCTACCACGAGGACGACGATGAGCAGGATCACCGGCCACTTGGCGATGCTCCAGACCAGGACCGCGGTCGAGCCCAGCCCGACGGCGTCGCCGACAGCCTTGGCGGCCGGCCCGGTGATGACCAACGCGAGCGCGGCGACGGCGCTGAGGACCACCGCGACCAGGGTCACCAGCAGCATCACCGGCCGCAGCTTCCAGATCGGCCGGCCCTCACCGATCTCGTAGATCCGGTTCATCGCCCGGCCGAACGATCCGACGTATCCGGAGGCGGACCACAGCGCGGCAGCCAGGCCGAGGATCAGCGCGAGGCCGGCGCCGGGGGTCTGGCTCAGCGAGATCAGGGTCGGGCGCAACGTGTCCGCGACCGACGAGCCCCCGACGTCGGAGACGATCCCGAGCAGCGTGTCGACGGTCTTCCTGCCCTGGCCGACGACCCCGAGCAGCGACAGCAGCGCCAGCAGCGCGGGGAACAGCGCCAGCACCGAGTAGTACGTCAGGGCCGCCGCAAGATCGGTGCACTCGTCTTTGGAGAACTCCCTTGCGGTCTTGCGGGCCACATAGAGCCAGGACGGCTTGGTGACCTCGGCCGGCGAGCGGGGTTTGTTTGGATCCTCGACATCTGTTGCCGCTCGGTGCGAGCTGGGCCCCATTTTCACAACTCCAATTCTCGGGCTACCTCACCCCTTGCTGGCCCGGCGGGGTGGCGTTCTTCGCCTTCCTTGCGGTGTTCCCGGAGCTGACCCTCTACGTCCTGGTCGCCAACCCGGCGCAGGTCCGCCCCGCAGAGTGCTCAACGCCGAGGTCCTCATACGCCCGCACCTGACGGGACTCATCCAACTCCTGCGACCAGCGCCAGCCGTCCGTCCGGCAGCTCGTCAACGCATCTCCGTCATCACCCACTCCTCCCAACATCACCATCGCCCGCGCCGTCATAGGCTCCCTACCCCGCTCGCGCCCGACCCGAAGCATCACACCCGGCACCGCGACCGGACGTCTGCTGCGGGTAGCCAACAGGCCCGCAGCCTACTTCCCGGGATCGGCGCCGGTGATCTTCTTAAAGCCCTTGGCGCCGGCCCGGTCCACCGCAGCCTTCACGGCACCGAAGATCGCACCCTGAACCAGGGCGGCGATCAGCACCTCCTTGGTGCTGTGCTCCGGTGAGGTGGCCTCGGGGGCCTCCTGCTCACCAGAGGCCGCCGTCCAGACCTTCTTGAACACCGCGCTGGCGAGGATCCCGCCGAGTACGCTGACGAGCAGGCCCAACGGTTTGTAGAGTAGCTTCACGAGCCCTTCTCCTTCCGTCGGCGCCAGCGGCGGCGAAGGATCAGCAACCCGAGCACGGCCAACACCGCGCCCGCCGCTGCGGCAGGCTTCTCCTGAATCACCTGATGGGCTTTCTGCTGCGCGGCCCCGGCCAGATGTTGGGCAACCTCGGAGGCCTGCGCGCGCACCTGCTGCGTGGTCTGGATCGCCTGTGTCTTGAGCTCCTGGGCCTTGTCCTGCGCCCGGCCTTTGACATCGGCCTTGTCCGCCAACGCGTTGACCGTGTCGGCCAGTTCGCCGCGGACCTGTTCGATGTCCTGGCGCAGCTCCGCCTGCTCGGAGGATGCCGAACCGGTCTGGGCGGGATCGGTGTCGGAACTCATCGCTTGGTGCTCTCCTTGACGGTCTCGATGTCGCGTTTGGTGCTCGCGATCGCCTCATCCGGAGTCAGTGGAGTCCCGCGCTTCACCTGGCCGACTCCGGCGAGCGCCAGCAGCCCAGCGATCAGCAGCAGGACACCACCGACGATCAGCGCGGCCGCCCACACCGGCAGCACCAGGGCCAACGCCGCGATCACCGCGACCACCAATGCGCTCAGCCCGTACAGCGAGAGCACCCCCCCAACACTCGCCAGTCCAGCACCGATTCCGACCCGCTTGCCCTTCTGCTTCAGCTCGGCCTGCGCTAGCTGAAGCTCGTCTCGGACCAGCCGGGAGATCTGTGCGGACAGTTGGCTGACTAGCTCCCCCGGTGACAGCTCGCCCGGGTCCGCCTTCTTGTTCACCTCGTTCATGCCGGGGACCGTACCCAAACGGGTGGCGCCGGGCGCGGTGCCCGGGGGACGAAGTTCCGAGCGTGCGCTCGGGCCGGCGCCTGGATGAACCATAGTCGGAACGGCTCGCTAACGCCGGTCGCTGTACCTGCGATCTGGCTGGTTCCGGGTACTTGGCTCACCGTCGGTATCCGCCGTGTCAGCAGGGCTGTGATCGCGCCCAGGAATGTTCCGGCGATGACATCGGTGGGCCAGTGCACTCGAGTACGGACCCGGGAATAGGTCACCACCATGGCCACCGGCGCCACCACCATCCCCAGCACCGGGCTTTCCAGCATCAGCGCGGTCGTGAACGCAACAGCAGAAGTCGCGTGAGCCGAGGGGAACGACGACGAACTGGGCTGCTCGGGCAACGCCCGACGGGCCGGTAGATGACCTGCTCGCGGCCGAGGCCGGTGCACCAGCACCCTGCTGAGCAGATGACTCGCTGCAGAGGCCCCGCCCAACGCGGTCACCCCACGCACCGCCGCGCGCCGGCTCCTACCCGCCCGGACAGCCAGGCCGGCTCCGATCAGCACCCACAGCACACTGCCCCGAGCTCCAGTGCTCAAGGCGACAACCAGCCGGCGAGGAGCATCCCCCGGCAGCAACCCACTGTCTCGCAGCACCGAACCCTCAACCTGATTAAGCCACCCCAGGCTCGTCCTCCCGCGTCCTCCCGCGCCCCCACGTGGAGTGTTCCGAGTAGGTCGGTGGTGCCGTGTCGTAGCCAAGGGTGACCCGGTCACCAGCCACTTCGGCGCCCTCACGGAAACGAACTCTCGTTGGTGCCGAACAACCCGGTCGCCACCGTGATCACTTGGGCTGGTCGGTGTCGTCGTAGTAGACCTGTCCGATCTCGCCGATCTTGTCCCCGGACGGGTCGTAGGCGGTCGCCCCGACCACGTTGCGCAGCTGATCCTGGATGATCATCGAACTGTCTCCTCGAAGGTTGCGACGGTGCGGTGTCGGCGATCAGTCCTTCCGGTGAGGGGAGCTAGCTCAGAGCGCCTTACGCAGTAAGCGTACCTCGTAAGGCGCCGGTCTGAAACCCTCGCGTCGGATGATCCGAAACCTGTCCCCTGTCCTGCCGTGGGCAGCGGCCACCTACCAGCGTCCTGTGGGCGTCAGTGGTGAGATGAGGGATGCCAACGGGAGGAGACGGGCATGAGCAGTGAAACGGAGCTCGATGGGAAAGAGCGCACCGGTCCCGGTGCGCCGGGCCGCCGGACCCTGTCCCGAGAGCAGATCATCGAGACCGCGATCGACTTCGTCGACAAGCGCGGCTTGACGGCGCTGACGATGCGTCGGCTGGGCAAGGAGCTCCGGGTCGAGGCGATGTCGCTGTATCGCTACGTCAACGGCCGTGAGGACCTCCTCGAAGGCATCGTCGACCACATGGTGGCCGAGCTGCACCTATGCCCTGACGACGAGCATCTGCAGCCGACCAACGGGTGGCAGGCCTACCTTGTGTGGCTCGCGCACGGTGTCCGCGCACTGGCGCGCGAACACCCCAACGTTTTCCCCCTGATCGCGACGCGGCACCCAGCCGCGCCGTGGTTGCGGCCGCCGCTGCGCAGCCTGCGTGTGGTCGAGGACTTCCTCACCATGCTCATCTCGAGAGGCTTCAGTGATGCACGCGCGGTGATGGCTTACCGAGGTTTCTCGAGTTTCCTGCTCGGGCATCTGCTGCTCGAGGCAAGCAGCCTCGGTGCCCAGACCTCTCCCGCCGAGGAACCGCTCGACGAAGGAGACTCCGACGTT
>DASTLT010000052.1:0-22704 GCA_035714625.1 Pseudonocardiaceae bacterium | reverse complement strand
GCCCTCGCCAACCGGTGGCTGGAAATCCTGTGGCACTGCCTCACCAAAAGCATCCGCTACAACGAGACCGTTCACATTCGCAACCGATCCAAGGCCCTCCAACCGCCTCCAGCGGCCTGAGGTTGACAGAAGGTGTCTCACAGCGTTACCAACCGGCGACGGCGCACCAGCGCGATGAAGAACGGAGCCCCGATCAGCGCGAGCACGATGCCCACGTACAACTCACCCGGCCGGGCCACCACCCTGCCCAGCATGTCGGCGAACAGTAGCAACACCGCCCCGGCCAACCCCGAGGCAGGCAACAGCCAGCGATAATCGGGTCCGGTCAGCGCGCGGGCCAGGTGTGGCGCCACGAGGCCAAGAAACCAGATCGGCCCGCATGCGGCGACTGCGGAGCCGGTCAGCAGGGTGATCGCGACCAGACCGGTGCAGCGGGTCAGCGCGACGCGCTGGCCCAAGCCGCGGGCGACATCGTCGCCGAGGGACAGCAGATTCAGCCCCGGGGCATGGACGGCCGCCACCGCGAGCCCGGCGAGGAGGAACGGGGCAACCTGGGCGATGATCGCGGTGTCCCGGTTGGCGAGCGACCCGGCCGACCAGAACCGGTAGGCGTCCAAGGTGTTGGTGTCGGAGAGCACCAGTGCCGAGGTCAGTGCCTGCAGCAGGACTGCCAGCGCTACGCCGGCCACCGCCAGGGTGACCGGCGTCGACCCCCCCCTGCCGAGTGAGCCGAGCAGGAACACCAGCAGGCTGGCCGCAAGCGCCCCGGCGAAGGCGAACCATATGTAGCCGAACAGGCTGGTCACCCCCAGCGCATAGATCCCCACCACCACCAGGAATGCCGCTCCGGCGTTCACCCCGAGCAGCCCGGGGTCGGCCAGCGGATTACGGGTATGACCCTGCATCAGCGCGCCCGCAACGCCCAGGGCCAGACCGGCCAGCGCGCCCAGCCACGTGCGGGGCAGCCGGAGAGAACGGACCACGATGTGGTCCGCCGTCCCCGCCGGTGACCACAGCGCGTCCCACACCGCCGGGACCGAGATCGGCTTCGCCCCGACCGCGAGGCTGCCCAGCCCGGCGAGCACGAGCAGCCCTAGGAGTCCGGCGAGCACCAGCACGCGGCGTTGCCGGAGCATCCGGCCAAGAGACCGGCGTCCTCCTGGTGGGCCACTCGACTCGGGGGTGCTGCGCCGCGCGGAGGTCATCGAGGTCACGGTTGGTCGCACCCTATCTAGGTCAGGCTAACCACATTTAGGTGAGGCTAACATGATCACAGTCACGCTAGGAAGCCGGATGCAGCCACGACGATGGCGCCCGCCCTCCACGGGGCTCGCCTGGCGCTGACACCCAACGTAGCCACCGGCACTCCCCAGAGGAGGAGCTCCTCCACTCCCTCGGACTGCTCCTGGCACTTGAAGACGCAGGGCGTGTTCGAACATCACGACTGAGTATCGGAACTTGACTCGAAAGAGGTATTAGGTAAACCTAAGCATGGCGAGGCTAGCCTTGGTGAGGGGCACGTGACCCCTGCGGCTAGTCGCACCACCCGCTCCGCCAGGACGGCTCGCCGGGCCGTCACACCCCCTGACCCGTTTGGAACGACCCCCGTTTGGAGTGGAATCGTGACGAGCCCCATCAATGCTGCGGCCGATCATCTGGCTGCCGCGGCGGCGCGTGACCGGCTTGGAAAGCTGGCAAGTCGCCGTCTGTTCCTGGCCGGCGCCGCAGCGGGCGCGGTCACGCTGGGTCTGACGGCCTGTGGCGGCGCCACCTCGACCACCGAGACCCCGCAGGCTACCGGTGCTGCGGGTTTTCCGGTCACCGTCACGGGCAAGGAAGGCAAGGCAACCATCCCGGCGCAACCTCAGCGAGTGATCGCCCTGGGCTATCAGCGTGACGCGGAGACAGCATTGGCCCTCGGGGTCACGCCGATCGCCATGAGTGAGAACGCCACCTTCCCCGATCTGATCGCGCCGTGGACACTGCCCAGGCTGACCGGTCCGAAGCCTGAGCTGCTCAATACCACGGACGGCTTCCCGTTCGAGCGGATCGCCGGCCTGCGGCCGGATCTGCTGCTGGCTACCGACAGCTATGTGCTGACCGACAACTACGCCCGGCTCACTCAGATCGCTCCCACCGTGTCCTATCTTGACGGCCCGGACACCGACACCTGGCAGCAGCGAACCGGTCTCATCGGCAAGGTGCTGGGTCGTGACGAGCAGGCCCAGCAGGTCGTCACCGACACCGAGGCGAGGATCACGCAAGCCGCTCGGGACAACCCGGCCTTCGCCGGCCAGACGGTCAGCTTCAACGTGCTGTTCAGTCGAGAGATCTACACCATTACCGGCGGGGATGCCTCCGCGACGTTCCTTGAGCAACTGGGCCTGAAGATCTCACCCGAGGCTGCGGCGCAACCAGAGTCCAGCACCCCGGGCCGGGCCTTGATCAGTCCGGAGAACCTCGGCGTGCTGGACGCCGATATTATGATCGTCACATATCAGACCGACGACGACCGCGCCTTCCTCGAGTCGAGCCAGCTCTTCCGACAACTGAGTGCCGTCCAGAACGGCACCTACGTACCGATGGACTTCCTGGTGTCGGTGGCCATGGCTTTCCCCTCACCGCTGACCATCCCCTACGCGCTGGACGGAATGGTGCCCGCGATAGCCAAAGTGCTGGCGTGACCGGCGTGCGTCACTCACACCTGCGGGGTGGCGGCACGTCCCTTGAGTAGCCTGCTCAGCCGGGGCCGGGTGGGCGCGAAGGTGGATCCGAACGCATAACGATAGACCATCAGCGGAGTGATCCCCTTGGTGCCCACCTCAAGCCGGCGTGCCAGCTCGTTCAGATCAGCCGGATCAGCAGCTATTCGGTGCATGATCCGCAGCGCCGGCAGGAAGACCCGGCAGCGCCGATAAACCAGGTCCGACAGGGTCATCTCGAGCAGGGCGCCCAGCTTGGCGCCCCGCAAGTAGCGCTTCTTCACGGTCAGCCGCAAGTGCGCCGAGGAACCCGCAACATCGCCGAACACCCTCGATCTGCGGAAGGCGGCATTGAGTGACGCCACCAGCTCGGCGTAACCGGCCTGATGCCGGGCCCGTTGGTCCGGGTCGTCCACCGACTCCAGCGCATGCAACGCGATATGCGCACTGAGATTATGGCGGAACTCGGTGTGCAAGCGAGCCACCAGCGTCGGAGACGTGGCCTTGGCCTGCGCGTACACGTCCTTGGAGACCAGCACCGCAGCCGCTGGAACGGTCATGTCGCTCAGGGTCTTGCCGAGCGTGACGATATCCGCACACTCCAGGACGCCTCGGTGGGCCAGGTACTGCTCGCCGCTGCGCCATCCTCCGGTCAGTATCTCATCCACCCCAACCAGGTAGCCGTGCTCGGCGCGGTGCCGGTCGATGGCCTGCACCAGGTCATCCGGTAGCCGCCGGCACATCGCCCCCTGCACCAGCTCGAACCACACCAGTGCCACGTCACCACCGCGCAGCAGGGTGCTTAGCTGCTCTGCCGCATCCGGGGCGAAGGGGTCGATGTAGACCAGATTTGCATAGTAGGGCCGGAACGCATCCGCATCGGACTCTGTCTGCTGTGGAGCATTCCTGCTCAAGTTGAGCGAGAACATCGTCTTGCCCCCGAAGTTGCCCTTGAACGTGACAACAGTGCGGCGCTGCGGGTTGGCCAGTGCGCCGAGAGTTACTGCTATGTCGTTGGCGATGGCTCCGCTTACTGCGGGAAACGCATGGTCCAGCCCAGTCAGCTTGATCAGCTTCCGCTCGAGATCGGTGAAGTAGTCGTATCCTGGATCGTGCTGGGCCAGCACCCCGGGCACCAGGTCGGGTGGATTGTGCCCGCGCAGATTGCTGCCCAGACCACCGGCACAGTCGATGACATCGGAGCCCGCAGCGGTGGTGAACCGGCCGCCCGCGGCCTTCTGCACCTCGACGTGCAAGCCGAATACCCTGGCCAAGGCGGCGATATCCGGCTTGATGTGCCGACCCCAGAAATCGATAGTCACGCCCGGGTCTGCGTCGATGGCCCGCAGCACCTCATGGTGCCGGTCGGTGACATATCCGTGCTTGTCCAGGGTGTCGAGCACGAGCGACGCGCATAGCACGTTGCCACCGAAAGTGGAGGTATGAGCGAAACAGTCAACCTGGTTGCGCCACACCTGATTCGCCGCAGTTGACATGGTGAACGCACCGAACGGTAGCTGCCGATCGGCCAGGCCCTCCCCGAATATCATTACGTCGGCCCCAATAGAATTATCGAAGAGTGCGGGACTGGCCAACTCGAGCTCGGTGCAGCACAGCCCGACCTGACCACCGCTGCGGCGGCAGGTCTGCACGAGCTCGGTGAGCTTCCGGTCCTGCAGCTCAAGGTGCTCATCCCGGACGATGATCAGCGCAGCCCAGCGCCGCCGGTCGATCTCGTATAACGCGCGGCTGACCGTGGGCACGGTGACGACGTGCGGCATCAGCGCTTCGGTGCTACCCAGGCGCACCGGATCCATGAACTCGTGGAAACGGCCGTCGGCATCGACCAGCAGCACCCAGCCGCCGTCGTCTCGCCCCGCTCGGACAGCGGTATGCCGGGCCAGATTGATCGCCCCGGACAAGGCTTCCAATCCGGAGCTGACCAGGTAGGAAAAGTGCGGCTGGGGACTCCCGGCACCGACCAGGTCGCTCAACAGGTAGCTGAGCTTGGCGGCTGCTGGGTTGATGAAGTTGCTCCCGAGCAGAAAATTGCAGCGATGCTCCTGGTTGTGCTCGGCGATCAGATCCAGCGTGCGCGCGGCGGCGGGCCGGAATACCGAGCATGCTGAGCCGTCCATCAAATCTCCTTCGATCGCCACTGCGAATCAGTGGATCCGGTGCGTCGGGTGCAGGGCACGGAGATAGCGGCGCAGGACCTGCTCGGTCACGCCGCGGGCAACCAGGGGAACGAAGTCGTCGAGGGCCTGGGCACCCGACTGGGCCGTGTCATGCTCCGGTTCGGTGGCCGGATCAAGGTGCAGCGCTGCGGCCAGCACCTCGTGTTCCGCACCGGAACGGCTGGCAAGGTCGCGCCGCCACTCGGGCAGCGGCTTGTACTCGATCTCGTGTCCAGTCCGGCGGGCCAGCTCGACGATCTCATTCAGGGATACCCGACGTTGCGCGGTCAGCACGAATGCCCCACCGTGCTCAAGCCCCGGAGAGGAGCTGACCAGCAGTCGCGCCGCCTCGTCAACCGGAATCCAATCCTCGCAGACATCGATATCCGGCGCCGTCCCGAGATCCAGGATGCAGCGAATCGTGCGCAGCATGAGGTCACGGTCATTGCCCTGCCCGGTGCGGCTGTCGCCAGCGAGCCTTGGGACGCGGTAGATCGAGGCAGGTATGCCGTGCGCCCGCGCTTCGGCGACGACCTGCTCGGCTCGCCACTTGCTCTCTAGATAACCTGATCCGTTGCCTGCGGCCGAGGGGTGATATCCCGTCACCGAGGTGGTCGAGATGAAGCGCAGCGGCTTACGCCAGGTCGTCGCGGCCAGCCAGAGCAAGGTCCGAGTACCGGTGACGTTGGCAGCTTCCAGTGTGTCGTAGGAATGCAGCGCGTCCACCTGCGCGCCATTGTGAATGATCAGGTCGATCTCGTCGGCCAGGCACTGGTACTGGTCCTCGCCGAGATCGAGGCGGGGGCGTGCCAGATCGCCCGGGATGACCCGGATCCGGCGCTGGGAAAGGACTTCTGCGGCAAGTCCGTAATGCGCAAGGTTGGCCCGGAGCTTGGACCACGCCTGGGTGGTGTCGGCGGCTCGCACCAGGCAGTGCACGGTGCCGGGATGCTGGGCCAGGATCTCCCGCAGCAAGAACGCCCCGAAGAACCCGGTTGCGCCGGTGAGCAGCACGTTGTCGCCATGATGGCAAGTGCGTGGCGGCAACGGCTCGGGCCAGGGCTGCGCTTCCCGCGGCCACCGAGAGCTGGATGTCGTCGGCTGACCCCGAGCTGCGTCGGCCTGCCGGGTGAGTGCGGCAGCTAACCCACCGATCGTCTGGCACCGGAACAGCTCGCGCAGGGGTATGTCCGTGTTGAGCTGCTCACGAAGCCGGAACACCAAGCGCGCGGCGAGCATCGAATCGCCGCCGAGCTCGAAGAAATTGTCCTCCCTGCCGACCTGGTCGAGTCCCAGCACCTCCGCCCATACCTGTGCCATCACCAGCTCCTCGGCACCCTGCGGGGCAACGTTTTCGGTACCCGCTGCCGTGCGGTCACGAGGTGGTGCGGGAAGTGCCTGCCGGTCGATTTTTCCGTTGCGGGTCAGGGGCAGCGTGGGCAACGTGACAATGACCGCTGGGACCATATGTCCGGGAAGCTGGGTAGCGGCCCAGATCCGCAGTTGGCTGTCGTTGGGGTGGCCCGGGGTCATGCTGCAGTAACCAATGAGCCGGGTGGTCCCGGCAGCGGTGACGTCCACGATGATGACGGCTTGCCGGACGTGCGGGTGTCGTTCAAGGACCGCCTCGATCTCCTCGAGCTCGACTCGCATGCCCCTGATCTTGACCTGGTTGTCGGCCCGCCCGCAGAACTCCAAGACACCGTCCGGGCGCCAGCGAGCCAAATCTCCGGTGCGGTAGAGCCGCTCACCCGGGACGAAGGGGTCGGCGACGAACCGCGAGGCGGTCAACACCGGATCGTTGACATAACCTCGGGCCAGTGGCAATCCCCCGGCATACAGCTCACCGGTGACTCCAGTCGGGACCGGGTGCAGGCGCTGGTCGAGCAGATAAATCCGGGTGTTGGGGTTGGGCCGGCCGATCGTCACCCGGTCGCGGGACCGACCTGGCGGGTAGAATTGGTGAGTCACCCCAATGGTGGCTTCGGCGGGTCCGTAGCCGTGGTACATAACCGCGTCCAGGCGTGTGCGGAATCGGCTGAACAACCCTGGTCCCAGCGCCTCGCCGCCGCACCATACATGCTTGAGGCTTTGGCTGCGCCGGGTCACATCAGGTAGCTGTAGCAGCATGTCCAGCATCGAGGACACCAGATAGACGAACGTCACCTGTTCGCGTTCCATCACCTCCAGCAGATACTCGATGTCCCGTTCCCCACCCGGCTTGGCTACCACCAGCCGAGCCCCGCTGACCAAGGGCAGGAATACTTCGTTGATCGAGATATCGAAACCCAGCGGTGCTTTGAACAACACCGCATCACCGGCCGACAGCCCCAGCAGCTCCCGCTGCCAGTGCAACCGGGCCGCGATGGCGCCGTGCCGGATCATCGCCCCCTTCGGCGTGCCGGTCGACCCCGAGGTGAAAATGACGTACGCCAAGCCCTCCGGATCAACCTGCATCTGCTCGCCGGGGGCACTGCTGATCTTCGGATCGACACGCAGGCCGGTGATATCGACGACGGGCACCCCATCGATGTCCGGGAAGTCACCCTGGCTGCCGGTCAGCACAGCGGCCAAGCCCGAGGTGCGGCAGATCTCAGCGATCCGTCGGGCCGGCCAGGCCGGCTCTAAGGGCAGGAAAGCAGCCCCCGTCTTCAACACCCCGACCAGTGCCACGACGAGATCCATCGAACGGTCCAGGTGAACCCCGACAACCCGCTCGGGGCCGATTTTCGCCCCGCCGAGATACCGGCTGATTCGGGTGGCCCGGGCATCGAGTTCAGCATAAGTGAGAGAAGCGTGCTCAGATACGACTGCAGCCGCCTCCGGGATGCGCGCCACCTGCTGTTCGAACAGCTCCAGCAACGTCGTGGGCGGGATCTCGGTGGCCGTGTCATTCCACTCCACGACCAACTTGTGACGCTCTTCTGCGGCGAGCACGTCCACATCGGTCAGACGGGTCTCAGGACCAGTGGTCATTGCCTTTAGAACCCGCACCAGCCGAGCACCGATCAGCTCCGCCGACCCCTGGTCGAACACATCGGCGTGATACCCTATGCCGGCCTCGATGTTGCCACCCCTACCCTGGTCGGCGAACCAGAAGGTTAAGTCGAACTTCGCGGTCTCCAGCGTTTCAGCGACCCGCGTGACTGCCACACCAGGCAGACTCAGCGCGATCTCGGGTTGGTTCTGGTACACCACCATGGTCTGAAACAGCGGATGCCGGGACAGTGAACGTTCTGGGTTCAGGATCTCCACCAGGCGCTCGAAGGGGATCTCCTGATGCGCGTATGCGGACAACGCAGTGTCCCGGACCCGGCACACGATCTCTCGCAAGGTCGGGTTACCGGAGAGATCATTGCGCAACACTAACGTGTTCACGAAGAAGCCTACGAGGTCGTCGAGGGCAGGGTCGGTGCGGCCTGCAATCGGTGTTCCGATCGGGATGTCGGGTCCCGCGCCGAGCGTACTCAACACCACTGCGACAGCCGCCTCGACGACCATGAATTCGCTCGCGTCGCACTCACGAGCCATGGCCCGCAGCCCACCCACCAGCTCGGGCGACATTAAGAATCGCACTGCACCACCCCGATGACTGGGCACCGGCCGGCGGGGCCGGTCCAGTGGCAGTATCAGTTCGTCGGGAGCACCGGCCAGCGTCTCGATCCAGAAGCGTACCTGGGTGGAGATCACGCTGTCCGGGTCGGCCTCGTCGCCCAGGATCGCGCGTTGCCAGACCGTGTAGTCGGCGTACTGCACCGGCAGCGGGTCCCACGCCGGCACCAGCTCGGCGCAGCGTGCTGCATACGCCCGGCCCAGGTCCCGGAACAAGGGGGTCGAGGACCATTCGTCACTCGCGATGTGGTGTATCAGCAAGGACAAGACGTGATCGTCGTCTGCCAAGCGGAACAACCGCACCCGCAGTGGTGGCTCGCGGTCCAGGAGGAAAGGGTATCCGGCGGCCCGGCCCAGCTCGACGGGCAACTGCTCTGCAGTGCTTTCCACCACAGCAAGCCCGGTCCATGCCAGCTCCGAGGAAAGAATCTGCTGCCGGGGCTGTCCGGCGTCGTCCGGAAACACGGTGCGCAAGCTTTCGTGCCGCTCGATCACATCGCCCAGAGCGGCGTCCAGTGCGCCCACGTTCAGCTCGCCACGCAAGCGTGCTGCGTAGCGAAGATTGTATGTCGGGCTCGGTCCTTCCATCTGGTATAAGAACCACAGCCGCTGCTGGGCGAACGACAGCGGGATTATGTCTGGACGGTCGACCGGTACAAGCGGCACATAGTCGGCCGCCCCCAGCCGCCGGGCCAGGCCCGCAACGGTAGGAGATTCGAAGACGGCTCGGATGGACAATTCGGCGCCTAACGCCGAGTGAACCCGCGAAATCAGCCGGGTAGCCATCAGCGAATGCCCGCCGAGCTCAAAGAATGAGTCCTCCACACCGACTCGGTCCAGACCCAACACCTCGGCGAACAACTCACACAGTGCCCGTTCCACCGCAGTGTGCGGCTCCCGGGCTCGCACCAAACTGGCGAGATCGGGAGCCGGCAGGCCACGACGGTTGACTTTCCCCGATGGTGTCAGCGGCAACCCGTCCGGCAACACCACAAACACCGCCGGAACCATGTACTGGGGCAACGCTGAGGCCGCCTGCGCCCGTAATACCGAAACATTCACTGGGAAATCGGGGGCAGGAACCACATACGCGGCCAGATACTTTCCGCCGGGGCCATCATCGCGGGCGGTCACCACAACCTGGCGCAGTGACGGATTACTGGCCACCACCGACTCGATCTCACCCAGCTCGATACGAAATCCCCGGATCTTGACTTGGTCGTCGGCTCGGCCCAGGTAGTCGAGTTGACCGTCAGCGGTCCACCGGACCACATCCCCGGTACGGTACATTCGGGAACCCGGCGCCCCATACAGGTGGGCCACGAACCGCTCGGCGGTGAGTCCTGGCCGGTTGAGGTACCCTCGCGCTAGGCCACGACCCGCCAGGTAGAGCTCACCGGCAACCCCGATGGGCACCGGCTGCAGGGCAGGGTCGAGCACGTACACCTGCCGGCCGGCAATCGGTCGGCCAATCGGGGGGGCCTGCTCGGTATCGACGGGCCGATCCGTTATGGCGGCATACCACGCGGTCGCATACACCGTGGTCTCGGTCGGACCGTAGAGGTTCGCGATCCGGCAGCCCGGCAACGCTGCTGTGATCTCCCGTACCGCCCGCGCCGACAGCGCCTCACCGGCCAGCACCACCTGCTGGGCGTCCATCTGCACCCCCCTCTGGGCGAGCACATGGGTGAACGCCGACGGCACCGCGCTGATCAGGCTGGCTGCCAGGTCCGCCCCTGGATCGTCCCGAGGCTCACCCAGCGCGAGCAGGTTGGCGATGATCTCGATGCTTCCGCCGATCGCCAGCGGGCAGAAAATCTCGAAGACCGAGACGTCGAAGCTGAGTGAGGTCGAGGCCATCACCCGGGACAGTCCCGAAGGGCCGACATCGGTTCCCGCCCATGCGACGAGGTCGACCACGTTCGCGTGGGCGACCACCACCCCCTTCGGCCGCCCCGTCGAGCCCGAAGTGTAGATCGTGTAGACCGGATGCGCGCGCGACAAGGGGCATGTCCGGTCCGCATCGACGGGGTTATCGTCGCGCTGAGCGGTCAGTGCGGTTGCCGTGCCCGGGTAGTCTAACACCAGCAGGGTCGTCCTGGTGGTTCGGGGTATCCGGTGAGTCATGTCGCTGGTAGTCAGCACCAGTACCGGCCGAGCATCGCTGAGCATGAAGGTGACTCGATCGGCTGGATAATCGGGATCGATCGGCAGATACGCGGCACCCGACTTCACCACCGCCAGTAAGGCGACGATCATTTCCGCCGACCTGGGCAGCACCAAGGCTACAAACTGCTCTGGGCCGGCTCCCCGCTCAATCAGCAGCCCGGCCAGACGATTCGCCTGCTCGTTCAGCTCCCGGTAGGACAGTGTCGTCCCCGCATGCCGGACCGCCACGGTATCCGGGGTGCGCGCCACCTGAGCCTCGATCAGCTCCGGTAACACCGCTGAGGGGGCCGGGTGCTCGGCCGAGGTACCGCTCCACTCGGCCAGGAGCTGGTGTCGTTCTCGGGCGGAGAGCACGTCGATGTTCCCGACTTGGCGATTCGGATCAGTGGCCATCGCCGCCAGCACCCGCGCCAGACGAGCTGCCCAGTCCTGTGCGGTGGCGGAACCGACGAGGTCCGGCCGGTATTTCAAGGTGATCTGCAGCCGGTCGCCGGGTACCGTCACCACCGTCAGGGGATAGTGCGGTGAGTCGAGTGGCTCGATCCGGGTGACGCTGAGCCCAGTGCCATCCAGGGCCCGCATCATGGCGGTGGTGTCGAGAGGATAAGACTCGAAAACGGTGAGCGTGTCGAACAGAGCGCCAATACCGATGTCACGCTGCACCTCGGCGAGCCCGATATGCTGATGCTCGAGCAGCCGGGACTGCTCGTCCTGGATCCGGCGCAGCAAATCAACCACCGACTCCGCCGGGTCGAGCTGCACTCGCACCGGGACGGTGTTGATGAACAGGCCGACCATCGACTCGACGCCGGCTAGTTCTGCTGGCCGACCCGATACGGTTGCGCCGAACACCACGTCCAAGTGCCCGACCAGCCGGCTCAGCACGATGCCCCAGGCTGCCTGCACCACAGTGTTCATGGTCAGACCACAACGCCGGGCAAACGATGTCAGCCGGGCGGCCAGATCCTCGGTGATGTCCGCGTCGACCTGCTCAGGAAACATTGGAGGACACGTCAGGTCGGCTGGGGCGAGTAGCGTTGGTTGCTCGAGCCCCGCCAACGCCTGTGCCCACACAGCCGATGCCGCCGCGTGGTCCCGGTTGGACAGCCACACCAGATAATCCCGATACTGGCGCACCGCCGCCAGTCCGGACCCATCACCACTCGAAGCGTAGAGCGCGAACAAGTCGCCCAGCACCACCGGCATCGACCAGCCATCCAGCAGGATATGATGATTCGTCATCACCAGCCGGTGCTGCTGGTGGTCAATCTTCACCAGCAGGAATCGAAGCAGGGGTGGGGTCTGCAGATTGAACCGGATCATGCGATCAGCCGCCACCAGCCGATCAAATTCGGCGGACCGCTCCCGAACCGGGCGCTCCGACAAGTCAATTTCCAGCCAAGGCACCGGCACCCTCCGCACGACCATCTGCACCGGCTGATCGTCGTCCAGCACAAATGCTGTGCGCAGGCAAGCATGACGATCAACCAAGGCCTGCGCGGCGGTCCGCAACCGGTGGGCGTCCAGTGGCCCAGCAAAATCGAGCACGAGCTGCACGGTGTAAACGTCTAATTCCCGGGCATCGAACAAGGCATGAAACAGCAAGCCTTCCTGCAGTGGGGCCAACGGCCATACGTCCTCCACGGGGACAGCGCTGACCTGCTGCAACCGGTCGATCTGCGACTGGGACAGCGTGCCCAGGCTCAGGTCCGACGGCACTAGGGTGCAGCGCCCTTCGTGGGAAGCAACCTGAGCCGTCAGCTCACGAAGCGCGCTGGTCCAGGCGTCGGCCAGCTCGCGGGCATCCTCCGCGGTCAGCACTGCGGCGCGAAAGGTGAAGGTGGCCTCCAGTTGCGGGCCCTCGGACGTCTCGACGCAGACCGCATCGACCATCAGCAGATACGGAAAGCCCATCTCCGGGTCGGGGTCGGCCGCCACGGCGTCGGACTCCTCCGCGCGAGCCCAGTCATCCGGCTGGCCAAGGTCGAACCGGCCGAGGTAATTGACCAGCACCTGGGGCTGACCGGCACGGGCCAGCAGGGGTGCCACCCGGGCATTGGCATAGCGCAGCATCCCGTAACCGATGCCGCCGTCCGGCGCGGCCCGTAGCCGTTCCTTGGCCAGCCGCAGTGCACCGAGCACATCTGCCACCGCCGGCAACCGCACCGGCGCCACACTGGTGAACCAGCCCACAGTGCGCGACAGGTCCACCCCGGCGACGATCTCCTCGCGGCCGTGTCGCTCCAGATCCACCAAGAGATCCGCAGTGCCATCCCGGCCATGCCGCTCGTGCCACCGGGACACCGCCACCCGCAACGCCGCCACCAGCACGTCGGTCACCTCGGCCCGGGCGGTCACCGGCACCACCGTCAGCAGCGGCACCGTGTCGGCCACCGAGAGCCGAAGCAGGTACCTGCGGGTCCCCCCCACGGTGCCTGCGGCAGCGGCTCCTGGCACCAGGTCGCCACCTGGTGCCAGCGTGTCCGTCCAGTGCGCCAACTCGGCCAGCCGGGCCGGCTCCTGCGCCTGCGCCACGAACATCCGGGCAAAACTGCGCAGCGAGGTGCCCACGCGGTCCAGCTCGGGTGCCCGGCCGGTCCGCACTGCCGCCCAACCGGCGGCCAGATCGTCCATCAGGATCCGCCAGGACACTCCGTCGACCACCAGATGGTGAGCCACCAGCAGCAGCCGCCCCTGTGCTGCCCGGCCGGCGTCGAACCACACCGCTTGCACCATCACCCCGGCGTCCGGATCCAACCGACCCGCCGCCGCGTCTGACTCCATAGCGATCACCGCGCGCCGGGCGGCGGTGTCCATGCCTGCGATGTCGACCCGGCGCAAGAGATCCCCGGCGTGCACGGTTCCGGCCGGGGTCGTCTCCAGCGACCACAAGTCGGGAGCATGACGGGTCAATCGCAACCGCAACCCATCATGCCGCTTCAGCACTGCCTGCAGAACCTCGCCGAGGGCCGCTGAGCTGGCCGCTGCTGGGGCCCGCACCAACACGGACTGGTTGAACCGCCCGACCGGCCCGCCCCATTCGCTCAGCCGCTGCACGATCGGTAACGGGGGAAGGCTGCCCACACCATCTGGCTCGGGTATCGACACGGCCACCGGTTTCTTTGCTGCAACCAGCCCGGCGAGCGCCGCCGGAGTCCGGTGCTGGAAGACTTCCCGAGGATTGATGAGCAGGTCCCGCTTTCGTGCTCGATTGACAAGCTGGATGGCAACGATGCTGTCGCCACCGAGGGCGAAGAAATCGTCATGGACGCCGACCTGGACCAGGCCTAGCACTGCGGCGAACACGGCACAGAGAGCTTTTTCGTGGTCGTTGCGCGGGTCGTCTGCCTCGTCCGCTGCACCTTCAGCGGACAGCTCGGTGTGGACTTGTTCGTCGGAGGCTGGCGTACTGAGGTCGCGTGGTGGCTTGGGCAGGGCACGTCGGTCTATCTTCCCGTTCGAGGTGAGTGGCAGCGTGTCCAGGGTGAGGAACACCGCCGGGACCATGTGCTCGGGGAGTCGACTGGCAACCCAGGTGCGTAGTTGGGCGGAGTCCGGTGGGTGGGACGTGATCCGGCAGTAGCCGACGAGCCGGGTTGCTCCGCTGGGCAGGCTGTCCAGGGTGACAATCGCCTGACGAACGTCAGGGTGTCGCTCGAGGACGGCTTCAATCTCCTCGAGCTCGACTCGCATTCCACGGATCTTTACTTGTTTGTCCGCCCGGCCCCAGAATTCCAGGATGCCATCGGGGCGCCAGCGGGCCAGGTCCCCGGTGCGGTAGAGCCGCCCACCGGGGGTGAACGGATCGGCTACGAACCGGCACGCGGTCAACGCGGGGTCGTTCACATAACCACGGCCCAGCGGCAACCCACCGGCGTATAGTTCGCCGGTCACTCCCACCGGGACCGGCAGCAGAGCCTCGTCGAGCAGATAGATGTGGGTGTTGGGATTAGGCTGTCCGATCGTCACGCTGTCCCGGGACTGGCCGGGCCGGTAGAACTGGTGGGTGACCCCGATCGTGGCCTCGGCGGGCCCATAACCGTGGTAGAGCACGGCCCCCAGGGTCGCCCGGAACCGGTCGAACAGTCCTGGCCCCAGCGCCTCCCCTCCGCACCAGACATGTTTCAGGACGTTCGCCCGGGTGCCGGCGTCGGGAAGGTGCAGCAGCATGTCGAGCATGGCGGGCACGAGGTAGGTGAACGTCACCTGCTGGCGCTCAATCGTGTCGAGCAGGTATTCGATGTCGCGTTCGCTGTCCGGCTCCGCGATCACCAGCCGGGCCCCGCTGATCAGGGGAAGAAAGATTTCGTTGATCGAGATGTCGAAACCCAGGGGAGCTTTGAACAACACCGCGTCCTGGGACCCCAGGCCCAGCAGGTCCCGCTGCCAGCACAGCCGGGCCGCGATGGCGCAGTGCCGGATCATTGCCCCCTTCGGGGTGCCACTCGATCCGGAGGTGAAGATCACATAGGCCAGGCCATCGGGATGGAGGTGGGTGGGCTCGCCACACTCACCGCCGAACCCCGGGTGGGTATCTGGACTGCTGCCGCTGCTACCGACGACGGGTACGCCGACTCGGGCGGGAAACCCAGCGTCCAGGTCGGCGACCACTGCGGCGACGCGCGAGGCGTGGCAGATCTCGCTTATCCGCCGGGCTGGCCAGGCCGGTTCGAGCGGCACGAAAGCCGCCCCGGTCCTCAGCACGCCGATGAGTGCGACAATGAGGTCGGCACAACGTTGCAGGTGTATCCCGACCACCCGTTCCGGACCGATTCCCAGCTTGGCGAGTCGGCGGGCGAGCTGGGCGCTTCGGGCGTCCAGCTCGGCATAGGTCAGTGCCTGCGCACCGGACACCACTGCCGTTGCATCCGGCGTGCGACTCATCTGCTGTCTAAGCAGCTCCGGTAACGTCGTAGCGGGGATGGCAGCGGCAGTATTGTTCCATTCGGTCAGGAGCTGATGGCGTTCTCGGGTGGAGAGCACGTCCACGTCCAGCGCCCGGACCTGGGGGTCGGCGACCATGACCTGCAGCACCCGCTCCATGCGGTCAGCCAGGGCGCGGACCGTTCCGGAGTCGAGCAGGTCCGGCCGGTATTTCAGGGTGATCCGTAGTTCGGTGCCGGGTAATGCCACCAGGCTGAGCGGGTAGTGCGTCGAATCGCGTAGCTCGATGCGGCTGACGGTGCTTCCGGTGCCGTCCAGGGCCTCCGTCACCCCGGCCCTGTCGAACGGGTAGGACTCGTAAGCGGTGAGGGTGTCGAAGAGGGGGTTCACACCGACGGAGCGCTGCAGCTCGGCGAGTCCGAGGTACTGGTGGTCAAGCAGCCGGGACTGCTCGTCCTGCAGGCGGCAGAGTAGCACCGCCAAGGACTCGGCGGGATCGAGCCGCACCCGTACCGGGACGGTGTTGATGAACAGACCGACCATGGACTCGACCTCGGGCAGGTCGGGCGACCGGCCGGAGACCGTCGCGCCGAAGACCACGTCCCACCGCCCGGTCGAGCGGCTCAGCACGATCGCCCAGGCCGCCTGCACGACGGTGTTCATCGTCACGCCCCGGGCCCGGGCGAACGCGGTGAGCCGCGCGGTCATCGGTTCGATCATGATCGTGTCGAGTTGCTCGGGCAACACCGGTTGGCGGGTCCGGCCGGCCGGGGCGAGCAGTGTGGGTTCATCGACGCCCTGCAGCGCAGCCGCCCACGCGGTGGCAGCGGCGGCCCGGTCCCGGGTGGACAGCCACGCCAGATGGTCGCGATAGGGGCGGGGCGCCGGCAGCGCAGGACTCGCCGTGCCCTGGGTGTAGAGCGCGAACAGGTCCTTCAGGACCACCGCCATCGACCAGCCGTCCATCAGGATGTGATGGATCGACAGCACCAGCCGGTGTTGCGTGCGGCCGATCCGCACCAGCAGGAACCGCAACAAGGGCGGAGTCTGCAGGTCGAACCGGGTCATCCGGTCGTCGCCCACCAGCCGATCGAGCCGGCTGGTCCGATCCGCTTCGGAGCAGCCGGACAGATCGACTTCGGCCCACCTCACCGCCACCCCGCGCACGACAGCTTGCACCGGCGGCTCGGTGTCCAGCACGAACGCCGTGCGCAGGCAGGAGTGCCGGCCGAGCAGCGCCTGCGCGGCGGCTCGCAGCCGGTCGGCGTCCAGCGGTCCGTCGAGATCAAGCACCAGTTGCACGGTGTAAACGTCCAGTGCCTGCTCATCGAACACGGCGTGAAACAGCAGGCCCTCCTGCAGCGGCGACAACGGCCAGACGTCTTCCAGCCCCGACTGTCCGGTCATCACGCCCTCCAGCGGGACTCGAGTGCATCCAGTTGGCCTTGGCTCAACGACACCAGCGGCAGATCCGAGGGCGTATGGCCACCGCTGCCCGGCCGGATCGCGTGCTTGACCAGCGCGCGCAGCGCGTCGCACCACAATCCGGCTAGCCGGCAGACCTCGCTTTCGGTCAGCACCCCCACCGGAAAGGCCCAGGTGGCGCTCAACTGTGCCCCACCCGGGCCTTCCTCGGTGATGGCATTGACTTCCAGGGATGCCGCCACCGGCATTGCCGGATCGGCGCAGCTACGCAGCGCACCGAACTCGGCCGCCGGGGCCCAGTCCGTGCCCGTGACACTGAACCTGCCGAGGTAGTTGAAGCTGATCTGGGGTGCCGGAGCGGCGGCCAGGATCGCTGCGGTGTCCGGGTTGAGCTGACGTAGCAGCCCGAAGCCGAGGCCGTTGGCCGGTACGGCCCGCAACTGCTCCTTGACCCGCTTGAGCGCCGTCCCCGCCGCTGGCCCCCCCTCGAACGCCTCAGTCACCTGCACCCCGTCCAGGTCAAGCCGGAGCGGGAAGAGGCTGGTGAACCACCCCACCGTCCGGGACAACTCGGCACCCGGGACGGCGTCCTGCTCGCGGCCATGGCCCCACGCGGTGAGCAGCACCTGGACGCTGCCCACCCCGCTGTCCCGCCGCCATCGGGCCACCGCCAGCGCCAGCCCAGCCAGCAAGACGTGGTTGACTCCGGCGTAGAAGGCGGCCGGAACGGTGGTCAGCACCGCCGTCGTGGTATCCGTTGGCAGTGTCACCCGCACCTGCTGGACCGTGGAATACAGATCCCGCTGCGGGTCCGGGCGGCGACTTCCCAGCACCGGATCGGGCGTGGCGAGGACACCCTGCCAGGTCGCCAGCTCAGCCACCCGGGCCGGATCCCGGGACTGCTCGGCCAGCGCCTTGGCCCATTCCCGGAACGAGGTCTGCACCGGCGCGAGTTCCGGCTGGCGGCCGGCCTGGACCTGCGCCCACGCCGCAGCCAGATCCGCGGCCAGGATCCGCCAAGACACCCCGTCAACGACCAGGTGGTGGGCAACCACGAGCAGGCGGCCGCCGGTGCCGCCACCGTCGAGCCACACGAGCTGCAGCATTGTTCCGGCGGAGGGGTCCAGCCGGCTGGTGGCGGTGCTGAACTGCTCGTCGAGCAGCTCGGCGAACCGGTCGGAGGTCCAGTCCCCGGATACCTCGATCCGCCGGATGAGGCTCTGCGCATCGACCGTGCCGGGTGGCACCACCTCGAATGACCACTCCGCCCCCCGGCGGCGCAACCGGGACCGCAGCAGATCGTGCCGGTCCAGGACAGCCTGCACGACGTCCCGGAGCCCGTCGGCATGCAGGGTGGCCGGCGTGTTCAGCCCCACGGCTTGGGAGAAGTGAGCGAACGAAGGAGCCCGCTCCACCAGCCACCGGATGATCGGGGTCAGCTCGACCGCACCCCCGCCGATGTCCGGCTCCCGCGGCGCCTCGGTCCCGGTGACGGGCTGGGCAATCTCAGCGAGCCAGCGCACGGTCCGATGCTGCAGAACCTGCTGCTGCGAGATGATCACTCCGGCAGTCCGCGCCCGGCTGACCAACTGGATGGCGACGATGCTGTCGCCGCCGAGCTCGAAGAACGAGTCGTCGATCCCGACCGAGGGCACCCCGAGGACCTCGGCGAACAGGCCCACCAGGGTCTCCTGCAGCGCGGTGAGCGGCCCGGCCGAGGCTGGCTGGGCGCACTCCGGTGCGGGCAGCGCCCGGCGGTCCAGCTTGCCGTTGGGAGTCAGCGGCAGGGCTGTCAGCACGACGATGACCGCCGGCACCATGTAGTCGGGCAGCCGGGTTGCGGCGTAGGCCCGCAGCATCCGGCCGTCGAGCTCGTGCTCAGCCGCCGGGACGACGTAGCCGACCAGCCGCCTGGCGCCCGGCGAGTCCTCGCGGACCAGCACCACAGCCTGCCGGATGGCGTCGTGCTCGGCGAGCACCGCCTCGATCTCGCCGAGATCGATCCGGTGTCCGCGGAGCTTGACCTGAAAGTCCCGGCGGCCGAGGAACTCCAGGGTCCCGTCCGGCCAGTAGCGACCCAGATCGCCGGTGCGGTACCAGCGCCGCCCTTCGCGGACCACGAACCGGTCGGCGGTCCGGACCAGATCGCCCTGGTAGCCGTGGGCCACCCCCAGACCGCCGATCCACAGCTCCCCCGGTACCCAGTCCGGGCGGTCCCGGCCGAGATGGTCGACGACCCGGCAGCAGACATTGCGCAGCGGCGTCCCGTACGGCACCGACCGCCAGCCCTCCGGAACTGAGCGCACCTCGCACACCGTGGAGTGGATCGCCGTCTCGGTGGTTCCACCCAGCCCCGCGAAACGGCAGCCGGGGACCGCAGCGGCTAGCCGGCCGGGTAGCTCGACACCCACCCAGTCGCCGCCCAGCAGTACCAGCCGCAGGCTCGTCCCAAGGTCAGTGCCGGTGGTCAGCACCATATCCAGCAGCGCGGGCACGCAGTTCAGCACCGTGACGCCGCGTTCGCGGATCAGTTCGGCCCAGTGTTGGGCGTCCCTGCGCTCATCCTGGCGCACCAGCACGACCGCACCTCCGACCGACAGCGGCGCGAACAGGTCGAACACCGAGAGGTCGAAGTCCAGTGCCGATACCGCGAGAGTGCGGTCCGCAGGTCCTAGCCCGAACCGCTCGATCAGATCGTCGAGCGTGTTCATCGCGGCCCGGTGCGGCACCTGGACACCCTTCGGCTCCCCGGTGGAGCCGGAGGTGAACAGCAGGTACGCCAGCCGCTCCTCGTCGCCGGGGACGGGGGCGGTGAGCGGTGTCGCGGTGAGTGCCTCGGGCAGTGTCAGGGCTGCCAGCCCCGCGCTGTGGGCCAGCTCGGGGTCTTCGACGATCGTCACGCGGAAGCCGGCCGCCTGGGCGATGCGCTCGGCGCGCGCCGCTGGCTGGTCCACTCCGACCGGCACATAGCCGCCACCTGCCGCCAGCACGCCGAGCACCGCCACCGCCTGGTCCGGCCCCTTCGGCAGGGTGATCCCGACTGGATCTCCTGGCTGCACGCCGCGGGCTTGCAGCGCGGCGGCCACTCGTAGCGCGCGATCGGCGAGATCGCGGTAGGACAGCTCGCTGCGCTTGCCCCAGAGCAGCGCGGGCGCCTCCGGCGCCCGGCGGCTGGCGGCGAAGAATCCCTCGTGCAGTAACCGGCCACTGCGCGGGCATGCCGTGTCATTGACCTGGTCTCGGACAGCCCGCTGTGGCGCTGGCATCAGCTCGCCGACCGGCTCCTCCCAGGCGGCGTCGTCGGCAAGCCGGTGCACCAGCCGTTCGAAGGCGGCGAACATCGCGTCCACCACCCCGTCGGCCAGCTCCTGCTCACGCGCGTCCCAGTTCACCAGCACCCCCCCGTCCAGTTCGGTGATCTGTGCGTCCAGCAGCACCTGAGGACCCTGCGAAATGATCCATACCGGGTCGCCGAAGCTGCGCCTTACCGCCGCGTCGAACAGCTCCCCCAGACTGAGCGCGCTGGTGAACACCACCGGGGCGAGCACCTGGTGGCCGCTGCGCCGGGTCAGGTCGCGCAGGACCTCGACCCCGGAGTAGTCGGCGTGCGCGGCGTCGGAGTGCATCCGGGACTGCACCCGCCGCGCCCGTTCGACGAACGTCACGCGGTCGGTGAGATCCACCTCGAGCAGCACCGAGCTGGTGAAGTCGCCGACCAACTGGTCCACATCGGGGTGCAGCGGGGCCCGGTCGAACAGGGGGATGTTCAGCAGGAACCGGGGCTGGGCACTCCAGGCGCCGAGGACCTCGGCGAACGCGGTGGCCACCGCCATAGCGGGAGTCAGCCCTCGGCGGCGGGAAGCCGCGACCAGGGCTGCGTACTCCGGCGCAGGCAGCATGAAGTGCCGGCGCGCGACCCGCACCTGGCCGGTGCCTTCCCCGGAGTGCGTGCCGGTCGCGAGAGGGAGTTCCGGCGCCCCGGGTAGCTCGGGCAGCCGGCTTTGCCACCATTCAGCGGCCGCCCTGGTAGCCACCCGCCGGGCCGCCGGGCAGGCCGCGCGGTACTCCTGGTAGCGGTAGCCCACGGCGGGCAAGGTCGTGTCGGGTTGCGCGTAGAGCCGGGCGAGATCGGCCAGCAGGATCCGGTAGCTCACGGCGTCTGCGGCCACCATGTCGACATCGAGGTGGAGCCGGGTGCGCCCACCCGGCAGCAGGCTCAGCTCGGTGCAGAGCACCTCGCCGCCTTCGATGTCGAGCATCTGATGGGACAAGGTGTCCCGAACCGCCACCAGTCGCGTCCTTACCTGCGCCTGGTCGAGGTCACGTAGGTCACGCACGGTCAGCCCGCGCCAGCCCGAGGTTGTCTCGATCCGCTGCCACCCGTCCTCGGTGATCTTCACCCGCAGCATGTCGTGCCGGGCCACGAGTCGCTGGATCGCCCCGCGTAACCGGTCCGGATCGACATCTGCCCCGTCGAACTCGCTGTACAGGTGTGCGGCCACCCCACCCAGCCGTGCGCCGTCTGCCCGCCCGATCCAGTAGGCGTGCTGCAGGACTGCGAGCGGGAACGCGGTCTGGGCGCCCGCATCAGCCTCCTGATCGAGCCGAGCATCAGCCCCGGCGCCGGCCGCCCGGTCAGAGGGCCGGTCAGCGATCAGCTTCGACCAAGCACCGATGGTGGGATTTTCGGCCAGCTCGGCGAAGTTCACCTCGAGTCCGGCCTGGCGCCAGCGACCGACCAGTTGCATCAGGGCAATGGAATCCAGTCCGAGGGTGAAGAGGTTGGCGGCTGGCCCGATTGTCCCAACGTCCTCCTCGAGGAGGCTGGCCACCACCTGCTGCAGTTCGTCGATCTTCAGGTCCGCCTTGACCATTCAGCTCGCTTCCTCTCGCCCCCGGTGCCCAAGATCACGGGGCGCGTGACTGCGCCTCGTGGCTCGCCTTGCTGGAAGACCACGCGCAGTACCAGAGCCAGTTATTAGGTTAGCCTAAGCTAGGCTGCGGCTGAACTCGTCCGATTCAGTGAGGTGTCCGGCGCCCTAGTCCCGGATCGCTCACGCTCCGTCTCGACCGGCCGGACTTCCTCCCTCCTCTTCGTTAGGCTAGCCTCAGCTATGATCTCGGCGCGGGAGAGAGGCGGGACATGGGCGAGCCCGTGATCGAGATGACCAGCATTGTCAAGCGCTTCGGTGCGACGGTCGCTCTGGATGGACTGTCCCTGCGGGTCGATGCCGGGACCATTGTCGGGCTGCTCGGCCCCAACGGCGCTGGCAAGACGACCACTATCGAGGTGCTCGCCACCTTGACCCCCCCAGATCACGGAACCGCACGGGTCGCGGGTTACGACGTGCGCCACGAGCCCGCTGCGGTGCGCTCTGTCATCGGCTTGACCGGGCAGTTCGCCGCGCTTGAGGAGAACATGACCGCGCGCGAGAACCTCGTCCTGTTCGGTCGGCTGCTCAAGCTCGGCAGAGCCGGGGCCAAGGCTCGCGCCGCGCACCTGCTGGCGCGATTCGATCTTGATGAGGTCGCCGACCGGCGCGTCCGGACATTCTCCGGTGGTACCCGGCGCCGGCTGGACCTCGCGGTGTCAATGCTTGCCGAGCCGGCCGTGCTGTTCTTGGATGAGCCCACGACGGGCCTTGATCCGCGCAGCCGGGTGGCGCTCTGGCAGATGGTCCGGGAGCTGCGGGACCGGGGCATGACCATCCTGCTGACCACCCAGCATCTCGAGG
>DASTLT010000051.1:0-27320 GCA_035714625.1 Pseudonocardiaceae bacterium | reverse complement strand
CGCGACCCTGAGCACCATGCGGATGATTATGCTTTATCGTGCAAAGTTATTCAATACCCAGGTTCGCGTGGGCAGCAGAGTTACGAGGAGCGGGCTGGGCACGAAAACCTCACACAGCGAGCACGGGAGCCCGACACGCGGGCTTAGGAGCGCAGGGTTGCTCCGTGGGCTTCGACGGCGGCTGCGATGGCCCGGTCGCGGACGGCGGTGGCCTCGGCCACGGTGAGAGTGCGATCGGGGGCCCGGAAGCGAAGTGCAAAGGCCAGCGACCGCTTACCCGCACCGACCTGGGCCCCGGTGTAGACGTCGAACAACCGCACGTCCTCCAGCAGCTTCCCGCCACCACGGCGCAAGGTGGCGGTCAGGTCCGCGGCCGGCACGGCCTGGTCCACCACCAGCGCCACGTCCTGCAGCACCGGCGGATACGGTGACACCACCGGCGCGGGGCGACGCTCGGTCAGCGGGAGGGCATCGAGGTCGAGTTCCATGGCGGCGGTGCGGGGCGGCAGACCCAGCGCCTCAATCACCCGGGGATGCAGCTCCCCGGCATATCCCACCGGCATGGCGGCGACCAGCAACTGCGCGCACCGGCCGGGATGCCACGGCGCGGTCTCGGCGGCCCGCGCCCGGAGATCAACCCCGGCAACCGCGCCCACCAGCCGGGCGGCCTGGATGGCGTCCGCCCAGGTTGCCGACCGTCCGGTACCCCACCAGCCGCGGCGCTCCCACTGACCAGTCAGCACCGCCCCGACGTGCAGCGGCTGACTCGGCAGTGCCGCGTTCAGCGCGGTCAGCTCGGCGTCATCCGGTCGGCGCTGCACACCGGGAGCGGGCAACGGCGTGGAGTCGGAGCGTGGCTGCACGACCTGGGCCACTGCGTAGAGCGCCACGTCACGCTGCCCGCGGGCGACGTTGCGAACCAGGGCGTCGAGCAGGCCGGGCAGCAGGGTGGTGGTCAGTTGGTCGCGGTCGGACTCCAGCGGGTTGAGCAGGGTGACACTGCGTCGCCGGGGGTCGTCGTCGGCCAGTCCGAAGCCATCCCAGGTTTCCTTCGAGACGAAGGGGCTGGGCAGCACCTCGACGTAGCCCGCGTCGGCCAGCGTGCGCGACACCGCCCGGCGCCGGCGCTGCGCGAGGGTGAGTCCGCGCCCCGGCGGGGCGGGCGGCAACTGCGAAGGAATCCCGTCGTACCCCTCCAGCCGCAGCACCTCCTCGACCAGATCAGCGGGCTGGACCAGGTCAGGGCGCCAGGAGGGCGGAGTGACGGTCACCGTGGTGGTGCCATCGGTGCCCCCGACTTCGACCGCGCACCCGATCTGGCTCAGCCGGCGCACCGTCGCTCCCCGGTCGTAGCGGCATCCAGCCACCCGGTCCGGCAGGTCGATCGGCATCGTCAACGACCCCGGCCGCGGGAACGACCCGAGGATGTCGGTGCGGCCCGGGCGGATCTCCCCGCCGCCGTAGCGAACGAGCAGTGTGGCAGCGAGCTCGGCGGCCACCGCCGGCAGCGCGGGATCCACGCCACGCTCGAAACGGCGGGCCGCCTCACTCGGCAACTTGTGCCGCCGGGCCGAGCGGGCTACCGACGCCGGATCCCAGTTCGCGGCTTCCAGCAGCAGGCTGGTGGTCTGGGCGCTGACCTCAGTGCTCTCCCCGCCCATCACCGCCGCTAGCGACACGGGCCCGCTGGCGTCGGCGATCACCAGGTCGTCCGGATCCAAATCCCGGCAGACCCCGTCCAGTGTGGTGAGCTTCTCGCCCTCGACGGTGCGGCGGACCACCAGATCACCGCTGAGCTTCGCGGCGTCGAAGGCATGCAGCGGCTGCCCCAGCTCAAGCATGACGTAGTTGGTGACGTCGACGGCCAACGAGATCGGCCGCATCCCGGCGAGCTGCAATCGCCTGCGCATCCACCAGGGAGACGGGGCAGCCGGGTACACCCCCGAAACCCGCCGGAGCACAAACCTGCGGCAGCCCAGCTCGTCCTCGATGCGCACCGGCCAGGCAGCACCGTCGGGGTTGGGCAGCTCAAGCTGCGCCGGGTCGCCGTAGGGGACATCGAAGGCGATGGCCAGCTCGCGAGCCAGACCACGCACCGAGAAGCAGTAACCCCGGTCCGGGGTGATCGCCAGCTCGAGCACCGCATCATCCAGCCCGAGCCGGTCGATGGCGTTCTCACCCGGGGAGGCGTCTCCCGGGGGGAGCACCATGATCCCGGAGTGGTCGTCACCGAGCCCGAGCTCGACGACCGAGCAGATCATCCCATCGGAGGTGCGGCCGTACGCGGTGCGGGCGGAGATCGTGACGTCCCCCGGCAGCACCGTGCCCGGCCGCGCCACCACGACCAGATCCTCCACAGCGAAGTTGGTGGCCCCGCAGATGATGCCGCGCGGCATCAGGTCCCCGTCGTCGACCCGGCAGTACCGGATGGGTTTCTTGAAACCTGCCAGCTCCTCGATCTCCAATATCCGGCCCACCACGAGCGGGCCGCGCACCGGACCGAGCTGGTGCACCGCCTCGACCTCCACCCCGGCCCGCACGAAGGCGTCCGCGATCTGGGCCACGGTGGGGGCGGCGATACCTTCGGGGAGCGCGACGTGATCGCGCAGCCATGACACCGGAACGCGCACTTGGCTCACGCCTCCGTTCCGAATGCACTGGTAAACCGGATATCGCCCTCGACCATGTCCCGCATGTCGGAGATCCCATTGCGGAACTGCAGCGCGCGCTCGACACCTACTCCGAAGGCGAACCCGGAGTAGACCTCGGGGTCCACCCCGCAGGCGCGCAGCACATTCGGATTGACCATGCCGCACCCCCCCCACTCCACCCAGCCGGGCCCGCCCTTGCGCTCCGGGAACCAGATGTCCAGCTCGGCGGAGGGCTCGGTGAAGGGGAAGAACGAGGGCCGCAGGCGGGTCCGCGAGGTCTCCCCGAACATCGCCCGGGCGAAAGCATCCAGGGTGCCCTTGAGATGAGCCATGGTGATGCCCTTGTCTACCGCGAGCCCCTCGACCTGGTGGAAGACCGGGGTGTGGGTGGCGTCCAACGCGTCGGTGCGGAACGTCCGCCCTGGGCACACCACGTACACCGGCAGCTCCCGCTCCAGCAGGGCGCGCACCTGAACGGGTGAGGTGTGCGTGCGCAATACCAGCCCAGAGCCCGCCGGGGCCACGTAGAAACTGTCCTGCATGGTGCGGGCCGGGTGGTCCTTGCCGAAGTTCAGCGCATCGAAGTTGAACCACTCCGCCTCGAGCTCGGGTCCCTCTGCGACCTCGTACCCCATGGCGACGAAGACGTCCGCGATGCGCTCGCTGAGCATGCTGATCGGGTGCCGGGCCCCGGCTGGAACCCGGTCCCAGGGCAGGGTGACATCGACGGTCTCCGCACGCAGCACCCGGGAGTCCCGCTCGGCCTGCAGCGCGACACGGCGCTGCTCAAAGGCCCGCTGGGCGGCCGCCCGGCTCTCGTTGAGTCGCCTACCGGCCTCAGCCCGGGCCTGCGGTGGGAGCGCGCCGATCTCGCGGCGGGCGGCAAGCAGCGGCGACCGGTCACCCAGGTGAGCGGGTTTGACCGCGGCCAGCTCCGCGAGGTCGGTGGCCGCGGCGAACGCCTTCTCCGCGTCCTCGACGGCCTGTGCCAGCGCCTCGGGAGCCAGCACGGCAACCTGCTTCGGGTCGTAGGAGTCATTGGGTCCGGACATGTGGTGGCAAGCTCCTGTGCCTCCGGCCCGTCAGCAGCCTCGCTGACCTGCCGGGACGATGTGTGGTACTGCAGAAGATCCTAGGTGATCGGTATGGCGGCTTTGCGCCGGTGCGCCCACGCACTTGCATACAGGCAGACCGCGGCGGCGCTGCCCAGGTTGAGGCTCTCGGCGCGACCATACAGCGGGACAGCGACAGCGCCGTCGGCGGCCGCGAGCAGCACCGGGGCCAGCCCGTGCGCCTCGCTGCCGAACAGCCACGCGGTCGGTGCGGCCAGAACTGTGGTGTCGAGGAGATCGTCCAGATCACGCCCGGCGCCGGCGTCGGCCGCCAGCACCTGCAGCCCGGCGTCCCGGCAGGCCGCCACCGCCCGCAGCGGGTCGGGCTGTACCCCCAGCGCGACGTGGAACAGGCTGCCGGTGGAAGCCCGCACGCATTTGCCGTTGTGCGGGTCGACACCTGCTCCGGTGAACAGCACCGCGTCCGCCCCGGCTGCATCGGCCACCCGGATGACCGTGCCCGCGTTTCCCGGATCGGACGCTGCCACCAGCACCGCGACCAGACGGGCGCCGCGCAGCACCTCCGGTGCCGGGCGGGTGAGCGTGGCGCAGACCGCCACAATGCCCTGCGGGGTGGCCGTCTCGGACAACCCCGCCGCGGCCCTTTCGGTGATCAGGGACACCGGGGGGCCGGCCGCGTCGCGCAGGTCGGGATGCCGGGCGGCGGCCCGCTCGGTGAGGAACAACTCCTGCACCGAGCCGGATGCCAGCGCCTCCCGCACCGCCTGGGCGCCCTCGACGAGGAACCGCCCGGCCCGCTCGCGGTACCGGCGCCGGAGCAGCGCACGGGCCGTGGCGACCCGGGGGGTCCGTTCGGTGAACCGGCCATCCCCGGCTCGCGGCTGGGCGGACGACGGCACCGTGCTCAGGCGGCGTCGCCCTCCCGGGACTCGGGGGCACCGGCCCCACGCCCGGCAGGCAGGTGGGCCTTGGCGACCTTCACCAGCGCGGCGAACGCGGTGGGGTCGCAGACGGCGAGCTCGGCGAGGTTCTTGCGGTCCACCTCGACCTCGGCCAGGCGCAGCCCCTGGATCAGCCGGTTGTAGGTCATCCCGTTCTGCCGCGCGGCGGCGTTGATCCGGGTGATCCAGAGCTGCCGGAAGTCGCCCTTGCGCGCCCGCCGATCCCGGTAGGCGTACTGCATCGAGTGCAGAATCTGCTCCTTGGCCTTGCGGTAGAGCCGGGAGCGCTGGCCGCGGTAGCCGCTGGCGGCATCCAAGGTGCCGCGGCGCTTCTTCTGGGCGTTGACTGCCCGCTTGACGCGTGCCACTGGTTCGTCCTGTCGATCTCGGGGGCGGGATCACCGCCCGGCGGCGGGAGGGGAAGGGCGGCTGCTCAGCGCCCGAGCAGCCGGCGAATCCGCCGGGTGTCCTGCGGGGCCACCTCAACCACCCCGTCCAGGCGGCGGGTGCGCCGGGAGGGCTTCTTCTCCAGCAGGTGGCGCTTGCCTGCCTGCTGCCGGAGCAGCTTGCCGGTAGCAGAGAGCTTCACCCGCTTCGCGGTGCCCTGGTGGGTCTTGTTCTTCGGCATGTCCGTCCTCGTCTTCGGCACCCGGATGGGGGCGGCCTTGAGTTCTGCTCGCCGGCCCCCCTCACCTGGGCAAGCCAGCCAGGCGTCACTCCACTGGTGGTGATTCTGCTTGCGGTGATTCTGCTTGCGGTGATTCTGCTTGCCCTGACGCCGCTGGCTGGACCGGGCCGCGGTCGATCCTGGTCCCGCGTTGCTTGCTGCGGTGCGGGGCCAGCACCATCGTCATGTTTCGCCCGTCCTGCTTGGCCGAGGTCTCCACGAAGCCGAGATCGGCGACGTCGTCGGAAAGCCGCTGTAGCAACCGGAACCCCAGCTCCGGCCGGGACTGCTCGCGACCCCGGAACATGATGGTGACCTTGACCTTGTGCCCTGCATCAAGGAACCGAACGACATTGCGCTTCTTCGTCTCGTAATCGTGGGTATCGATCTTGGGACGAAGCTTCTGCTCCTTGATGACCGTCATCTGCTGGTTACGGCGGGACTCACGGGCCTTCTGCGCGGTCTCGTACTTGAACTTGCCGAAGTCCATGAGCTTGCAGACCGGCGGGCGGGCCTGTGCCGCGACCTCGACCAGGTCGAGGTCTGCCTCCTGAGCCAGGCGCAGTGCGTCCTCGATGCGCACGATGCCGACCTGCTCGCCGTTCGGTCCGACCAGCCGGACCTCAGGAACGCGGATGCGTTCGTTGATGCGCGTTTCGACGGTGATGTGGCCTCCTCAAATCGTCGTGCATGCTGCGGCGCGACCGAGGGAGACGGGCTCGTGCCCGGTAGCCACCCGGATGCAGGACGGCCCCGCCGCCTGCTGGCGGACGGGGCCCACATCCGACCGATCGACGCCGCCGGTGTCTGGTCAAACACCTGCACGACGTAACGCCGGAACCCCGCGGGGGGATTCCGGGACCGGACCCGTCCGCCTCGCGGCGGTGCGGGTGGGAGCGGGACTCCACTTGCCGCCTCCACCGAGGTGGAGACTGGTCGCAGCGAACAGAGTAACAGCTCACCCCGTCGGTGGCCCTGGTACGCAGGGCCAGCCGATGATCCGGCACCGGCCGAGGCGACGGCGAACGGGGTGACTCATCCGCCGCAGCCGCCCCCGCACCCATCCCCACCCCCGCACCCTCCGCCACCGCCGAAGCCACCGCCGGCGCAGCCGTAGATCATCCCCGACGTGTAGTCCGAAGATCACCGCGCCGACCGGGATCGGTCAGACGGTCGGGATTGACCAACCAGGGGCCGTCTCAACCCGGTGAGGTGGGTCAGGCACACCAGGCTCGGGCTTGACTGGTCGTAGCACTGACCTCGCCCGCCGCCGCAGTTCACGAGGTAGCGGCGGGCGCCTTCCAACCCACCGCACTGTCGACCCGGAAGAGCAGGGGAAGCGCGTCGGGCCGGCAGTCTTCGTCCTCGCGGGCCAGCAGGCTGCGGCCGCGCACCAAATTCCCAATCTGAACCCCCCGCGAAACAATCTGCCCATGTCACCCTATGGGCAGTACTGCCCGATCACCCGGCGCTGGAGGTACTGGGCGACCGGTGGTCACTGCTGATCGTCAGGGACCTGCTGGTGGGGGTCAGCCGCTTCAACGAGCTCGCGCGGGGACTGCCCCGGTTGTCGCGGGGTCTGCTGTCCAAGCGGCTCAATCAGCTCGAGCGGGACGGTCTGGTCGACACCGCGACGGGGGATACTTCGTGACCGAGGCCGGCGAGGCGCTGCGGCCCCTGGTACTCGGCCTGGCCGAATGGGGCGCCCGGTGGGCCTTCGGCGAACCCCGTCCCGACGAGCTCGATTCCACCCTGCTCATGTGGTGGATCCGCGGTGGCATCGATCCCTCGGCGTTTGGCCGTCCCCGGGTGGTGATCCAGGTCCACTTCCCGGACGGGAAGCACCGCTATTACTGGCTGGTCATAGCGGCCGACGATGTCTCACTGTGTGTCACTGATCCGGGCTACGATGTCGACATCCTCATCGAGACCCCACTCGGGTGCTGTACCAGGTCTGGGTCGGCTGCATCGAATTCCACACCGCCATGCGCGACGGCCTGTTGCAGGTGACCGGCAGCCGGGAGCTGACCCGCGTGCTGCCCCGCGCCTTGCTGCTCAGCCCCGTGGCGCCGTACGTGCGGCGGGCCCGGTCTTACACCGAGAAGTGACCCCTCCGGCGACCCAGCGTTGTACGCGTGTTGCGGCGACAGCGAACCCGTTCACAATCAGTCCACTGATGGTAATGCTGCGACATGGCGGAGCGCAGACTAACGCTCGATGCAGCAGTCCGGGCAGGTTCGGGGTGCGGGGGAGTATTCCGCCCTGAGGCCGTCGGTTAGGGTTATGTCTCCGGTGAGTGGAGGGTGCGAGGTGTCCGAGAGGGCGGAGCCAACAGTTGGTGATCGTATCCGTGAGTTTCGCCGCTCCCGCTATACCCAGGTCGAGCTGGCGGTGGCCGCTGATGTCAGCGTGGATGTCATCCGCAAGCTGGAGCAGGGGCGGCGTCTGACGGCCTCGATCGGCACATTGCAGCGCATTGCTCGGGTTCTCGACGTTGATGTGGGCGAGCTGCTGGGCAGTTCCCGCCCAGTGCCGTCGAGCGGGCCGAGGCAGACGTCGGTGATGGCCATCCGGGATGCGCTGACCAGCGTGGACGATCTCCTGGGCGAGCTCGACGACGTCGACGCGCCTGATCTGACCGAGTTCGACCGTGCCGTCAGGTACGCCTTCGGCCTGTACTGGGCGGGCCGGTACGGGCCGCTGGCGACGATGCTGCCGCGGCTGCTGACCGAGGCAGCCGCCGCCACGCACGGAGCCGCACCGGCCGACTCGGCTCGGGCGGCCGACCTCGCCGCACAGGTCCACCGGATCGCGGCCAGCGCGTTGTTACACCTGGGTGCGCCCGACCTCGGCCACGTCGCGGCCCGGGAAGCACTGCGGTGGGCCGGGCGGGCACCCGACCCAGTGCGGGCCGCTGCGGTGTGTTGTTCGCTCGGTCATGTACTGATGCGCCAGGGCCGGTTCGTGGATGCGGAGCGGGTCTCGGTGGCGACCGCCGAGGCTATCCAGCCTCACGGGGAAGTCAGCATGGCGCAGCTGTCGGTGTACGGCGGGCTGCTGCTGCGCGGCGCTACCGCTGCCGCCCGGCAACGCCGGGCTGGTGCTGCCGCCGATTTGCTGGCCGAGGCTGGCAGCGTCGCGCAGCGCATCGGGACCGACCGCGCTGACTACGACGTGGTGTTCGGCCCTGGCCATCACGTGATGGGGGCGGTGGACTGCTTCGTGGTGGCCGAGGACTATGTGGCCGCCGCCCAGGTGGCCCGGACGATGCCGCCGGACGCGGCGCTGCCGCTCTCCACCCGCTCCCGTCATCTGGCCGACGTCGCGCACGCCCATCTGCGTCTGGGTCACTCTCGTGCTGCGGAGTCGGTGCTGCTCGCCATGGAACAAGCGGCCCCGGAGTGGACCGCGCACCAGCAGCTGCCGCGCGTGCTCGTGGGTGAGCTGATGATGTTAGGCCGCCCCTCGCCACGGCTGCGAGCGCTTGCCGAGCGCCTGCAGGTCCAGCCGGCCCCGAGGAACGGCTAGCACACGATCGACAACCGTCGGTAGGGCACGGTGCCCCACCCCGGGCTACCCATGGTGCCCTACGCTCGACGCTGCGATCACCGGTCACCAATGGCCGGGGATCGACAGCGCCCCGTTCGAGCCGGACATCAGCTCCATCGAGAACGCTGTCGTGTGCACTGCCACTACCAATCCTTATGGAGTGACCACCGTGCCCGTACGTTCTAGGGAGGCTGCCGTTGCGGCAGAGCTCCGCAACGCGATGGTCGACCGGTTGCGGGAGTTTCATCTGATTGTCACACCCTCGGTTGAGGCGGCGATGCGGGTGATACCGCGGCATCTGTTTGTTCCGGGTGACGCAGTCGAGCGGGCCTACTCGAACGAAGGGATCGTCACCCATCGCGACGCGGACGGTATCGCCGTCAGCTCGGCCTCGGCCCCGGGAGTCGTCGCGGCGATGCTGGAACAGCTTGATGTTCGGCCGGGGCAGCGGGTGCTGGAGATCGGCGCTGGCACTGGGTACAACGCCGCGCTGCTCGCGCGGCTGGTCGGCTCCGCAGGCCAGGTCACCACTGTGGACATCGACGAGAAGGTCGTCCGGGGGGCTCGCGAATGCCTGGTCGCTGCGGGGTGTGCGGGGGTGTCGGTGGTCTGGGGGGATGGTGAATTCGGTTACGCCGACCATGCGCCCTACGACCGGATCGTCATTACCGGGGGCGCGTGGGACCTGCCCCCGGCCTGGTCGGATCAGCTCGTGCCCGGGGGACGGCTGGTCGTTCCCCTGCGAATGCGAGGCATGACGCGCTCAATCGCCTTCGAACAAGAGGACGGATACTGGCGGAGCCGGTCGATCGAAGAATGCGGTTTCATCCCGCTGCGAGGCGCGGGGGAGGTCGCCGAACGCAACCTCTTCCTCGACGAGCAACGCCACGTCACCCTGCGCATCGACGATGGATACCCGGCCGACTCGCAGGCGCTCGGGCGGGCTCTGGACTATCCCCCGGCCCTGTTCTGGACCGGGGTCGCCGGAGCCTTTGAGTACCTGGATTTCTGGTTGGCCACCCTTGGCGGGGTCTGTCGGCTCCTCGTCGCGCCCGGGGCACTCGACCGCGGACTCATCGCCCCGGTCTTCGGCTGGGGCAGTATGGGGGTTTTCGACCGGGACACGTTCGCTTACCTCACCCGGCACACGGCTGATGACCCGAAGGGTGCCGGGCCGCCGCTGTTCGAGTTGGGGGTGTGCGCCTATGGACCCAGCGGTGAGGAGCTCGCGAGCCGGGTCGCCGACCGGGTCCGAGCCTGGGATCGGGACCGCCGGTCGATCACCGAGATCTGGATCGAAGCCCATCCAGTCGACAGCGACACCGCGCCCAGCGGTCACCTCGTTATTCGTAAGCGCCATACCCAGGTGATAGTCCGCACCACACTCCGGGAGCAATCATGAGCAGGGATGACAGCACCGTACTCGCCACCGCATTGGATGTCGCCATCGCTGATCTGTTCGACCTTGATGTGCAAACCGAAGGCGTTGCCGACCTAGATCGTGCAGACCGCTCGGCGGATTGCACCAACAACGGCTGCACTGAGAGCTGTTTATCCTGCGGATGCCGCTGACCGAGGGCGACTCGGGCTCTCCGTCGCGTCTGACGTTGGGTAGCAGGGAGCGAGGTCGTGAGTCATGACCCGTTTGTCGCCCGATTATCGGGTGGGTTGGCTCGGGTGCCACTTCTTCCCGCGGACGCTGCTCATGAGGACTCATTGCCTGGGACGGACCCGCTGCTCGTGGAGGGCATGCTGGTGGCCTCTCGCCAGGCGGGGGCGGCGGCGTTGGCCACGTCCCCGCTTGACGAGCGCTGGGTGGTTACGCTGCGCGGCTACGAGATCCGGGCGCGCTGGCGACCTACACCGCACGGAGTGTTCGTTGGCGTGGCGTGCGCTCGCTTCTTGCGGGGGGTGTCCGGTCTACGCCTGGGCGAGGGGCACCGGGCCCGGAGCAACCCGAGTGCGGACTGGCTCGCGGCCGTGTCCGCACAGTCGCTGAACGATCTCGATGTTGTGTGGAGGCTGACGCTCACGACCAGCAATCTGGTCATCCGCCGGGGCCGCAGGTTCGAACAGGAACAGCAGGTTCCGGTCGGCGGGACCGGTCCCCAGCGGGTCACTGTCCGCGCCACGGAGGCCACCGTCCTCATCCTGAGGACGTGCCAGGCAGGAGCAACCCTCGGTCAGGTCATCCGGGAAGTACGCCGACGGTGGCCGTCGGTGGCGGAACTCGTAGTCACCACCACGGTGGTCAGATTGATCCGTTACGGATTCTTGCTGACCGATCTTTTACCCGAGAACGTCAACGCCGACCCGCTACGGCACATGCTCGATAAACTCCCGGCCGCGCACGCGGTGCGGCAGGATATCTCAGGGTTGCGGCGGCTTTTAGCGGATGCAGACCGGTATTCCCCCGGTGATCCGACTCGGCTGACGGCGCTGTGCACCGCACGGGACCTCGCCGACAAAATCTGCTTTGCCGAGCGTGCGCTGACCGTCGATGTAGTCGCCGACGCCCATATCCTCCTGCCCATTTCCCTGGCCGATGACGCCGCCCGCGCCGCCGGAGTGCTGTGGCGGATAGGCTGCGGTCGGGATCCCTTGATCGGGTACCACGGCCGGTTCCTGGACCGGTACGGGCCGCACCGGCTGGTGCCGCTGCCGGAGGCCGCCGATCCGGCCATCGGGGTTGGCATCGAGTCCGAGACCTATTCAGACTGGTGGCCCTAGACTGACCCGGATGTCCGAGCCTTCCGCCCGCGACGTACCGGTCGCGACGCTACCGTGCACGAAAGCGCACGCCGCCCCGCAGCGCAGCTCAGCAAACTTACTGCTGGAGCTGCCTGTGAACTGCCGGGGAATGGAACCACGGAGCGACCTGGGCCAGGAATGCCCGGACAGCACGCGGATGGTCGTAGCGGGTGGCGAACTGGCGGGCATGTTCCCTCATCCGGACGCGCTCAGCGGGGTCGAGAGCGAGCCCGTACCGGAGGGCAGTGGCGAGGCTGGCAGGGTCCCCAGGAGTGGCCGTCAAGCCGGTGTACCGGTCAATGACCTGCTCGGCCAGGCCACCCGCAGTGGTGGCGATGACCGGTATGGCTCCAGCGGCGTACGCCTCGATCGGGATGCGGCCGAAAGGTTCGACGCGAGAGGGCACGACGACCGCTCGTAGCGCAGGGTGGGCGAGCAGGCGGCGGATGTCGGGGTGGAAGCGGGACAGCATAGTGATGTCCAGACCTTGGGTGATGATCCTGTTAGCGAGGTGCTGTTGATAGTCGCTTGGCTCAGGGTGGTCGGTGACGGCAGCCAGTACCAGATGCGGCATCGTGATGCCCTGCTTGCGCAGCAGGGTGAGGGCGTCGAGGAGATCATCGAATCCTTTGCAGAGCTGGGCGCGGCCCATTGCGAGCAGGAACCCTTTTCGCGCGGGGGCCGGGAGTAGCTTGTGGTCTGGTAATGCGAGCTGCCAGTCGGCTGGACTCAGACCGTTAGGTAGATCGATCAGGGCTTGGTCTGGGACGTGGTAGTCATTGCTCAGGTGGGCTCGCATGAAGGACGAGATCGCGGCGATCCGCCCGCCGTGTTCGACGGCAGTGCGCAGCCCGTGGGATTCCCACTCGATCCGTTCGCGGTCGTCGGGTGTGTGAACGCGAGCGGTTGATCGGGGCACCAGCACGAGGCTCGCCACGACATCAGTCGGTAGCAGTGGCGCGAGCCCGAGGAAAGGCACGTCCAGGGCCAGGATCAGCACCGGGATGGCGTCGGGTAGCACGCGGCGGGTGAGGACGTCGGTGGCGCGCCGGACGAGGTGCCGGAAACAGCCCAAGTCCCCAAACCGGGCCAGCCCACCGGTTCCGTTGTCCACCGGATAGACCCTCGCACCCACGTGGGTGAGCAGCGCGGTGGTCTCGGCATGCCAGGCGGGGTGGTATTCGGGACTGGTGAGACCAAGGTGAACCGGGAGCACGACCAGCCGCACGCCAGCCGGGAGCAGACCAGTGAGGGTTTTCAGTAATGCGCGGTTAGAGAGACCCGCGCCAGTACCGCAGCCGAAGAATCCGTCATGCAGCGCCACCACCACTGTGGGTCTCGTCATCGGAGGTCGACGAGATCGCGGAGGAATTGGACGGTGCGGTCCAGGGAGTAATCCCGTACCCAGTGCCACGCGACGGTGCGCAGCCGGGCGGCCAGATCCGGGTGCACGGTGGCTAAAGCGGTGGCGGGGTCGATATAGAAGGCGGCGAGGCGGATCAAGCCGGGCAGGCTGCTCCACGGGTGATCCGGATTGAGCCGGTTCATGCGGCGCTGCAGGCTGACTGCGGGGTCGAGCGGGAACACCACGTAGGTGTCGGCGAGCATGAGGTTCCCGCAATCGAGACGGTCGGACACCCAGCAGGCTCTGCTAGTGAGCAGTGCGCCGTGGTCGGTATCGGCGAGGCTGTGGGCGTAGGCCAGCGCGGTGAGCCAGTCCCGGTCGCAGAATACCGGGCTGGTACGGCGGGCGGCCTGAACCTGACGGTGTTTGCGCAGCCAGTTCCGTTGATGCGCGGCGTCGTCGACGACGGCCGGGTGCGCATCAATCGGGACGACGTCTCCCGTCAGGGTGGTGTATTCGCCGATCACAGCGCGGTTCTCGGCGGCGAGGATGGTGGCTGCGGTGGTCTTACCCGCGCCGGGCATGCCTTCCAGCACCAGCACCGGGTATTGACTGGTGGGGAGTTCAGAACAAGACAGTCTGGTCAGCGGCATGATCGCTCCGGGCGTACTCGCAGGCCCGCAACTCCAGGCCAGTGGTCGCTTCAGTAGTGAGATGCATTGGCCACCCGCCCAACAGGCGGGTATCAACCAGTAACGTCCGGTCCGGTGCGTCGAGCAGCAGATCCCGTCCCGCCACGCAGCGCACTGTTCCGCTGAGCACCGCACCACTGGACAGGGCGGTGATTTCCTGGCAGGAATCGGGTAGTGCACCCAAGCCGAACAGCTCGACCTGATCAACCACCGTACACGGCTCGCGGACCAGGTCGGCTGGCCAGGGCACAGTCTCGACGATCTGCTGATAAGCAGTGCGCAGCTCGTCACGGCGTTGGGTTTCCTCAGGCAACTTCCACCAGGTGGCCAGTTTGGCCCGGCGCTGGCGCCGTTCCGGGGCCAGTCCGCTGGCCGAAATGCGTTGTTCCACAGCGCGGACAATGGGCAAGTTGCCGTGGGCAAGCCAGGTGAAGGCCAGGGCACCTTGCTCGGCAAGCCGGTCCGTGCCACGCTCGGTGGCGGTTAATCCGACCTTGGTCAGACCGGAACCGAACCAGGCCAGATAGAGCATGTATTCCCGGCCATCATCGACGGTGATGTTGCGCGCGAGCATCTGGCCGGGATCGGTTGCTGCGCAGGGGTCGCACTGAGCGCGGGTGGCTACCGGCAGGATCGGATGAGTGAAGGGGCAGGGCTGGCGCCGTCGCTGCAGTGGCAACCACACCCCGACGCAGTAGCGCTCGGCACCTAGCCGATAACCCACTGGGGTTCCTGGTGGAACCGGCTCGATGCGTTCGGTGCCGCTGGGGTCAGCCAGCCCGAGACCGGGGGTCCGGTTGTGCCAGTAGAGCCCGGTAGCACGCCAGACGTTGGGCTGCTCGGTCACACTCGTACCTTTCGTAGAGCTGGGTAAAGGTCTCAAAACCCGCCAAGTGGTCCAGGTCAGCGAAAGCGTCACCGGGGCTGTCGGGCATGTGCAGATGGTTGCGCAGCACGTCATCGCCACCGAGGCGGTGCCGGGTAGCTATTCAGCTGGTGTGAGGGCTGGTGGTAGCCATGCGCCGGTGGTGAAGAGCTGGCGTAGTGCGTCGAGTTTGTCGATGCCCCACTTGGTGGCGGTGTCGAGGTAGGAGTGCACGAGGGCGAAGTCGATGAGTCCTTGCAGGGTGCGCCAGGCGCCGCCGGAGGTGCGTTGTTGCACCTTGACTGGTCGGACCGCTCTTTCCGCACAGTTGTTGGTGTTATCCGGATGTCCGGATAAGGACAATTATCCCGATGCTGCGGTTATGCCGATGTCTGTGGTTCGGGGCGGCTCCGCTGCTGGTCGGGGTGGTGCCCTCGCTGCGTAGTGCGGCATAGTCTTACAGGCTTTCGAGGAAGGCGAGGAGCTTGTCCGGGGGTGTGTAGCGGCCCGGGCGGGTGTGCGGCGGGGCGGTCCGGTCGAGTGCCTTCTGCTTGAGTTCGAGGTCGGCGTGCAGGTAGGGGCGCGTTGACGCCAGGGACTCGTGACCGAGCAGGAGAGCGATGGAGGGCCCGCCAGCACCAGAGGATTGCAGGCGCATGGCGAAGCTGTGCCGCAGGACATGCGGGGTGACGTTCTTGGCGGCGATGCTGGGACAGGCGGCGGCTGCCGTCGCGGCGTGGATGTTGATGCGCCCGGCGACTGCGTGGGTGCTCATCTTCCTGGCGGTGCCGCGGGCGGTGAACACGAAGCCGCCGGGTGCGCTGGGGTTCTCGCGCTGCCACTGCCGCAGCCCGGTGATCGCGGGCGCCTGGATCGGGGAGACGCGTTCCTTGCGTCCCTTGCCGTGCCAGAGAACGTGGGCGCCGGGTCGTGTTAGGGAGAGATCGCCCCAGGTGAGGGCGGTGATCTCGGACACGCGCGGGCCGCTGGTGAGCATGAGGAGCATCAGGAGGCGGTCGCGGCGGCCGGTCCAGGTCGCGGGGTCCGGGGCTGCCAGGAGCGCGTCGGCTTCGTCCTCGGCCAGCCAGGAGACCGTCTTGCGGGACGGCTTGCGCGGCTGGATGGCCAGGACCCCGGCGATGAGCGCGGCGTGCTCGGGATGCCCGAGGGCGGCATGGCGGAACAGGGAGTGGATGGCGGCGAGGCGCTGGCTGCGGGTCCGGCTCGTGTTGTGTCGCTCGTCCTCGAGCATGGCCAGGAAGCCGCTGATCGTCGCGGCATCGACGTCGGCGAAGTCGAGGTCGGACGGCCGGGTGCCGGACTGCTCGCGGATCCAGGCGAACAGGAGCCGGAACGTGTCGCGGTAGGACGCGATGGTATGCGGGCTGGCGCCGCGCTGGGCGATGAGGTAGCCGGTGAAGAACGACTCGACGGCAGGGGCGAGGGCGGTCATCGGAAGTTCCCTCCCTGGTAATACCGGGCCGCGTGCTCGGAGACGGCGGCGGCGAGCGCGGGCGTGACCGTCAGGTACCAGTAGGTATGAGACGGGGTGAGGTGCCCGAGGTGGGTGGCGAGCACCGCGATGCGCGCGTCGACGTCGCAGCCCTGGCGGTGCGCGTCGATAAGGGTGCTGACCGCGAAGGCGTGGCGGAAGTCGTGCAGTCGCGGGAGCCTGCGGCCGGGCTGGGGTGCCAGGCCGCAGCCGGACGCGAGTGACCGGAAGATCTGGCGGGCCATGTTGCGGTTGAGGCGGTGGCCGCCGTGGCCGATGAGCAGGGCGCTGGTGCCGTCAGCGGCGTGGCGGGCCCGGATCTGCAGGTAGCCGGCGAGCGCGGCGGCCGCGGTGGGGTGCAGCGCGATAAGCCGGGTCCGGCCGTGCTTGCCGGTCACGGTCAGCACCTGCCCCGCAGTGTCCAGGTCCGGGACATCCAGGGCAAACGCCTCGCCGCTCCGGATGCCGGTGCTTGCCAGCAGCCCGATGAGCGTCCTCATGCTCGCGGCAAGGACCGGCGATGCCAGCGTTTCTGCCGTGGCCATGAGCCGTGCGGTTTCCTCGCCGGAATACAGGTAAGGGACCCGGCGGGGGATCCTGCCGGGGATGAGCCCGCCAGGGACCGGGTCAGCGGCGGCCGGGTCCAGGGCGTGCACGTAGCCGGCGAACGACCGCACGGCCGCGAGCCTCTGGGCGTGCCAGGCCCGGGCCGTCCCGGCCGGGGCGGTCGCGAACGCAAGCGCCGCGGGCATCGTGATCCGGGTCTCCCCGCGGGCTTTCATGCTGTCCAGGAACGCTCCGAGCAGCTGCTCGTGCCCCTCGAGCCGGTAGCCGCGGGCACGTCGCGCGGCCAGGTAAGAGCTGATGGCCGCGCGCAGGTCCGTGCTCATCGCGGGCCTTCTTTCGGCCAAGGACGGGCAATCGACCGCAGCGCCGTGATATCGGACCTGGCGTAAACAGCGGTCACCTCCGGGCCTGCGTGCCGCAGCAGCTGCCCGGCCTCGGCCAGGCCGCCCCCGGCGGCGAGCACGCCGCATGCCGCGGTATGCCGGAGCAGGTGCGCGGCACCGTCCCCGCTGATCCCGGCATTGCGCAGGGCACGGCCCGCGACGCTGGTCACCGCGGCATGGGTCAGCGGCGCGTGCGGCGCGTCTAGCGCCAGGAACACCTGCCGGTGCGCCATCCCGGCCGGCCTTCCGTCCCGCAGGTAGCGCGCCATCGGCCCGCCGACGTCGACCGGGAGGGGAACCTGATCGGACCGGCTTCCCTTGCCCCGGACCGTGATGACCCCCTGGCGCCAGGCGATGTCGTCCAGCAGCAGCCCGGCGGCCTCCCCGGCCCGCAGCGCCAGCCGCAGCAGCAGCGCCATCATCGGCTCGTTCCGCAGCCCGCCCGGGGCCGCCCGCACGAACGCGAGGAACTCAGCCGCCTGGCCCGGGCTGAGGCCTTTCGGCACGGCCGGGCCCGCCGGGGCGGCGAACGACCCGACGAACCCCGCGAGCGAGACGGCGGTCAGGCCTTCCAGCCACGCGAAGCGCAGCAGCGCCCGCACGGCGTTCGCCCGCACCTGCGCCGACCGGGGCCGCAGTCCCGCGGCACCCGCAGCGGCCAGGGCCCAGACCCGGGCAGCGGTCAGGACGCCGAGCTGCCCGGCGCACGCATCGGCGAATGGCCGTGCCTGGTACAGGTAGCTGGATACCGTGGCCGGGGCCAGGCCCCGCTCACGGGACAACCATCCCCCGAACCGCGCCAGCAGCACGTCCACGGGCTCTTGCGGCACGACGGCCGCAGCCGCCGGGACGGCACCCAGCTCCCGCAGGTAGCTCAGCGCCGGCCGGAGCGCGCGTTCGGACCGCAGCTGCGACCGTTCCCGCCGGACGGCGGCGTACTCGCCGGCCACCTCGCTGCTCAGCCCGGACAGCGGCACTCCCTGCTCCGCGAGCCAGCCTGCCAGGTGCCGCAGCAACGCGACCTGCGCCTCACAGGTCCGCGGCGAGTACCCGAGCCGGCCGAGCCAGGCAACGAACCCGTCCGCGTACTCCTCCAGCTCAGGAACTCCCGCTCCTGATTCCGGACGTTCCATGATCCTCTCCTCTCCACCTGGGATGGGGATGAGGAGATCGTCACCCGCACGGCAGTTATGCCGCACTACGCAGCGAGGGCACCACCCCGACCAGCAGCGGAGCCGCCCCGAACCACAGACATCGGCATAACCGCAGCATCGGGATAATTGGTGAAGGGCACGGCGAGATCGACCGCGAAGCGCAGGATCATGTCTTCGTAGCGGGTGAATCGTCGGATCAGGCGGCGAGCCTGGGCTGCGAGGGTGCCGCGGTGGCCCTGGTTGTCGGTGGTTCCTTTGGCGAGTGCGCCCCGGTAGTGGTTGCGGATCTGGGCCAGGACCTCGGGGTCGAGCTGGTCGGCACCGGCAGCGCGGGCGGCGTGGGCGGCCTGGTTGGCGTCGAGCAGGGTGTCGGCCATGGCCTGGGCCCACAGTTGCCCGACCGGGTCGGCATCGCTGACCGCACGCAGGTCTCGGAGCAGATGCTGGGCGCACCAGGCGTGCACGGCGGGCAGGTGCGCGTAACCGGTGTAGCCATCCCGCATGAGGATGCCGGTGAACTGCGGGAGCACCCCACCGGCGTCGATGTCGTCGCTGGCGCGCCCACCGACGTGCATCAGGGTCAGGTACTCGGTGCACGCCACGTGCACATACGCCAACGCTCCGCCGGCCCGTCCGGTGGTCTCATCGGCGTGCAGGACCCCGGCGGTGGGTAACAGAGCTTGCAGGTGCGGGCCGAACTCGATGGCCAGCAGGGCCGCGGCCCGTCCCCGGACACCGCAGATGAACCCGCTCGACACCCCGATCCCGGCCAGGGCCTGCAGCACGCTGCTCGCCCGCCCGATCGGAAGGTAATGCCCGCAGGTCAGCAACGCCGCCAAGGCGGTGGTCCACGGGCCGATCCGCACCGGGCTGCCCGGACGCAGCGCCAGGGCGAGCACCGGATCGGGGGCGAGCACCGGATCAGCGAGCGCAGCGCCAGACTCGGGGGCGGCAGGTTCTCGGGCACCGGCCTGGTCCGGGGCATCGGCCTGGTCCGGGGCGCTGGCGGGGGGACGCGCCAGGTCAGCACCGGGGTTCACCGGGCGGGGTACATCGGTGGCGGCGGGGTCGCTGACCTGCCCACACCCGCCACAACGCCGTGACACCAGCTGATACTCGGTCACCCTCGGCGGTGGCGGCGGATCCACATCGACCACCTGGCGACGGACCCGCGCGGTCTCGACAGCATCATCCAACGACCGCGCACAGCGGGCACACCGATCCGGGGCCACCTCGAACGTCTCATCCGGATCCTCCACCACCCGCCGCGACGCCGACGCTGACCCCGGCTGCTTGCCCGGTTTGCGAGCCGACCGGCGCCGCGCCGACCGCTTCCTCGCCGGCTTCTTCTCCCACGGCGCATCCGACGACGGCGGACGTGAGGAGTTCGACGAGTCCGCCGCCAGCCGACGCTCCAACTCCGCGATCCGCTCACCCAGCGCCGCGATCACCCGGGCCTGCTCGGCGTTACGCTCCGACAGCTCCGCCACCAACGCCACCCAACTGCGCATAGGTCCGGGCTTCGGGCACGACGACACCCTGCCCGACCCTGGCCGCAGATCAAGCCGACACGCCGCAGGCAGTCACTCCAGCTCCATACACCACAGCTGACCCAGGTGAATAGCTACGGTGCCGGATGTCAATCTTGATGTCCGTGGCTCTGCTGACCGCCGAAGGCGACGCGAGGAGGAGGAACACCGTGACCGGAGCCGAGGTGAGGTAGTCGTCCCGGCGGACCACGTAAGCATGCCCATAAGCGTCCGGGTACAACCTGCGCACGTCCGCTGAAGTCAGGTATCGCTGAAACCCCGCCAGAACCGTGTGGCTCTCGGCCAGCAACTCGCGTGCCTGGACCGGATCACTGCCCGGCTTGATCATTGCCACCGTCAGCCGCCACCCGGGCCATGCGATAGCGGGCATCCGCTGCCGTATCGACTGCGCCCAATCCAGCAAGCAGGAACAACTCCCAGTAGACAGCCGGTCGGGGTAGGCAGGCGGCCTGAGGGAAGCCAGCCTGCCGGCATCAGTAGCACAGACCTCACAGCGTCCTGCGGCGCGTCGCGGATCCAGGCCGAATTCGGCAGCGGCGCGCTGGGCACGGTAACAGACCCACCACGTATCCCACGGACCGTCCCCGGCCTGATCAGGTGGCAGTCTCTGGCCGGCGAGGTGATGCTCGATCGCGGCGGCCAGCAACGTCTTGGTGCGATCCCGATGGCAGACGAACACCAGCTCAGCATTCCGCTCATCAGAGTATCTCATGCTTCACCATAGTGAGATCGATCCGGGCGATGGCCGATTTGTCCGGCGCCTCGGATACCTCCAACTCGACTGCGGTCAGACGCTCCCCAGGTAAATACGCCAGCACCTGGTCGAGCAGGTACCTGGCAATTGCCTCGGTGGTGGTGTTCACCAGCGGCAGCACCACCACATCATCGGTAGGCAGCAGGTAAGTCTTATCTCCAACAGCGATCGACAAATTGTCGTCGGCCCGCATGATCCGCACCTCGGGTGCACGTCCGGGCATCAGTGTGCGACGGTGCAGCGGGGCAATAACAGTGCGCAACGCTGCCTTGACTTTGCTGAAATCAATGAGCATCCCTTCAGTATCGAGCTCACCGGACAGTCGCAGCGTGACCAGGAAAGTGTGGCCGTGTAGAGACTCGAACTCACCATCGTGCAATCCTGTATGGGCCGCCGAGAAGTCGAACTCGCCACGCCCCACCTCCAGCGTCGTGCACATCATCGTTCCTCTCACCAGTCACCGAGCAGGATGGGTCAAGGTGACGAACTCATGCCGGGCCCGGGCATCGTGCAGCAGCAACCCATGCAGCGCCGACGTCACCGTGGTGGTGCCCGGCACCTGCGCCCCGCGCAACGTCATGCATAGGTGCTCGGCGCGAAGCACCACCCCAACGCCTTTGGGAGCCAGATGCTCGGCAAGCCAGTCAGCAACCTGCTTGGTCATCCGCTCCTGCACCTGAGCGCGGTGGGCGAACAGCTCCACCACGCGGGCCAATTTGGACAATCCGATGATCCGCCTGTCCGGCAGGTAACCAACATCGGCGACACCAATAAACGGCAGCGCGTGATGCTCGCACAAAGACCGGAACGGAATACCCTGTATCAGTACCAACTGCTCGTAACCCTCATCATTGGGAAAGGTAGCCAGGTCGAACTCGCGGGGGGTGAGTAGCTCGATATACGCCTTGGCCATCCGCGCAGGAGTCTCCGACAGGGCTTCCTGATCCAGGTCGAAACCCAGCGCGGTCAGAAAGGCATGAGCCCCTGCCTGCGCAGCCGAGAGGTCGCGGTGGCGATGCTCAGCAGCGACGTGCAGCCGTCGGTCCGTCATTGATAGGCGCGCGGTACTCACCAGCCCACCCCGTTAGCCTGGGTGACCTGGCCTGTAGGTGGCAACTGGTCGCTGAGTGCGGTTCGTAAGGCGAAGAACAACTCGATCTCACGACAGGGTCGCAGTGTATCCGGCTCAGGCCGCTGCACCCAGGTGACCGGGCCACGGGGAGTCACCGACGGGGGCAGCAGCACGGTCCCGGTGATCCGCTGGACGCCGCGCGGCCAGGACAGCGCCACCCCGTAGGGCTCCCCCGCCAGCAGCACGCGGTGGCTGGGGGCATACGGATGGGCCAGCACGGCCGACGAGCGGCGGCGAGCGGTGAGGACCTTGGTCACCTGCGCGGCCAGCAGAGCGGGGATCATAATCGCGATCAGGTCGTGCTGTAGCCGCAGCCAGATCTGGTCGCGACGCAAGATGACTGACCACCCCCAGGCCAGGTAATCGGCTGCCACCATTGACCGCGTCCCGGTGCTGGCTTCCTCTGTCAGGGGTACGGTGCCCGGTTCTGGTGACGCCGAGCCCGGTTCTAGCTCCGCAGTCCGGGCGGCCTGGTCACCGTGTTCGTTGCAGCTAGGCGTTGTGGTCATGGTCGTCTGCTCCGGTGGATCGGCGGCGGAAGGATCACGGCATCCGGCCCGGTACCCTGGGGATCACTGGGCCGAGGTGGGCAAGAGGGGAAGACGGCGAGCTGCCATGAGCGGAGTCCTGCGCCCTTCAGGTGGTCGCTGTTCGTCGGGTCGGCCACGACGAAGCCGGGGGTGCCGGTATCCTCCCCGGCTCCCGCTGTGACCGGCCATCCTGCCTTCGGGCTCCACCGGGAGGGCATAAAGGCGGACGACCGGCACCGCGTGCCGTGCCGGACCCCGCCCCGCTGGCAAGCGTGGCCACCGCGCACCACCACAGCGGGAGCGTGACCCAGAAGTGTGAGATCGGCGGGGATGTCGCCACCGCTTGAGGCAAGTCCGGTTGGAGAAGTCATCAGTACGTCCCTATCCGAGGCGTGACACGTGTCACGTGTCACGTGTCACGTGTACGCAGAGCTTGCCCTGGTCTCCGCGGCGCTGTCAAGGAACACGTGACACGTGCCAGGTGTTGTTACCTGCAGGCATCTCGTCAACCCCGGAGGCTGAACACTGATGACCAATCCGCCGGTCTCGCGCTACCAACAGGTAGCGGATCGTCTACGGCAAGCGATCATCGCGGGTGAGTATCAGCCGGGCCAGCCGCTTCCCAGTGAGAGCGCGCTGGCCGAGCAGTACGACCTCAACCGCACCACAATCAACAAAGCCGTCCGGCTCCTGGCCGTCGAAGGGCTGGTCACCGTCGAGCACGGGCGTGGCGCCTTCGTCCGAGCACAGCGGCCGCTCATGCACGTGTCGGCGTCCTATGTGACCCAGGCTGGAGACCAGCAGCGCGCGTCCTGGCGGTCGGAGGCCGAGCGCCTCGGCATGCGGGGCACTCAACAACTCATCCACGTCGGCGAGGTTGCTGCACCGGACGACATCGCCCACCTCCTGGGCCTTGAGCCCGGTTCGATAGTGGCTGTGCGACAACGGACCATGCTGCTTGACGACGAGCCAGTGCAGCTCGCCGACTCTTACTACCCGCTGGATCTCGTCACAGGTACGCCGATCACCCAATCTCGCAAGCTCCCCGGAGGCACGGTAGCCGCATTGGAACGCCTCGGCCTGGAACTGGGCGACTTCGAGGAACGCGTCATGGCGCGAGCAGCCTCGCCCGAAGAGCGACGGACGCTGCGGCTCTCCGAGGGCGTGCCGGTGCTGGTCCTGATCCGCACGACCTACACCACCAACGGTAGACCCGTGGAGGTGAGCCGGGCAATCCTGACTGCTGATCGGCATCAACTGAGCTACCGGCTGCCCGCACGGGCCTAGCAAGCCGGCCCTGAGCACCCGGTATCCCCGGCGACTACTCACCCCAGGGGCGTTCCTGCTGCCGAGCCGGGGCGCCAGGCGCTTGACCGAGATGGACTGGATGTCCTCGTACTTTGCGTAGCTGACCTGGTTTAGGCCGCTGGTCCCCGGTTCCACCTCGAGGTGCAGGGGCAGGTCCCTGTCAGCGCTGCGAGTTCCCGTACGCGTTCCCTGGCCGAGCCGTCGATTCTGCCCGCTCACTGGTCTGTGACAGCGGTTGTTTGGCGGCGCCGTGCCGGGCGGGGTCGGGGTCGGGGTTGACGATGGTGCGCAGGAACTGGCCGGTGTAGCTGGTGTCGACGGCGGCGACCTGCTCCGGGGTGCCCTCGGCGATCACCATGCCCCCGGCGGCACCGCCCTCGGGACCCATGTCGATCACCCAGTCCGAGGTCTTGATCACATCGAGGTTGTGCTCGATGACGATCACTGTGTTGCCCTTGTCGACCAGCCCGTTGATCACGCCGAGCAGTTTGCGGACATCCTCGAAGTGCAGCCCGGTGGTGGGCTCGTCGAGCACGTAGACGGTGCGCCCGGTGGAGCGCTTCTGCAGCTCGCTGGCCAGCTTGACCCGTTGGGCCTCCCCCCCGGAGAGTGTCGGAGCGGGCTGGCCGAGCCGGACGTAGCCCAGGCCCACGTCCACCAGGGTCTTCAGGTACCGGTGGATCGCCGAGATCGGCGCGAAGAACTCCGCCGCCTCCTCGATCGGCAGGTCCAGCACCTCGGCGATGGTCTTGCCCTTGTAATGCACCTCCAGGGTCTCCCGGTTGTACCGGGCACCCTGGCACACCTCGCAGGGCACGTACACGTCGGGCAGGAAGTTCATCTCGATCTTGATGGTGCCATCGCCCGCGCACGCCTCACAGCGGCCGCCCTTGACGTTGAAGGAGAACCGGCCGGGCTGGTAGCCGCGGACCTTCGCCTCGGTAGTGGCCGCGAACAGCTTGCGGATCCGGTCGAACACCCCGGTGTAGGTGGCCGGATTGGACCGCGGGGTCCGCCCGATCGGCGACTGGTCAACCTGGACCAGCTTGTCCACGTGGTCCAGCCCGGTGACCCGGGTGTGTCGCCCCGGCACCTGCCGGGCGCCGTTGAGCCGGTTTGCCAGCACAGTGGCCAGAATGTCGTTGACCAGGGTGGACTTGCCCGAACCGGAGACCCCGGTCACCGCGATCAGGCAGCCGAGCGGGAACGACACGTCGATGCCGCGCAGGTTGTGCTCACGCGCGCCAACCACGGTCAGCCGGCGGGAGCGGTCCAGCTTGCGGCGGGTCGCCGGGACCGGGATGCTGCGCCGTCCCGACAGGTAGGCGCCGGTGAGCGAGGTGTCGTGGCGCTCCAGCTCGGCGAACGGGCCACTGTGCACCACCTGGCCGCCGTGCTCCCCCGCCCCGGGGCCGATATCAACCACCCAGTCGGAGGTGCGGATGGTCTCCTCGTCGTGCTCCACCACGATCAGCGTGTTGCCCAGGTCGCGCAGCCGGGTGAGGGTGACCAGCAACCGGTGGTTGTCCCGCTGGTGCAGCCCGATCGACGGCTCGTCCAGCACGTAGAGCACCCCGACCAGCCCGGAGCCGATCTGGGTGGCCAGCCGGATCCGCTGCGCCTCACCCCCGGAGAGCGTGGCTGAGGCCCGGTCCAGCGAGAGGTAGTCCAGCCCGACGTCGAGCAGGAACCGCAACCGGGCCTGGATCTCCTTGAGCACCGCCCCGGCGATCATCGCCTGCCGGGCGTCGAGCTGCAGGCCGTCGAGAAACTCGGCGGCGTCGCGGACCGACAGTGCGGAGACGTCGGCAATGGACTTGCGGCCCTCGGTGGTGTGCGCGAGCGTGACGGCGAGGATCTCGGGTTTGAGCCGGGTGCCGTGGCAGGCCGGGCAGGGCACCTCGCGCATGTAGCCGTCGTAGCGCTCCCGCGCGTACTCCGACTCGGCCTGGCCCATCCGCCGCTCGAGGAACGGGATCACCCCCTCGAAGGGGGCGTAGTACGAGCGCTCGCGGCCGTAACGGCTGTGGTAGCGGACGTGCACCTGCTCGTCGGTGCCGTGCAGCACGGCCTTCTGGACCCGGGCCGGCAGCCGTCGCCATGGGGTGTCCATCCGGAAACCGACGGTCTCGGCCAGTGCCTCCAGCAGCCGCTGAAAGTAGTCGGCGGTGTGCCCGGTGGCCCACGGTGCGATCGCCCCCTCCGCCAGGGATAGCTGCTCGTCGGGCACCACGAGCTCGGGATCGACCTCCTTGCGCACCCCGATGCCGGTGCACTCCGGACACGCCCCGTAGGGCGAGTTGAACGAGAACGAGCGCGGCTCCAGATCGTCGACACCGATCGGGTGGCCGTTCGGGCAGGCCATCCGCTCGGAGAAGCGGCGTTGCCGGTGCGGGTCGTGCTCGTCACGGTCCACGAAGTCGAGCACCACCAGGCCGTCGGCCAGCCGCAGCGCGGTCTCCACCGAATCGGTGAGCCGCTGCTTGGCACCGTTCTTGACCGCCAACCGGTCGACCACCACCGAGATGTCGTGCTTGTCCTGCTTCTTGAGCGTGGGCGGGTCGGTCAGCGGGTACACGGTGCCGTCGACCAGCACCCGGGAGTAGCCCGCGGACTGCAGCTCGGCGAACAGGTCGACGAACTCGCCCTTGCGGGTCCGCACCACCGGGGCGAGAACCTGGAACCGGGTGCCGGGCTCCAGGGCGAGCACCTGGTCGACGATCTGCTGCGGGGTCTGCCGGGAGATCGGCTCCCCGCAGGTTGGGCAGTGCGGCTCCCCGGCCCTGGCGTAGAGCAGCCGCAGGTAGTCGTGCACCTCGGTGATGGTGCCGACGGTGGAGCGGGGGTTGCGGCTGGTGGACTTCTGGTCGATGGACACGGCCGGGGAGAGGCCCTCGATGAAGTCCACGTCGGGCTTGTCCATTTGGCCGAGGAACTGGCGGGCATAGGCCGACAACGACTCCACGTACCGGCGCTGGCCCTCGGCGAAGATGGTGTCGAAAGCGAGGCTGGACTTGCCCGATCCGGACAGCCCGGTGAACACGATGAGGCTGTCCCGAGGTAGGTCCAGGTCGACGCTGCGCAGGTTGTGCTCACGCGCGCCGCGGACGACGAGGCGGTCAGCCACGGCGATCCCTTCGGATCCGGTGCGGACAGGTCTCGGGCGACCCACCGGGACACCCGGTGTGGCGTGCGCGACGGCGGGAGGCCGGAGGTGGCCCCATGCTATGCGGAGGCACCGACAGTCTCGGACCCAGCGGTACGGCTGAGGGCGCGATACCGTCCCTCACTGTGGAAATCCTCAACGACTACGACGGTGCGGTGACACCCGGCGGGCCGGCGAAACGGCGGACGCTGGACGCGCTGACCATCACCAAGGTCTCGGTCGGGCCGATGGACAACAACGCCTACCTGCTGATCTGCCGGTCCACCGGGGAGGCGCTGCTGATCGACGCAGCCAACGACGCCGAGAAGCTGATGGATCTGCTCGGCCACGGCCCAGACCGGCCAGAGCTGCGGACGATCGTCACCACCCACCGGCACGCCGACCACTGGCAGGCCCTCGGGGCCGTTGCCGGCGCCACCGGCGCGGCCACCGTCGCGCATCCGGTGGACGCCGCGGCCTTGCCGGTGCCCCCGGACCACCTGGTGGGCCACGGCGACACCGTGGATGTCGGCCAGGTGACGCTGAGCGTGATCCACCTGCGCGGGCACACTCCGGGCTCGATCGCCCTGCTGCACCACGACGCCGACGGCACCCCGCACCTGTTCACCGGGGACTCGCTGTTCCCCGGCGGCCCGGGGAAGACCTGGTCCCCCAGCGACTTCACCTCTCTGCTGAACGACCTGGAGTCCCGGGTGTTCGACCAGCTCCCTGACGAGACATGGTTCTACCCCGGCCACGGCAACGACTCCA
>DASTLT010000050.1:0-3475 GCA_035714625.1 Pseudonocardiaceae bacterium | reverse complement strand
ACCCGCCGGAGCTGCGGCGGATCGTGTACACCACGAACGCGATCGAGTCCATCAACTTTCCAGCTCCGCAAAATCACCAAGAATCGGGGACACTTCCCGTCGGACGAGGCGGCGATGAAGCTGATCTACCTCGGCCTGCGGAACATCTCCAGTAAGAGAGGAGGCGAGTCCGGCACGGGAACGTGGGGCTGGAAAGTGGCCCTGAATACTCTGGCTGTCCTCTTCCCAGGACGGCTTCCCCTGTGATAGAGTAACGGTATTCGCATTCCGTGGCTTACACGGAAAACGTGACAGGCCCGCGCCCGGCCCCGCCGCAGGGCGAAGGTGAGCTCGGTGCGCAGCTCGCCGCGCGCCTGCAGATACAGCGTCTGATAGATGCACTCGTGGGACACTCTCATCTCCGGATCGTCCGGATAGTCCTCGTCCAGTCTCTCACTGATCTGCTCCGGAGACCGCTTCTGTGCCAGGCCCTCGTTCACCGCGTCGAGCAGCCGGGTCGACGCCACCAGCTTCCGCTCTTTCGGCCGTGTTTTGCCCTGCTCATAAAGTTCTTGAGCGGCCATGGCCCGATAGTCGGCGGCGCCGCCATTGTGCTTGATCTCCCGTGAGATCGCGCTATGGTGTCGCCCGAGCAGTTTCCCAATGAAACGAGCCGACCGTCCCCGGTTCAGCTCCCGGGAGATCGTCTCCCGTTCCCTCCATGCACAACGGCTCAGCTCCACTCATCAACTATCCCCCCAGTAGACTCCCCCGGAAAGGGTTATTATAGCAGAGTCAAGATCTGCTGTAATAATTACCTGTCGCTACGACCGTTTGGGCCCAAGGGTTCACAAGCGCGTTCGGATTCGGCCACAGCATGGGCGGCGGCCTTGGCGTCGCCGAGCAGGGCGTGGGCCCGGGCCCGGGCGTACCCGCCGCCGCGCATCACGGAGGCCTCCAGGAAATCAGTGAACGCTTCCCGGATCATGCTCACCTGGTGCTCGCCGATCCGGCTGCCGGGGCGGGGCTCGGTGGCGTCCAGCACCGAGAGCAGCCAGTCCTGGCTGGGCACCATCGTCGCGACCGCCAGGAATGTCCCGTTGGGCAGGAAGCCACGACGTCGCATGGCGTACCTCCCGAGCTCGGCCACTGTTACCACGGTAGCGGCGAGCGTTCCTGATCATCACGAACGTGCAGCGCTCGCCGTTCTCGACGAGCCGCCCGTCCAGAGCTACTCGGCTGATCTCGTTCTCCCTCTGCATGATGGCAGGTTCTGCGTCCATCGCTGGTCCTTTCTCGCTGGCCGGACAGGCGAGCAACTTGCTGTGCGAGATGACCGTCGGTGACTGGTGGGTGGGTACCCGGCTCCGCGTGCCGGGACCGACACTACGAACGGCGGGGCGTGCTGTGTTATACGAATGTGTGACTTGGCGGTGGTTACTCTGACCCGGCGAGTCATCTCCAGCGAACGGACGGTTCACATGGACGGCCAGGCGCGGGCCATCGGCCAGCGTGTCCGATACTGGCGTATACGGCGCAATCTGAACCGCCGGCAGTTCGCCGACATGGTGGGCCGTTCGACGTCGTGGGTAGACAAGATTGAGACAGGTGAGCGCACCCTGTTGCGCTTGCCGATGCTGGAGCGCGTGGCCGGTGCGCTGGGCATTGACCCCAGCGCCTTGACTGACAGCTCTGCTGCGGCGCGGGCGGCGGACTGTGTGGATGCTGCCGAGGTGGCGGCCATCCGGGCGGCACTGGGTCGTTATCCGTCCCTGTCTGCACCAGCCCTTGACCAGCGCCATCCCACGCTGGCGCACGTCGCGGGCCAGATGGCCTACGTCGAGCATGCCTGGTCGTCCTCGCATTTCACGGTGGTGTCGCAGTACCTGCCCAGGCTGCTCGACGATGCTCAGGCGGTGGCGTTGACGGCTTCGGTCGCAGACCAGGTGGCGGCGCATCGAGTGCTGGTGGTGGCCTACCGGCTGGCGTCATCGGTGCTGCTGAAGTTCGGGGCGCACGACATCGCGTGGCTGGCGGCTGACCGGGCGATGCAGGCGGCCGTGGCCGTGGACGACACCCTGGCCTTGGCGCGGGCGACGCGGAGCGTGGCGCGGGCCATGAGCAGCAGCGGCCAGGGAGACGGCGCCATCGCCGCCGTGATCGGCATGGTTGACCGGATGCGGTCCGAGCTACCCGGGCGGGAACACCAGCTACTCGCGCCGTACGGGATGCTGTTCCTGGCCGCCGCCGTTACTGCGGCCAGGAATGACGACGCCGCGCTGGCCCTGGCGATGCATCAGGAGGCCGAGGCGGCAGCCGACCTGATGGTGCCGGGCCACGAGACCCACCAAACCAGTTTCGGTCGGGCCAACGTGGCAGTGCACCGGGTGGCGGTCCTGGTCCGGCTGCACGAGGGCGGCCGAGCGCTGGACTACGCCCACGGTATCGACTCTGGCCTGATCGCCAGCCTGCCACCGGAACGCAGGGCGAACTGCTTGCTGGACCTGACGCAGGCGCTCACCGACACGGGCCGTCACCCCGACGCCGTGCGCACCTTGTGCGAGGCCGAACGCGTTGCTCCGGAAGAAGTGCGCTGCCGGCCGCTGGCACGCCGCTTGGTGCGGTCGCTGCTGGACACCACCAGTGGGGACGCTGGCCGGCTGGTGCGGCAGATGGCGCGTAGAGCGGGTCTGACGGCATGAGCGAGCGGGTGCTGTACCTGGTGGTGTGCGGCGCCGGTCCGGCCAGCCGGATTCAGGAGATGGTGCGGCTGGCCCAGGCCGAGGGCTGGTCGGTGCACTGCCTGGCGACCCCGGCGGCGGTGCAGCACTTCCTGGACGTGGCTGCGGTGACGGAGCTGACCGGCCACCCGGTCCGCACCACCTACCACAGCCCGGACGGTGCCTCGTTGCCCCGGGCAGACGCCATCATCGTGGCCCCGGCCACCTACAACACGATCAACAAGTGGGCCGCCGGTATCGCCGACAATTACGTGCTCACCCAGCTCGCTGAGCTGACCGGGCTGGGCCTGCGGATCGTGGTGCTGCCGTTCGTCAACCAGGCGCTGGCCGCCAACCGGGTGTTCGGAAACAGCATCGACCAGTTAAGCCAAGCGGGCGTGCGCGTCCTGTTCGGGCCGGGCGAGTTCGAGCCACACCCACCCCGCACCGGGGGCACCGTACTCGACAGCTACCCCTGGGCAAGAGCGCTGGCGGCCATCCGTCCATAACGCGGAGTTGGGCACGCAGGACGAGGTATGCGGTTGCTACGGCCGGCCGCGGCGCTTGCCACGTTGCTATCCCTCGTAGGGGCGATGAGGACTCCTGCCGTCACCCATCGAAAACGCCACCCAGGTGCGGTTTCTATCCCTCGTAGGGGCGATGAGGACGAGAATGATCTGGAGTTCTTTCTGACTGAACTTCTCCAGGTTTCTATCCCTCGTAGGGGCGATGAGGACAATCAAAAAGAAATTCAGGCATCCACAGTGGTTGTTTCT
>DASTLT010000049.1:0-12351 GCA_035714625.1 Pseudonocardiaceae bacterium | reverse complement strand
CCCGGCATGGAACCCGGCAGACCCGGCCAGAGCGCCGGGCCACCACCATGTCCCCGAACCGACATCACACTCCGCACAAAAAATGAAGATCACTACAGGCTCACGAAAGCCTGCCGAGTAGCCTCAACTCCCTGGCATTGGCCGCCGGCCAGTCGGGTCGCTACCCGCTACCATCGGATGGTGAATCGATCCTCAACCGAAGGTGTGCACTCGGTGCCGGCGCATCCGGTGACCCCGAAACACGTCACCGTGAGGCGGTCCTGGTTGACGTCGAGACGCAAGAATTGTTTGAAGAACGGCGGGTCGTTGAAGTCGAAGAGCTCGGAGCCGAAACGGTGGAAGGTTCGGCCAGCGGGGATTCGGCGCACTATGGCGGCTTTGATTCGCACGCTACGCGACAAGCGCTGCGCAGCCGGCCGGGCGGCCCGGGAGACGATACCCCGGTCGGCGTAGTAGCGGGCCGCCGAGGTCGCCTCGACCGTGATCCGTTGCCGGCCACCGAACAGCCGCTTGTCGACGATCTGGGAAAATCTGGCCAGCGAGTCGCGCCGGAGCGGGTAACAGCGGAACTGCTCCTCGGTGACACCGTTGATCTGCACCGGCGGGATCGTGTGCGTGGCGTGCATGTACGCACCCCCACCGCCACTCACGACGTACTGGATGGTACGCCCGTCGGGCACCCGGACCGGATAGCGCTGATAGTTGTGAATATCCCCACCGATCGCCAGCACGAAATTCGCCCGGGGATCGGTCACCACGTCGTCAACGGTGCGCTTCGCCCCGATGACCCGCCCGGGACGATACTCGCCATTAACGTAGATCGGTTTGCCGGTGAGCAGGACTTTGGGACGCTCTGGCACCTCCAGCGACACCCGCTGCAACCACTCGTACTGCGCTGCATCGACCGTGCCCCGAATACCGGTGTCGATTCCCACGAACCGTATGGGGCCTGCGTCGATGGCGAAGTAGGAGGCTGGCTGGACCGGGTCGGGCCGCGGACGCTCGGCGGCCAGGCGCAGGTTGCCGCGGTTATCGGTATCCGGATCAGGCTGCTGTGGGGTGCGCCACAGCTTGCGCGCCAGGCGGGCCACCGGCCCCCGGCCGAAATCCGGCACGTGATCCGGATCGTCCAGGCCGCAGAAGGTGTGCATAAAGCCGTGCAGGCCGTCGTACCAGTCGTGGTTTCCCGGCACAGCATAGACCGGAACCCGGAGGTGGCGATAGGGGTAGTGGAACTTGCGGTCGTAATCGGTGAGGTCACCGGTGGGATAGATGACGTCGCTGCAGATGACTCCGAAGTCCACGTTCTGCACGTACTCGGGCAGTGTGTAAGCCACCGCGAACTGAGAATTGTCGCCTTCACCCGGATCCCCGATGACCAGCACGGAAAAGGACTCACCAGCAGCACGGGTGACCACGAAGTCGGCATCTGCTCCGGATTCTTCGGCGCGCCGCCGAGCGAGGTCAACCCATCGGGTGCGGGCCGCCGGAGTAGGATCGGCCAGCACCTTCGCCACGATGTCGTTACGGGACTGCCACAGGGTGGACGGCCGGAGCCAGGACAGGGACTTCGTGCCCGGTGGGACGTCGTCCAGCCAGGACCCGGGGCCGGAGCAACTCCGCCAGCCAGCGCCTTCCTCGCTTTCCCGGGAAGAAGGACTCGGCAATGTTGGTGCGGCCACGACTGACCCCTTTCGTCGGGTACTGGCGCTGCGGCAGTCTAGCTGGTGGCTTCCAGGTGCTTGAGGATGAGTGGGTAGACGTCCCGAGCGGCATGCTTGCCGAATATGCAGTCGATATGACCATAACCCGGGATGACGTGACGCCGGTAAAGCCGTGCCCCGTTGCGCTCCTGCAGGAGCCGCATCGTCTGCTCGGTGCTCTCCGGCAGGAAGCAGGAGTTCTCCGCGCCATGGATAAAGGTGGTGGGCACCGCTAGCCGGTCCAGATGGGGAAGGTAGGCGTCGTGGCCGTCAGCGGTGCACAACCCACCCGCTCTGACCATGCGGGCCAGGTGCTCCAGTGCCCCGATACCGGCGACACCGAACATCTCATGCAGGGCATTGTGGGTGAGCGTGTTGAGCTGGTCGTGCTCGTAGAGCAGCGAGTACATGAACGTGATGCGGTGACAGACAGCGCTGTCGCACTCCTCTTCCCGGTCGTCAGGGAAGGCGTCGAGGGCCCGGTCGTACAGTTGGCTGAGCCAGCTTGCATGCGCGTCGGTGTAGGCGGTCAGCGAGTCGACGCCCAGCGTGTCGAGCAGTTGCGGCAGGTACAGGCTCGACTTGATGCGGGTCATGGCCGGGGCCACCACGTGCGTTGCCACCTGCGAGGACACCACCGACCGCACACCGTCCAGGCCGGCCAGCATCGCCATGAAGAAGGTGGTCGACCCGAAGCAGTGGACGACCATCTGCACGGTCGGGCAGCCGGTGACCGCGCGCACCTTGGCCACCGCTGCGGGATAGTCGTAGCTGGCGATGTCATCGCCGGTGTACCGGGTGGCGGCAACGGGCAACTCGATGCTCGCCCGGAAGTCCAGCAGCCAGACGTCGTAGCCGTGGGCGTAGAGGTATTCGAGCAGGTTGGTCTCAATCGTGTCGATGGAGAAGATCCGGCTGGAGACTCCGAGGCCGTGGGACAGGATGACCGGGCCCTTGGCGCCGCCCCGGTAACGGGTGAGCAGCAGCTCGGCGCCGTCGTCGGTGGTGAACGGATGCAGCTCGGGCGCGGACACCCGCAAGAGCCGCTTCTTGCGGGCCGGACCGGTCGTGCCGAACCGCTCGAGCGGGGCGACGACACCGCCGTAGACGTCGAACAGTGCCCCGGCGAAGAACTTCCCGAACCGGGCCGTGGCGGCCAGCTTCTGCTCCACGCTGGTGGCGTTCAGCACCTCCAGGGTGGTGAGCTGGGTGGCGAAGTCCGCTGGGCGGATGGTCAGGATGCCCTTGGCGGCCACCGGTCCGTGCTCGCTGTCGCCCTTGTATACGGTGGCGTACAGCGTGGTGGTGTCGGACCACAGGTCCAGTCCCCGGTCGTCGTGGATGCTCTTGAATCCGGAGAAGTAGTAGTGCCCACCTTCCTCGGTGGTGAGCTTCATGCGATACCGCATCTGGCGCCCACCCACCGTCTCCGGGTCCTCGACGAAGAGGTTGAAGACCCCCTCGGTCACGGTGATGGGAGCCGGTGAGAGCGCTGGTGCGTACACGGTTCCTAGCATGCGCGCCGGGGCGTCGGGGTTGGCCAGCATACGGTCGAGATCGTCACTGATGATGGTGAGGGTGAAAGAGAAAGGTGAGCCGACCGCGGCACCCCGGTGGGCGGCGGAATAGTAGTCATCGGTGACCTCAGTGCTGATGTGACCCTTCATGGTCTCGGTGAATTGAATGCCCAGGGCAGGTGGCGTGAGCGGGGTGGGCGGCACCGAGGGCAAGGAGTAGTCGATGGCCCAGTTTCGGTCCTGGCTGAGCAGGGCAACGCAGCGTTCGGCCAACGCCGAGATGGTGAGCAGCGGGTTGACTCCCAACGAGCGTGGTATCACCGAGCCGTCGGACACGTACAGGCCCTCGTAAACGTCGGTGCCGTGGGGTCCAGTGAACACCTGGCCCTTGTGGTTCACCACGCCGTGCCCGGCGTCCTCGGCCATCACACAACCCCCGAGCGGATGCACCGTGACCAGCCGCTGGCCCAGCACCTTGGTCCAGAGTGGGGAACGCAGATACGTGCCGCCAAGGGGCTCGGTGGCCCGCTGCAAGGCGTCGCTGATCCTTTCGAAGATGGGCTGGCTGCCCACGTGGGGCCAGTGGATACGCAGCCGATCGGATTCCAGCACGGCCGAGCCGTTGCCGTCGTCGTGCGCCATGACCAGGTAGGTCTGGGTGTTCCGCACCGCCCCGTGATACGCACCCTGGACCAGGCTCTCCAGTTCCCGGCCGACCTCCTTGATCCGGTCCTGCAGACCGGCGTCGGTATCGACGCCGACGGCCCGGGCCGCAGCAGCCATCGACTGCGGCAGGAAATTGGCCAGCGCACCGGGAATGGAGCCCTCCTCGATCACCATGCCCTGCTCCAACTCGGACTCCCCGCGCAAGTCGATGAACCCGGTGATGCACGGCCCGACCGGCCCGAGTTGGCCCGGGTCACGATGGCCCCAGCCCACCCCGTCCACCTCGTGGTCGCTGTTGTAGCTGAAAGCCAGGACGTCACCGTTGCCGGTGATCCGCCGCCCGACCTGAGCCGACAGCGGCAATCCGTGGGCGGCGGAGCGGAGCAGGATCTCGGTGGAACCGAGGGTGCCGGCGGAGAGCACGACGACGTCCGCGCTCACAACCAACGGGGGGGCGTCGAAGCGCTCCTGCCCGGTGTCCAGCAGTTGGTAGTGCACCAGCCAGCGATTGTCCGTGCGCTCCAGGAAGCGCACCGCCACCTTGGTGAAAATCTCGGCGCCATGGTTGCGCGCATCGGGCAGGTAGTTCATGAGCACGCTGTTCTTGGCCCCGTAGTTGCATCCGGAGACACAGTCCCCGCACATCGTGCACGCCCGCTGAGCGACCCCGACCTGGTTCACCTGATCGGTGAAGGTCACGTTGATCGGGAGGCGGCTGAACTGACCGGGCAGCGCGGTGGTCGATGCGGCCAGCGCGGCCAGCTTGCGGGGCAGCGGCACGCTGTCGGGCAGCACCGTCGGTTGGAGCATCTCCTCGGCCCGCCGGTAGCCGTCCTCCAGGTGAGTGCCCAGGTCGGCCCGCAGTGCCGCGGGCCAGCGGGGGTCGTCGAAGACCCGCTCGTCAGCCCGCAGGCTCACGTTGGCATTGACCAGCGAGGTGCCGCCCAGGCCGCAGCCCAGGAACACGCCTAGCTCGTCGTGCACCCGCATGTCGTAGAGCCCGGTGCGGGACCCGACGTGACGGTCCGGGAAGTCGATCTGCATCTCCCCCAGGACTTCCGGGCCGGTGTCGGGGTACTCGCCGGGCTGGAACTCCTTGCCCCGCTCCAGCAGGCACACCTGCCGGCCGGCCCGGGCCAGCCGGGACGCCGCGATGGCTCCTCCGTAGCCGGAGCCGATCACCACCACCTCGTAGTGGTCCTTCAGGTCCGCAACCGGTGACGACAGGCGAACGATCATCAGAAGCCTCCACCTCACCCGCGCCCGCGGGTCATCACCCTGTAGGAGAACCAGTGCCGCCTATCGCGTACATCGCGCGACCACTCGATTGCGCTACATCGGCGGCAGGCACGGCACCCCCGGTCGCCTCACGATCAGGGTGGGCCTACAGGAAGATCAGGTGACCGACAGATCAGGGTGGAGCTGCGGCTAGTCCAGCAAGATCAAGCGCTCGGCATGGTCGTCACGGCGGATGAGGACCTCACCGCCGTCGCGTATCACGCGGTAGACGACGATGCCGTATCCGACGAGGCGGCGCACCGCCTCGGTCATGGAGACGCTCTTGTCGGTCGAGACCTCGCGGAGCGCTTCAGCCGTGGCTTTCGAGATATTGACGCTCAGCCGGGCCGGCTTCGTGGCCCGGCGCCCTGCCGGATCCTCGCCATCCGCAGAGGGCGCTGCGCCCGCTCCGGAACTCCTGGCCATGGACCTCGCATGGCCGGCCCCAGCCGCCCTCGTCGTCATGCGCTCCTCCGGTCGGCACCATGATCGCCCGCCCCGCGTCAAGCAGTATGCCCGCGCTAGGTGGCAGATGTCCACGGTCTGTCCGCCAGATCACTGCTCAATTTACGCGTTTTTCATGCTGTTAGCCCACATGTCGAGCACCCGCCACCACCGGGAGTACCGGCCGGCAGCGGTCCCACCCACCCCTGCCATCCGTGGCCACAACCCCTCTGACCTGCGCACTCCATCGCGAGCCGGTACACTGTGCGGTCAATCCAGCACGGTCAATCCAGGGACGCTCGACCCCGCGGACGCCGGCAGCGTGGGCTGGAGATTCAACCTGCGGTAGGGGGAGGGAGGGAGCACCGATGGCCCCCACCGGCCTGCGAGGGCGCAGGTGATGCTCGTGGCTGAGACAGACGACCTGGCCAGCACGGGCGACGCAGCGTTCGGCATCGTACATATCCCTGAGTTCGGCGTGCGGGATGAGATCACCGAGGACCTCCCACCCAGCGACGATCCCGTGATCGTCCTGGAGCATGCCAAGAACGAACTGCGACGCTGGGTGGTCGGCGGCGTCGGCGGCTTGATCGCCCTGGCCATGCTGCTCAGTTTCGTACTCGTGCTACTGCGGCCCTCCCTCGCCGAGTTCGCGGGCCAGTTCCTCCAGCTCGTGGTGGGCGGTCTGGTGGGGCTGGCCGGCAGTGTCGTCGGCTTCTTGTTCGGCCGCGACCAGTTGTGAGCCCGCAGCACAACTGCCGCCTATCGGGTCAATCCTCCGCCGGCCCGGTCCGGCTCCCCTAAAACGAGGCAGCTCGGATGTCCAGGACTGTCGCCGCGAGCTGGCCGAGGTCAACCAGGTGCACCCCGGACGGCTTGCCACCCGACTCCGTGATCTCCTTGGCCAGACTCGCTAACCCGGAGTGCGCCGGAACGGACGCATCGAATCTTGGGATAAGGAGGTATTCGACGACGCTGGCGCCCAGGCTGAGCTGCGCGGCATACGCTGCGACTGCTTCGGCGATGAGGGGTGCGTTGAGCAGCCCGGTGAGATATGCGGCCTCGTCCTCGGTCTCGCAAGGGACGAAGTACAGCTTGTGGTCCGGCACCAGGGTCTTGGTGCCCAGGTACTCGTCATCGTGCCGGCCGATGTATGCAGCTTGAAAGCGCCCGCCCGACATCTCCCGCCACACCACTTTGAATGGGCTGAACGTGTACTCCCCGGTGCTCCACAACGACCAGTACGGTGCGCCCTGGGAGGCTTGGAACTTTCGGTAGCTGGAGCGCTTCTCCAGTACGTCCCGAAAGGTCGCCAGGAACAGGTATGTTCGGCGTGCCGTTGCCGCCAGATCCACAATACCATGCTGTCCCCGCTGGGGTACCAGGATCCGGTTCGTCGGGTCGGGTATGGCGCGAAAGGCAGTGACACCCGCACCGCGAAGCAGCGGATAAACGTGATCCGCCTCGATAACCCGGCGCACCTGGCCGATCTCGCGGCGCCGGCCGCAGGTCGGATTGTTGGTAGCAATCACGGTGCCGGGTACCGAGCTTGGCTCAATCCGCACCCAGAAGATCCCATTGGCATCAGTGGTGACGCCTTTGCGTGCTCGATGGACAGGCTCCTGGATGCCGAACACCTGGGCCCATACGGCATGTTGCGCAGCGGTGCCCTTCAACCACGGCCCAGCGTCAGTGCCCGGCACCGGCCGGGCCTGGAGATCAACGCACGTCGATGCGGCCCGGAACTCCGCGGCGTCGGTGAAGTTCCGTTTGACACAACGCGGGCCGGCCCCGTCTCTCGGTGGAGTCCAGACCCGGTAAGTCACCGGATAAGTGGTCGGAGCGCCCCGGGTCAGCGCGAGGAGCGTCGCGTGGTTGCTGGCGCCCTCGAACGGGGCAACCGCAGCATAGTCCTCAACCAGGTTCACCTGCAGTTCAGTGCCTGCCGCCGCTAGGCGCCACCGCCGGAACCCCTGACTTGACTCATTCGCGAAGACAGTGCCGGTAATGAAGAACGCAAGGCGGCCCTGGTCCGCAAGATACTTATCTGCCACCTCATAAGTGATCACGGTGGCGATGTCGGACTCGATACCACCCACCCATCGATCAGTACTGAAAATGCCGAGCTTCAAGCACCGGTCTTTGATTAATCTGGCGTACGCGGGTGGTAGCTGGCTCCACTTGACCCAGGGCGGGTTTCCGACGACGTACTCAGTCGCCGCGATGGCTCCGGCAGCAAACCGATCCGCCAGGAGATCGCACCATATTCCGGGCTCGCCCTGCTGGTGCAGGCCAGTGAGTGTTCGAACGGTGTCGACAAGGTGTGCACGACCGGTAGTGTCGAGGTAGCTGAAGTCGAACTCCGTTTCCAATGCGGTGCTGACGTGACCACTGCCCCAGCTCTCCGCTATCAGGTCTCGGACTCGGGCCAGCACCGCAAAGAAATGCCGATTCTCGACAAGTTTGACCGGCAGCCGAAAGCTGATGACGCCGAGCTCGGTCGAGAGGCTGTGTTCGTAGATATCCTTATCATTGGCTACGCTCGCCGGGTTGATGGCGTCAGCCAGTAAAACAGGTAACCGCAGCGCCGCGGCCGGGTCGAGCCTGGCTGCCAGGCAGGCCACCAGAGACGCGCGAGCCGTGAGGACAGCGAGGGGGTTCAGGTCCAGGCCCCACAAGCCTTTCACCAGCTCTTCGGCCGATGCTTCCGGACGTGCCGCGAGGCGGCGCTTCAAACCTTCGAGGACAAAGGTCCCAGAGCCCGCAGTAGGGTCGAGCAGGCCCTTGTCCGGGGTCCAAGAAATAACATCCAGGGCATGCGCCGCCAGCCAGTCGGGGGTGTAATACTCCCCCAGGGCGTGACGCAGCGCCCGGGGTACAAAACTCATATAGATACCCTTGAACAGGTCACGGGTGGACCCTGCGGTCTTCCGGCTGATATCGAAATCAACGACGCTGAGAGCGTCGACAACAGCAGCGACATCACCCGCATAGTGCGACCACGAACCGTCCTCCCGGTACCAGTTGAAGTAATCCCCATTGAGCATGTTGACAATGCCTGCATCCACAAAAAGACGGCCAGATTCGAGCCTGTCAATCCGGTCGGCGATAGGGACGTTGGTGTCCTTGATGTCATGCGCGGCACGTGGTAGTGACATCGCGGCAACGAGCTTGGCTACCAGGGCGATGTGCGTGTTGAGCGCATAGAGGTAGGCTCCCGGTTCCGCAGCGTAGGCTTGTCCGTGCGCCCGGCCCTGCTCGTTGAGCAACTCCCGCAACTGCTCCGGCGGGCTCCCCACCACCTGCCCGAACAGGCGACGCCACTCGGTATACAGCGAACTCGTCTGAGTGACCTGGGAACCTCGCTGGGTCGCTGCGCGGACTGCCGCAAACAGCTTGGGAAGCAGCTTCGCGCCGAGCGGGGAATCCGGCCCGACCACCTGGGCGAGCAACCTGGGATGGACCAGCGGTGCACCATCGTCACGAAGGTGTTGCAGCATCCGACGCGCAGCCCGGTCGCCGAACGGTATCAGTGGTTTCCAGGCAACGCTACGAGCATTGGGACGACCGAATGCTAGGTGCGCGCCGTCCCAGATGATCAGGATGTACTCCGCTAAGGGACGGCCCTCCTCTTCGCTCAGGAGTTCGGCGTACGCCTCGACCTGAGACTGGGCGTGCGTCACGGCAGCAACTGCCGCCCCGCCGTGGAGACTCTCAGGTGGTTCGTACTCGATCAGCACCGCGCCGTGCGCCACGTGGGTGCCGCAGAGCTTGCGTCCGGAGGTGCCGCGGGGAGTCCGGTTGAGTTGATAGGTGGTCCAGGGGATGCCGCCCGCCGCACACGCGTCCTGGAGCGCCTGCTCGATCTCATGGTGCAGATTTCGCTCGTTGGACGAGGCGCTCGTGGCCACCTGCACCCGCGCCACCAGCCCGCGGACCAGGGGCTCGAGGTCGTGGGTCATCCAGATCTCCTGCTCGCTGGAGGTGCGGCGGGCGCAGCACGGGCAGCGTAGTGCGGCCCCGCTAAGCGCGGACGCTGAGCGTGAGCGCTGAGTGCCCACCCGCGCCGCTTCGGTAGGGTCGGCCAGGTGATCTCCCGCGGGGTCCCCGGCCCGAAGTTGCCGTGATCGAGAAGATCCTGCCCGACGCCGTAGCCTGCGCCGAGGCGTTCGACGACCCACCCGACGCGGCGCTGTTCCCGGAAGAGGAGGCCGTGATCAGCCGGGCGGTCGAGAAACGACGCCGGGAGTTCCGCACCGTGCGACACTGCGCCCGGCGGGCGCTGGGCGAGCTTGGCATACCCCCCGCAGCGGTGCTACCCGGGGCGCACCGCGAGCCGCTCTGGCCACCGGGAGTCGTCGGCAGCATGACCCATTGCGCCGGATACCGCGCCGCAGCGGTGGCCCGCAGCCAGCACCTGCTCACCGTCGGGATCGACGCCGAACCCCATCAACCACTGCCATCGGGCGTGCTGGGCGCTATCTCCTTGGCCGACGAGCGACGCCGGATCACCGAGCTGGCCGCAGCGGACCCCACCCCGTGCTGGGACCGGCTGCTGTTCTGCGCCAAGGAAGCGATCTACAAGGCGTGGTTCCCGCTGGCCCGGAGCTGGCTGGGGTTTCACGACGCGATTGTCACCATCGGCCCCGGGGCCGGCACCTTCTCGGCTCACCTGCTGGTGCCCGGACCAACGGTCGCCGGTACCGTACTGCGCGAGCTCCCCGGCCGCTGGCTGATCAGCGACACCCTGGTGATTACCGCGATCACGCTCCCGGCCCCTCACCCGGCCAGCACCCCCTGCTGAGGATGCCCGACCACGGCACCCTGAGATCGCGAGTTGAAGTTGATCATTAGTCAAGACGTGCTGGTCTGCGTGGAGGTTGTACACTTTTCCAGTCTCGAATTTGTAGGTCTCTCCGGCACCGAGCAGGGTCATCAAAGACCGATTCTGGCGCACCGGGTGGACTTGCCCCGGTCGAAGCTGACCATCGTGTCGATTAACGCCGCATCCGACATCCTGGTCGGGCCGACGCGGGCGTGGTCGAGTTCACCGGACCAGCCAGCCCGCGGGGACGCACTCATCGACCCGGGGCGAAGCGGTGTCGGGTGGGGGGGATCTCGTCGAGCCCGGCCGGGTCGAACCAGTCCTCGTCCCAATCCTCAGCGCAGGGCGCACCGCGGGGGGTGTCCATTTATCGGACCGTCACCGGGCGCCGTTACGGGTCACCCGGCGCCGTTGCCGCTGACCTCATAGGGTGAGGGGGTGGTCACAGGACCGCCGCGGCAAACGATGAACGACGCGCACATCCGGGTCCAGGAGGGTGGGTCGTGACCTACGAGGGCGAGCTGATCGCAGGACGCTACCGGCTGGTCTCCCAGATCGGCACCGGAGCGATGGGCGTGGTCTGGCGGGCACACGACGAGCGCCTGCATCGCGTGGTGGCCGTCAAGCAACTGTTGCTGCACGCCGGCATGAACGAGGCCGAGGCCGACGCGGCCACCCGCCGGGCGATGCGGGAGGGACGCATCACCGCGCGCTTGCACCACCCGCACGCGATCACCGTCTACGACGTCGCCGAGCACGAGGGTAAGCCCTGCCTGATCATGGAGTACCTGCGCGCGGAGAGCCTGTCCACCGTGCTGGCCGAGCGGGGTGCGTTGCCCCCGCAGGAAGTCGCCCAGATCGGCAGCCAGATCGCCACCGCGCTGAGCGCCGCTCACCAGGCCGGAATCGTGCACCGCGACATCAAGCCAGGCAACGTGCTCATCGCCGACGACGGCACCGCGAAGATCACCGACTTCGGGATCTCCCGTGCGGTCGGTGACGGCACCATCACCGCCACTGGCATCCTGGCCGGTACCCCGGCCTACCTTGCCCCGGAAGTCGCCCGCGGCCAGCAAGCCGGCTTCCCCGCCGACGTGTTCTCCCTCGGCTCCACCCTGTATGCCGCAGTCGAAGGGATGCCACCCTTTGGCCTCGACGACAACGCCCTCGCCCTGCTCTTCCGGATCGCCAACAGCGAGATCACTCCGCCGAAGCAGGCCGGTCTGCTCGCCCCCGTGCTGGCGCAACTCCTCGAACGCGACCTGTCCCGTCGCCCAACGATGCCGCAGGCCCAGCAAGCCCTCGCCGCCGTCGCTGACCTCGGTCCGACACTGGTGTCCCCAACCCCACCGATGTCCCCAGCACTGATGTCCACAGCACCGATGTCCCCAGCCCCGCCGGTCTCCGAACCACCACCGGTGGCCACCGCCCCCCCGATGTCTCCAGCCCCCCCGATGTCCACAGCCCCACCGATGTCCACAGCCCCACCGATGTCCCCAGCACCGATGTCCCCAGCCCCACCGGTCTCCGAACCACCACCGGCGGCCACCGCCCCCCCGGTGTCCACAGCCCCGCCGGTGGCCACAGCCCCGCCGGGCACCGTGCCCCCGCCGACCGCCTCCTCCCCCGCAGTGCGCACCCCAGCACCCGAGCCACCGTCCGAGGCGCCCGGCTCCCCGGCCGAGAGCAGCACACCCCCCGCAGGCAGCAGGCCAACCGCCAGTAGCGCTGAGCAGCCCCGGCGCACGGCGGTTGACATCACCGTCGTCGCGGTCTCGCTGATCATGGTCGGCGTCGTTTTCCTGGTCGCCCTGCTCAATGAAGGAAGCACCACAGCAGGCCCAGCCCCCGGCTCGGTCAGCTCGACGGCCAACCCCGCGCAGAGCCAGCAAACGCCCCAGCCCGCACCCACGACAGG
>DASTLT010000048.1:0-3682 GCA_035714625.1 Pseudonocardiaceae bacterium | reverse complement strand
TGCTCGCCCACGATCCGGGCACCCGGGCCGGGCACGACCCCGAGGAGCTGCACCAGATGCGGGTCGCGGTGCGCCGGATACGGGCTGCGCTGCGGGCCGCCCGGCCGCTGCTGGATCGCACCTGGGCCGAGGACCTGCGCGCCGAGCTGGGCTGGCTGGGCCGGGCGCTGGGGCCGGCGCGCGACGCCGATGTGCTGCTCGAACGGCTCCGGGCCCGGGCGGCGGCCTTTGACGAGGCCGGCCGCGAGGCTGCCGAGACCCTGCTCGACGCCCTGGTCGCCGACCGGGAGACCGCACGCGCCGAGATGCTCGCCGCGCTGCGCAGCGACCGGTACACCACGCTGCTGCGCACGCTGGCCGCCGCGGTGGCCGAGCCACTGCCCACGTCCGGCGGCTCGGCGGCCGGCCCCACCCTGACCGAGCTGGTCCGCCTCGAGTACCGCAAGCTGGCCAAGGCGGTGCTGCGGGCCGGCGACGACCCGCCCGACGAGGTGCTGCACGCGCTGCGGATCCACGGCAAGCGGCTGCGCTACACCGCCGAGCTGGCCGCCCCCGCCGACCGCAAGCCGATGCGCAAGCTGGTCGAGTCGACGGTGGCGCTGCAGGACGTGCTCGGCGAGCACCAGGACGCCTGCGTGGCCCGCCAGCAGGTGGTGGCACTGCTGGACCGCTTCGGCGACGTGGTCGACTTCGACGTGGTGCTCACCGCCGGACGGCTCATCGAGAACGAAGAAGCCAGCCGCGCCGCGAGCCGCACGGCCTGGCCCGCCGCCTGGCAGCAGGTGCAGCGCCGGGCCCAAGCCCTACACTGCTAGCACGGCCGCCACGACAGGGCGCCAATCACAACCTGGCTTGCCCGGTTCCCGGATCGCTTCATTCCCCAGCACGTGCACGCCCCACCGGCCGAGCTTCTCCAGGCTGGTGTCGAATACCGGGTGTGCGGCCAGGCTCGGCTTGACATAGGGTGCGACGATGATGGGCAGCTTGAGGCCGATGGCTTCGTTGAGGATGCCCAGCGCGAATGTGTCACTGATACCGGCCACCCATTTATTGATGGTATTGAATGTGGCAGGCACCACCGCAATGGCGTCGGCCCGGGGCAGTGCGTCCGGATCATCTGGGAGCTTGTGATCGTGCCGGACCGGGTAGCCGGTCTGCTCGGCGAGTGCCTGGTTATCTATCCAGCTCGCCGCGCGCGGGGTGGGAATGACACAGCTACGCCAGCCTGCCTGGTGCAGCAGCTCGATCAGCTCATCAATGCGCTGGACCGGTGGCGCCGCGCAGCCGACAAGATAGAGCACAGGTCTGGACTGCACCGCGCTCACGGCAGCAGTCCAGCCCGGGACGCCAGCTCCCGCAGGCCAGGGGTGACGCCCCGGCGTTCTCGGGCCAGAAGCGCGCTGAGCAACGCCCTGGCCGAGGCGTTGCGCGACACGGCCTGCTCAGCGACCCGCTCGGCTTCGAGGAGGTGCAGGACTGCTATGGCATCATCGGCTTGCCCAGCGGCAGCCCAGCCCAGTTCGAGATGTATCTGCGCACGACGACCACGCAACACCACAGGCAGGGAATCGGTATCGATGACCTCAGCGATCTGGGCCGCTTTCTGGGCATTCCCCAGCCGGGATTGGACAGACAACTGATGGATGGCGACGTTGGTGGAACCGAAGGCGGTCCAGAGCCAGTTGCTGTCACCACGGAGCTGATCGGCGAGTTGACCAGCATCACGCAGAGCCTTCTGTGCGATGCTGTCGTCGCCCTGCCGTGCGGCGATAATGCCGAGCAGCAACAGCAAAGCTCCCTGCACCGAGAGTGCCTCTTCCGGGCGGCAGTTCAAGCGCGTGGTTGCACTAATACTGGCAATATTCTCAGCACCAGCGACAACGATTTGTGCGGCATCAGCCAGTTCACCGGTGAGCAGGAGCGCGCACGCCACCTGGTAGGTTGCGGCACCGACCAGCGCCGGGTGTTCGCACTCCTTGGCTGCCAGCAGTGCGCGATCTGCGGTCACCGAAGCCAAACCCACATCGCCCAGTTTCGTGGCGAGTTTGGCGGCGGCTAGGTAGGCGACAGCCGCTGCATGCCGTGCAGTCAGTGTCCCGACTAGACAATCGTCGTGACTATCGTCCGTACCCGAATTCTGGAGACCGGTAAGAACAGCGGACAAAAGCTGCGCAGCAGCGTCATAGTCGGCCATCTGGTACAGGCGGTGGACCTGGACCGTAGCAGTCATCAGGTTCGCTGCTGGCTGGGTCACGGGTGCCGCTGATGGGAAGCCGAGCACAGCACCGCGCAGGCCATCGAGCGTGGCGACCGGACGACCGGGTACTACTACGGGCACCCGGGGGGTTGCTGTGTCGTGTGCGGTGACAGCGGCGCGGAAGCGGTCACGCTGAGCCTCGGAGGCGTTGGCCAGGGCATCATCCAGGGCACGGCGCAGGGCCAGGCTGGGTGGATGGTTGCCACGCTCGGCGTTGCCGATCGTGCGCTTGGCAAACCCCAAGGTCCTGGCGAACCCTTCCTGGGACTGGCACAGCCCCACCTCACGAAATAAGCGCATGCGCTCCGGTGTCCATTCCACCACCGCAGCATAACGCAGGACCTGCACCAGCATTGCCACCAACCCGCACTGGCGGTTGCTCCTCGCGAGGGAGGTTGCTTGGTGATAGAAATGCCTTCGGCTACCGGGAAACAGTGACACAACCATGACGATGCTACCGACTGCTCCTGCCGGCAGTCGGGATGTGGAGTGTTCCCGATTTTATTGACACCGGTTTAGGCTGCCAGGTCGGTTAGTTTCCTGTATCTTAGCTCGTATTCGGCGGGTGTCAAGTAGCCGAGGCGTGGGCGCAGGCCCAGATCCGGCCCGCCAGCCCATGACTGCCACACTTGAGCTGTGAATCCCCAGGCCCTCGACGTGATGAGCCTCGCCGCACACGTATCAGACTATCTTGGGCAAGCATGTACTGATGTTGAGCTTGTTGCAGACCGGCGCGGCTCCCGCGTCTTTCGCGTCCGATTGTCCACCGGCGACGTCGCACTCAAACGCGCCTCCCCTAACACCGAGAACCAAGGCGTGCGCGAACACCTCGCCCGCCGCGAAGCCGCCGTCCTCATCCACCTACACGAGTTCGTCCCCGGTTACCTCCTCGTCTCCGGTGACCTGCCCAACAATGGCGGCTCCTGGCTGGCCCTGTGCTGGCTCGACGGCGTCACCCCCTACCGGCTCTTTACCTCGGCTCGCCGCGGTGATGACTCACCAGCCCGGCGCGACAGCATCCGCCACACCGCTGCCGCTATCGCGGACCGGCTTGCTGCGCTGCATTCCCGGGGATGGCGCCACGCTGATCTGCAACCCGCGCACATCCTCCTCGGAGCGAACTCCGTGCACCTCATCGACTTCGCTCTCGCCCAGGGTTCCGACCCGCTGCTCGCAGACCTCCCCTACCGGGGAGGCATGGTCCACTTTACCGCTCCCGAAACCGCCGCCTGCCTTCTCGCCACCCCAGACGACCAGTCCATCGCCTTCGAGAATGTGCCGAGGTCGTAGCTATTCAGGACCCGTCGTGGCGTGAGTGAGTGCTGGGGTCTGTGGGTCGTGTGAGGTGTCTGCGGCGTGTCGGCTTGACCGCCGTGCCGGTGTGCTGATCATGGTGGCTCATGTCGGAGCTGCCGCCGGTGCCTG
>DASTLT010000047.1:0-3493 GCA_035714625.1 Pseudonocardiaceae bacterium | reverse complement strand
TACACACTCACTGCCATCGACGGATCACCAGGCACGGCAGTGAACCCAGAAGTCTGCTCGCCTGCGAGCCCTCGAGGCTTGCTTGAGCCGGTTGCCTGGAAAGTGGGCACGGCCGGTTGTATGTCCAGTCGCTGATTATGTTGAGGGCGTGGTCAGCGGGCCGGGATTCTCCTGGTGCCCAGCGGTTTCGACGGTGATCCGCTCAACATAATCCTCGCTGCTGCATCGAGGCTTCACGGATCGTGTTCCGCGATCTGACAGGAGGCAGCGATGGGCAGGAGGGTGTGGGTTCCGGTGGTGACCGGGCCGCTGGCGCCGTATGCGACGGGGTTCTCCTCGTGGTTGGCGTCTCGGGCGTATTCGTGCTCGGCAGTGGCGGACAGGCTGTATCAGTTCGATCAGCTCAGTCGGTGGCTGGCGCGGGAGGGGCTGGGCGCGGGCGAGCTGACCGGCGAGCAGGCGGAGCGGTTCGCTGAGGAGCGTCGCGCGACGGGCGTGGTGTCGTGGGCGTCGCCGCGTAGCGTGGCGCTGCCGCTGGAATATCTGCGGCAGCTGGGAGCTGTTCCGCCTCCGGCGCCGGCCTGCCCGGTCGGCCGGTTGGAAGAACTGCTCGCCGACTACGGCAGGTACCTATTGATCGAGCGTGGGCTGTGCGATCACACGGTGCTCGATGCGTACGTCCCGGCGGCGTTCTTGTTCCTGTCCGAGCTGGGCGGCTCGGAGGGACTGGACCTGGCACGGCTGGCCGCGATCGACGTGAGCTCGTTTCTGGCCCGTGAGTGCCCGAAACGTAGCGTGTCCGGGGCGCGCGATCTGGTCTGCGCGCTGCGATCGTTGGTGCGTTACCTGCACCTGGCGGGGCTGATCACGACACCGCTGGTCTGGGCGGTCCCCTCGGTAGCCGACTTGCGCGACCGCACCTTGCCGCGTGGTCTGGAACCGGCCGCGGTGCGCGGGCTGCTGGCATCTTGCGATCGGCGCAGGATGGTCGGCCGACGTGACTTCGCGATCTTGCTGCTGCTGTCGCGACTCGGGTTACGGGCCGGCGAGGTCGCCGCGATTACCCTGGACGACCTGGACTGGCGGGCCGGGATGCTGCTGGTCCACGGCAAGGGCAGCCGCGAGGACACGCTGCCGTTGCCGACCGATGTCGGCGAGGCGATCGTGTCCTACCTCCGCCGCCGACCGCGGTGCGAGTGCCGGGCACTGTTTTTGCGGGTGACCGCGCCACGGCAGGGGCTGAACCGGTGCACGGTCGCATGGGTGGTGCGCGCGGCCTGTGACCGGGCCGGGCTGCCTCGCGTCGGAGCTCACCGACTGCGCCACACCGCCGCGACCCAAATGCTGCAAGCTGGGGCGTCGCTGCCGGAGATCGGGCAGGTACTTCGTCATCGCGAGCAGAAGACCACCGCGATCTACGCCAAGGTCGACCGCGCCGCGCTACGGGCGCTCGCGCGCCCGTGGCCGACGCCGGCAGGTGTGTCATGAGCGCGCTGCGCGCGGCGCTTGATGACTATCTGCGCATCCGTCGCCGGCTCGGCTTCGCGATGCCCCAAGACGGGCGCATGCTCGAAGGGTTCGTCGAGTTCCTCGACCGGGTCGGCGCGCAGCGGATCACCACCGAGTTGGCGCTGGCATGGGCGTGGCTCCCCGTCGACGTCCATCCGTTTACGTGGCGCCAGCGGCTCACGGTTGCGCGGGGCTTCGCCCGGTACCTGGCCACGGTCGATCCCGCCAGCGAGGTCCCGGCCACCGACCTGTTGCCCGGGCGCCGTCCGCGCATCGCCCCCTACGTCTACTCCGAGCAGGAAATCGCGGCGTTGATGGGCGCCGCGCGGCAACTGCGACCGGCGCTGCGGGCTGCGCGTCACGAGACGCTGATCGGGCTGCTGGCCGTTACCGGCTGCCGTCCAGGGGAAGCCCTCGGACTCGATCGTGCAGATGTCGACCTGGACAACGGCGTGGTGCACGTGCGCGCCGGAAAGAACAACAAGCAGCGGCAGGTTCCGCTGCACCAGAGCACCGTCGGTGCGCTTCGGGTCTACGCCAGCCTGCGTGACGCCCGCTTCCCGACACCGTCCACACCGGCGTTCTTTCTGTCCGCGCGGGGGCGGCGGATGGGACGCGAGGAACTCAACGCGACGTTCATCAAGCTGGTCCGCCAGATCGGGCTGGAAGGCCGCGGCGCCCGCGCCCGCCCGCGCCCACATGATCTCAGACACGCCTTTGCCGTGCACACGCTGTTGGACTGGTACCGGACCGGTGAAGACATCGACCGGCGGATGCCGCTGCTGTCCACGTATCTGGGACACGCAGACCCGGCCAGCACCTACTGGTACCTCGAAGCGGTCCCCGAGCTGCTGCAGCTGGTCGGCGAGCGTATGGAGCGACTGCCCGGAGTGCTGTCATGACCGCGCTCGCACCCGCACTGCAGGCGTTTTTCACAAACCGGTTGATCACCCAACGCAACTGCAGCCCGCAGACGATCGCGGCCTACCGTGACACGTTCACGCTGCTGCTGCGTTTCGTGCACGCCCAGACCGGCAAGCAGCCGTTCGAGTTGGACATCGACGACCTCGACGCACCGCTGATCGGCGCGTTCCTTACCCACCTCGAACGCGACCGCGGCAACGGTGCCCGCACCCGCAACGCCCGCCTCGGCGCGATCCACTCGTTCTACCGTTTCGCCGCACTTGAGCACCCCGAGCACGCGCACACGATCGCGCGGGTCATGGCGATCCCAACCAAACGCCACGAACGCAGCACCGTCTGCTACCTCACCCTCACCGAGATCACCGCACTGCTCGCCGCGCCCGACTGCAACACCTGGCTCGGCCGCCGCGACCGTGCACTGCTGGCACTGATGGTCCAGACCGGGGTGCGCGTCTCGGAACTGGTCGGCCTGCACATGCGCGACGTCCACCTCGGCACCGGCCGCCACATCCGGATCCTGGGCAAGGGGCGTAAGAAGCGCGCGACACCGCTGACCGGCGAGGTCGCCGCCCTGCTACACCAATGGATCACCGAACGTGGCGGCGAACCCGACGACCCACTGTCCCAACGTGTCAAAGTCGACCGCTGAGCCGGCACACGGTCGGACTACTGGTGGGCAAGCACACCGAGACAGCGGCAGTGAACTGCCCGTCGTTGAACACCAAGCGCGTCACCCCGCACGTGCTCCGCCACACCGCGGCGATGCTCTGGCGGGCCAAAGGCGTGGACATCGCGACGATCGCACTGCTGCTCGGCCACGAGAGCACCCAGACGACCCACATCTACGAACACGCCGACCCAGCCCTCAAGGAGAACGCGATCGCCCGGACCACGCCGCTTGGCATCAAACCCGGCAGATACCGACCCTCCGACACGCTGCTCGCATTCCTCGAAGGCCTCTGATTATGTTGAGCGGATCACCGTCGAAACCGCTGGGCGCCAGGAGAATCCCGGCCCGCTGACCACGTCCTCAACATAATCAGCGACTGGACATACAACC
>DASTLT010000046.1:0-17787 GCA_035714625.1 Pseudonocardiaceae bacterium | reverse complement strand
AGACCGCAGGCAGGTCAGGCAGTACGGAGTGGGGAGGCTGGACCCCAGCGCGGCGGGCGGAGCGGTGTGCGAGCACACCGCCTGCAGCCACCGGCCGCGCTGGCTGTCCTCGATCGGGAAGGCGTGCACCTGCCCGTCCCGGGCCGAGTGCGCCCACCGTACCCAGGCCCACCGGGCCGCCGGCTCCCCTGTGATGTTGCCGGTACCGATCAGGTCGGACATGGCGTACCCCCTGGCGTGGTCAGCACCCGGCCTGGCCGGGGCGGCGGGTCAAAGGAATGGGCCACGGCGGGGCCGGAGGTCGCGGGGATCATCCCCGGCCCCGCCGTGATCCGAGTCCGGCCGACCCGCCGGTCAGGAACGCCGGTGGGAAACGGCGTGGGCGGAACGGCCGGGGCCTGCGCAGGCGGCGCGTCTGATTCGCTATTCATGCTTTCCGCTCCGCTCGTGCGCGTCTTTAGCGATACCGTCGTATACATAACCAGATGCTCTGCACGTCAGACTATGCCGAGCCGACCGGAAATCGCCCATCCCTTGCAACCGTGATCGTGACCAAACTGTCCCCGTGCCGAGGGGAAGTTGTCAGGTCCGCAGCGTCGGGTGAGGTACTGTCTCACCGGCAGCGGCACGTAACCGGCAGTACAGACATGGAGGAGATCGTGCAGTACAAGGTGCGCAGCCTCAGGCAGGAGCAAGCGGGGCTCGCCGCCGACCTGCGTGCCCATGGCAAGAGCTGGGCGGAGATAGCCAGCGTCTTCCGCTCGAAGTACCGGGTAAACGCCCGGGTGGCCTTCCGGTTGGCTCATGGCTGGAGTCAGCGGCAGGCTGCCGACGAGTGGAACCGGCGCTGGCCGGATGAACCCAAGACTTTGAAGAGCTTCTCCTATTGGGAGGTCTGGCCCAGCTCCACAGGCCATGAGCCGTCATTGGAGGTGCTCAACAGGTTGGCCAACCTCTACCACTGCAGCGTTGCCGACTTGGTGATCGATCTGGCCGATTACAGTCACCTCGACGCCACCACCGACACCACGACCACTGCGGTTCCACTACGCAGATCCGATGCCGAGCCTGAGTCGAACGATCCTTCGGTGTTGGTGGCAGTGACCAATCTTGATCTTCCCGACAACTTCGTGATGATGCTCATGAAGCACCCCGAACCGCTGGTCCCGTCCGAAGTGGAGGAACTCGTCGCAGCATCGCGAGTCACCAAGCAAAAGCTGGCTCGCTTGACGGTATCCATGCGCCCCCACCCTCTCCCTGCCGGCTCCCGGGCATCACTTCCGTCAGTCATTCCCTTGTCGCAGGAAACGATAAGCAGGGACCCTGGCAGAGAGCCAGTCAGCTCCGAGATACTGGTGCTGCGACAACTCGTTGATGTCTACGACCTGCCAGAAGACGGTCCGGTCCGGCCATTGTCTGAGCTGCATCAGGCCACGGAGACCTTGATTGCATGGCGGTTAAATTCCAACTATACCAGGATCTTAGGCGCATTGCCGAGATTGTTGCCCGAGCTCACTCGCGCACTGACCCTGCTAGGAGGTGCTGAGCGGACTCAAGTCGCTCAGTGCCTGGTGCAGGCGTATCGGGCGGCGGATGCGGTGGCTGACAAGTTCGGGTATTATGATCTCTCGGCGCAGATCATCGGCGTGATGCGGTGGGCTGCTGAGCAGTCGGGTGATCCGCTTGCCACGGCGGTCACCTCGTACGTGCGAGGGGAGACGTTCTTCGCCGATGGTCAGATGGTGGGGGGCCGACGGATGCTGGAGCGCGCCGCCGATCAACTCGCACCAGGCTCGTCAGCAGTGGCAAGCGCAATCTATGGGTCCCTGCATATGCGGGCGGCGGTAGCCGCTGCCCGCGCAGGACTGCCTGCATTGGCTCGGGATCACCTGGCTGAGGCACAGGACATGGCACACCGGGTGACCGACGGAGTCTTCCTGGGCACTGCTTTTGGTCCCGGTTCGGTCCGCATTCACGAGGTAACCCTCGCACTGGATCTCCAGCAGCCAGAGACCGCCCTGGCGGTGGCCGCCGGATGGAGCCCACCGGAGAGACTGTCCGCGGAGCGAAGATCGCATTTCTATGTGGACATTGCCCAAGCCCAAATGTTCATGGGGCGCCACGAGTCAGTGCTCGACGCGTTGCATACAGCACGCACGATCGCACCTGAACACATCTGTGCCCATCCCCAGGTCCTTGCCACACTGACCACGCTGGTCCGCTCAGGCAAGCTCACCGAAAACGCGGCCCGCGAGTTCTTCGCCACCGCCCGGGCTGCCTCTGACTTTCGGAGCTAACCAGCGCGGGAGAGCAGGGCGGGTAGCTCATCGAGGGAGGTGATCACCCAGTCTGCGTTGCGTTGCACGATGGGATCGTCCGCCCAAAGGTGCCCCCAGGGGCCCCGCCGCACCAATGCGGTCCGCAAGCCGGCGGTGTGGGCCGGCACGATGTCGTGATCGCGATGGTCGCCCACGTACACGATCTCGTGTGGCTCGCCGGGAGCGAGGTCGACCACCTGGCGGAAGAACGCCGGCTCAGGCTTGGCCACGCCCCACTCGCCGGAGGTGATGATGGCGTCAGCGGGAAGATCCAGCTTACGCAACAGATCGGCGGCCCGTGCGGTCTGGTTTCCCGCGATTCCTACCCAGATCCCAGCATCTCGTAATGCCTGCAACCCGGTGCGCACGTCAGGGTAGAGGTCCTGCTCGTCAATCTGCTCTCCTACCCCAGCCTCCTCCCGGCGCTGACGTTCTACCACAAGATCGAACCCTGGACGGAAGTACTGGAATGTCACCGCGTTGTTTCGCCCTGCGGCCGTGACCGCACCCAGCACAGCGGAGAATGTGTGACGGGGAACGCCGATCCAGTCAGCCCATCGGGCCCATTCGCGAGTGTCGTCCAAGAGGGTCTCCCCCACATCGAAGACTACGGATCGGATCATGAGCACTCCGGCGTGACTGGTTCCCGTGGAGTAGGCTGACACACTGCATACTTGCACCAAGCGGGCTGCCGAGACAGCACAAAAGGAAGATCGTCTGTCCACGACCTTGGCCATGGTGCCCGCTGGCAGGATCCCGAGCGAGTCCGGCCAGCAGTTCAGGTCACGGCGCCGCAGAATCTCCCGTCCGGCCAGCCGACGGGCCGTTCCCGCCATGGCTCCCCAGGGACTTCTGCACGATCTCGACGATCGTCCGCGGATCGCGAGCACAACAGACCGGCTCACCGGGTGAGAGTCGGCACCACCGGGCACCGTGGCCTGTCTGCACCGACCGCTCCGCTCGTCTGGCATGCGCTGCGCGAAGCACTGGTCTAATACGGCACGAACATCGTCGGCGTCACTTCGCTGGTCGACGGAGCAATCAGCTCTTTACCGCGCCGTCCTGGACCAGGGCGGCCAGATCGAGATGATCGTGCCCGCAGCCCGTTACCGCGACGGCCTGCCCGCCGAGTCCCACCCGAGTACAACGATCTCCTCGCCCAGGCAACCAAGGTGCACCCGCTCGGCTTCACCGACTCAACCCCCGAGTCCCACATGGCCGCCAGGAAGCTGATGATCTAAATGATCAGCGAACTGATCGCGGTGTGGGACGGGAACCCGCCCGCGCTACGGGGGCACCGTCGTGGTCCTCGCCCGTGAGCGCGGGCGGACCGTGCGAGTGATCTGGCCACCCAGCGCCACCCGGGACTGACACCGACTATCCCGAACCGCCGGCACCTGATGACAGCCATCGGACACAGCCGCGCTGCAGGGCCAGTGTGCCTGCACCCGCAGGAGACAGGTGACCCCTCAACCAAGGCGAAGAATTGAGTGGCTGCTATCCCACAACGCCGCAAGGCCAGCTCTTGCTCTCCGGGGCCTGTGTACGAGCAGTGGCTACCGGTTGGTCGCACACGGAGGATCCAGGTCTGTTCCCGGCGGAAGTATTGCGCGTTCGGGTTCGGTAAAACTGCGGCCGAGGGCACGGCACAGGTGATCGAACCATTGTTCCGCGGTGATCGGCAGTTCGTAAGGCACTTCGAAATCTCCGCCGACATCGATCCGTCGCCCATCTTCGACGGCGGCGCTGTAATCAAGGGAAGTAGCGAGAGGTAAGGATCCACTCTGCCGGCCTGTCGCAAGATCCCAGAAATTGATATAAGTATCGAGCACACCATCTTCAGTGACGAGACGGTTGGCGCTATCGAATCCCAAGAGGTGACTAACGTCGGGCGCAGCGATCGGCGCGCGGGCAGCTTGTCGCGCCTCGATATCCCACACCTCGATTGTGCCGTTTGCTCCCCCATAGGCAAGGCGGTTCCCGGTGTTGTCGAAAAATAATTTCTTGCCAATATAGTCTTTGTCAATCCTTGTAGGAATCGTGCTTATGAGCTGCCTCTGCTCAATATTCCACAATTCGACGCTGCCATCGGGCGCTGGGATCCCGATCTGATGCGGATGCCCTGGCCGGCTAAAGAAATTCCCATGCAGCAGGTACCACTCGGCTTCTTCACGGGTGGACCCCAAGCGTACCGGCTCGCTCAGCCTTGTCCTGGTTCTCGTGTCCCACACGCTGAGCATACCATCGGCGATGGCCACCAGCCTATTGTCAATTATCTCCGCTCCGGCCCAACCCGTCGACCCAACATCAACCCCCGCTGGCAAAACGTATTGGGCCTGCCGATCGAGATCAGGCAGAGAGTATTGCGAGAGTATCCAGTTTTGGGACGACTTGAATAGTCTCCACAACGAGTCGTCGATAGAAAGCTGATCGTATCGACGGTCTCCTCGTTCGATTTCGGCCTCGGTCAGATGACCGAGTTCCTGGCCGGTGTGGCGGTCAAACACCGCGAAGCCATCATAACCGCTGAAAAAAGGGGTGTCGTCACCCGTGGCCACGAGGTAGCGGCCATTGTCACTCAATCTCGTAGGGTGGTACTTTAGTGGTCCTCGCAGATCGTGAGTTAAATGGCCCATTCGAAAAATTGTCGAGCCGCGCGCGAGGAGCACCGTGACCTGGCCGTCGCCTGAGCGGAGCACTCCCATCGAAAGATCGATTTCGAAAGTTAATCCGCTGTAGTCGCCTTCCGGTTTAGGCGGGATCGCAACATCGAAGGTGGATCCGTCGGACAGATCGGCGACCTTGGCCATGCGATAATCTTTATTGCTGCGCAGGCTGTCCTCGACGAGATAGTTGCCATCGCCGGATAGCTTCAAACGCGCCACGCAGGTATCGCTGTCCAGCGGAAACCGGAGCACTTCGTTGCCGGTGTCACTGCGAAGCACGGACGCGGTTGCATTAGCTGCTTTAACGTCGAACCGACGCGGTGGTGGATTGGTGCACGAGATGACTCTCCTGCCGTGCTGCACCACGGCGGAGTCAGGGGGCATCGTCCTGACTACTGTCCCGCTGGAGAGGTCACGAATGAACAGCCGACCCTCATTATTGTAACTGAATATAGCCAGATTGGGGTCGTCGGTCAGCCAGACGTCTGTGATGCTCGGTTCCGATACCCACTGCAATTGCTCAGCAATCCTCGTACGCCCCGCCACGTCCCAGACTATGAGCTCTCGGCGTCCGTCAGGCCCGGCGGGCGCCAGCCAGACCAGGCGGCGACTGTCCGGAGAAAAACGCGCTCCCGACGGATCTCTCTGCGCCGGCTCGCCCTCGCGCAACACATGGGGGCCGCTACGACGACGAAGGTCCCAGACCCATACACTGCCGTGCCGGTCCACGGCGGCGAGCCAATGGCCGTCTGGGCTGACGGACGGTATCGTGGAGGATCGCGCGTCGGGTACGACCCACCGGTGTGGCTCCGATCCAGCGAGCCCGGTGACCACCACAAAACCCTGACTGTGCGGCAGCACCATCACGCTGCCGTCCCGGCTGAGGGCGAAGGAGTTGACGGGCTGATCCGACAGCCCGGTGAACGCTCGGTCGACGGACTGCATCGCCAGGTACTGGCGGCCGAGCGCGGTGCGGGCCTGCGGGGCGTCCGGATCGGCCCGCCATGCGGCGAGGGCAAGCTGTGTCGCCGTGGCAGGATCCTTGGGCGCCCTGGCGAGGGCCTCCTCGCTGAGGACCTCGGCGATCGCGCTGTCGAGTTGCTGGTTGAGCCGGTTGCCGCGGTCAAGGGCCAGGCCCGCGAGTGCGCCGGCAGCGAGGACCAGGACCGCCAGCATCGCGGTGACTGCGCGCCAGCGCCGGACCTCGCGTCGCTGGTGAGCCCGGCTCAACGTGACGTACTGGCGACCCGCCATGGTCAGGTCGGCGGGTCTGTTGCGCAGCCATTTCTCGGCTACGGCCAGCGCCACGCCGCGCAGGAAGGCACCCTGATCTCGCTTGGTGGACTCCCACTGCCTGAGTTGGCGGTCGAACTGTTCTTGCCAGCCAAGGAATTCCCGGTCGGCATCGATCCAGCCGCGTAGCCGGGCCCAGCCGTCGACCAGCGCTTCGTGGGCCAACTCAACGGTCTCCCGGCCCTCCGCGTCGCGGCCGGTGACCAGCAGGCGAGTGGTGGCCAGCCGCTGGGCCAGTTCCCACTGCGCAGCATCGAGATCGTCGCTGGTGCGCACCCGCCGGGTGATCTCCCCACCAGCGGAGACCTGCACCAGCCGGAGGAACAACTGCCGGGCACTGTCCTCGTCGTCGGCCAGGCCACTGCGCGACCAGACTTCCTCGGCATAGCGACCCAGCGAGCCCGGCACCCGCCCCAGGTCCTCGTACGCGTCGTGGGTGAGCCGCCCGCCGGACTGTCGCTCCCACAGCAGGGTGAGGGCCAAGCCCAGCAGGGGCAGGGCACCGGGATCGGTGCCCACGTCGGCGAGGATGCGCTCGACCAGACCCTCTTGGAACTCCACCCCTGGTATGCCTGCGACCGGCTCGACTACCACCACGCGGAGTTGCTCGGCGGTCATCGCCCCGAGCGTGTAGACCGACCGGCGCAGTGCCCGGCTGAGCGCGGGACTGCTGAGCGCCGCGTCCAGGAAATCCGCACGCAGGGTCAACAGCACCCGCAGCCCCGCTGGTGCATTCGGGCCGAGTAACTGCTCGCAGAACCGTTCCACCTGGTCGGGATGCTGGGCCAGCAGTTCCTCGCCCTGGTCGAGGATCACCACCAGGTCAGAGGTGCCGGTCCGCTCCAGCAGGCGGGCCACCACGTCGGTCAACCCCTGGGTCTGCAGCACACCGGCGAGGGTGGCCAGCTCGCTGAGGCGCTCCACCTCGGTCAGCTCGGGTTCCAGCACCGGCAGCAACACGGCCGCGAGCGCCGTATAGACGGTCCGGCCTGCGCTGGGCCGGAAGGTCACCATGGTCCGGCGGCGACCGTCGCGCTCCTGCAGCGCCGGGAGCAGGCCCGCGAAGACCAGCGAGGACTTGCCGCACCCTGAGGGTCCGACCACAGCCAGGGGTCCGGGACCGCCCATCAGCTCGACCAGCTCGGCGACCTCCCTGCCCCGCCCGAAGAAGACCGCGCGGTCGGCCTCCCGAAACGGTGCGAGGCCCCGATACGGGGACGCCGGGCGGATCAGGGCCCGCAGCTCGGGCCACCGTTCGAGCAGCGTCTCGGTGGGGATCAGGTACCCGGCCGGGGTCGTCGAGCTCTCGGCGGCAACCACCATGCCCACCACGCCACCGAGCTCGTCATCCCACACCGGCGCGCCGCTGAAGCCCTGCTCGATGCGGTAACCGCTCGGCTCGGCGAGCTGTGCCTGAATCCACCCGGCCGCCTGCCGGCCGAGCAGCCGGCCGGCGTGCCAGACGCCGAACTCCCGCCCGGTCGGGAACCCGAAAGTCCGCATCGGGTGACCCCACACGTCGGCTGCCTCGACCATCGTGACCGGCCGGCCCTGCGGCAGGGTCTCCCGCAGCCGCAGCACCGCGATATCCCCGCCGCCGTCCGGTGCGGGCGGTTCCCAGTGCTCGACCACCGCCCACACGGTGCCGTCCTCGTCGGCCGAGCGGGAGACCGAGACCAGGGGAACGTCAAGGATGACCTGCGTGCCGACTCCGGCTTCAGTACCGAGAGCGCTGCTGACCACGTGAGCGCAGGTCAACGCGAGATCGGGAGCCACCAGGAAGCCCACCCCGACCCGGGTCCTTGATGCGTCGAGGACACCGAGGACCGCCCGGTCCAGCGGGGCTGAGCTGTCGCGGCTGGTCATGGCGACCGCTTGCGCGTCCAATTGAGCGTGACCGCGAAGTTCGCCTCCGTCGCTGCATTGGCGATCACCAGATCAGCCCCGGCGGACAGGGTGACGCCGAACTGGACCGTGAGCTCATCCGGCGCGTCAGTCATGGCGCGGAACTGGGCCACGAAGGTCTCCGCTACCGGGCGCAGCCCAGCCACCATGTCGTCGAGGGTTTGCGACGCGCGGGCAACGACCTGCCCGGGTCGCGCGGCGCGCACCACTCCCTCGTCGACCTCGCGCACTGCCACCGAGATGGTCGCACCGTCCCTGGTTGGCACCTCAACACGGTAGGTCACGGTCCCTCTTCGCTGTCGTTTCCGGACCTCATCATCGGATGGGCTGGAAGGTATCCACCGCGAGTATCGATCTCACTACTCACTCCTGTTACGAAAGAGGCGCGCAGGCGACCCAGACCGCGATCAGTACCTGTCCGGCTCGGAGGCGTCAGGCCAGTACCCGCAACCTGCGTTGCAGCCATTCGGCCACCGCGCGACCCACCGCGGCAGGGTCCGCCTTGAGCGAGTGGTCCCCGGGCAGCAGCACAACCTCCCGCCCGGCAGCGGGCTCCGGCCGGCCGAACGGGTCGCGGTCGCCCTGCACGACGAGCACCGGCACGTCCACCGCGTCCAGTTCGTCGAGCCGGCTCTTCTCCGGCCGCCCGGGCGGGTGCACCGGGAACGCCAGGCACAACACGGCCACCGCGCCCCCCGCAACCGCGGTGCGGCAGGCCACCCGGGCGCCGGATGAGCGGCCCCCGAAGACCAGCGGCAGATCGGCGAACACCCCGCCGGTGAGCGCCCTGACGACCGTCAGCCAAGCCTCGTCGAGCTGGTGGGCCGGGGCCGGGGCGCGCCGCCCGGCCACCCGGTAGGGCTGCTCGACCAGCCCCACATGTACCCCAGCGGCGGTGGCCGCCCGGGTGACGGCCACCAGGTCGGGCGCGCTGGGGGCACCGCCCGCGCCGTGTCCGAGCAGCAGCGCCGCGCTGCCCTGCGGGCAGTAGTGCAGCTCCGCCCGGGCTGGCCCGTACGGGGTCGGGATGGTCAGCCGGGTCACCGGGACTCGTCCAGGAGGTGGTCGATGTCCAGCAGCGCGGGCTGCTCCGGCTCGACCCGCTCGACAAGCTCGGGGCCTTGGTGGCGGACGTTGTTCACCGCCGTGGCGACCGGCCGTAGCTCCAGGGTGTGCACCAGGTGCGGGGACGGCGCGGCCAGCAGCGGGCCCGGGTCGGCGGCGTCGGGATCCAGCCAGTCCGCCCAGGCGTCGGGGGGCAGCACCAGCGGCATCCGCTCGTGGATCTCGACCAGCGGGCCGACCGCAGCGGTGGTCAGCACCGCACAGCTCATCAGCGGGGGCTCCGCCGCGTCGGGACCCCGCCAGGTGGCCCACAACCCGGCCAGTGCGAGCCCCGAGCCGTCCGCAGGGGTGATGAAGAACGGCTGCTTGCCGGTGCCGGGAGCAGCCGGGGCCTGCCACTCGTACCACCCGTCGGCGGGCAGCAGGCAGCGCCGCCGGGCCAGCGCGTCGCGGAACGCGGGTTTGGTGGCGGCACTCTCGGCCCGGGCATTGATCAGCCGGGAGCCGATGCCCGGATCCTTGGCCCAGTGCGGCACCAGGCCCCACCGCATCACCCGAATGGTGCGCTCGGTGCGTTCCGGGTCCGGCGTGCCCTCGATGTCGCGCGGATGCCGGGTGACCACCGAGAGCACCGGCTTGGTCGGGGCCACGTTGTAGTCCGGTGGCGGCGCGGCGCCCTCGGTGACATCGAGGGCGTCGAACTCGACGGCCAGCGTCGCGGGATTCCTCGTTGAGGCGTACCTGCCGCACATAGCCTCATCGTGGCACGCTGGACCACCCGCCCCGCGCCGGTACGCGATGATGGGGCCATGACGACGTCCACTCGGGTGCCGTGGCCCGCGCCGCTGGCGGAGAGCCCGGTGCGCGCCACCGTCGCGGTGCCGGGCTCAAAGTCGATCACCAACCGGGCGCTGCTGCTGGCCGCGCTGGCCGGCACCGGCGGCACCCTGCGCCGCGCCCTGCGCAGCCGCGACACCGACCTGATGGCCGCCGCGCTGCGCGCCCTCGGGGTCGCGGTGACCAGCGTGGGCGACGAACTGCAGGTGGCCGCGCACGGCGGGCTGCGCGGCCCGGCCACTGTGGACTGCGGGCTGGCCGGCACCGTGATGCGCTTCGTCCCGCCGCTGGCCGCGCTGGCGCAGGGCCCGGTGCGCTTCGACGGCGACGAGCGCGCCCGGCAGCGGCCGATGGGCGCGGTGCTCGGGGCGCTGCGCGCGCTGGGCTGCCAGATTGAGCCGGGCCGCCCAGCCGAGCCGGCGGACGCGCTGCCGTTCGTGCTGCACGGCAGCGGTGCCATGGCTGGCGGGGAGGTACGGATCGACGCGTCGGAGTCCTCGCAGTTCGTCTCCGGCCTGCTGCTCTCAGGGGCCGGCTACGACAAGGGCATCACCGTCCGCCACGACGGCCCGCCGGTCCCCTCCCTGCCGCACATCGAGATGACCGTGCAGATGCTCACCGAGCGGGGCGTGGCGGTGGAGACCGACGGCGCGACGTGGTGGCAGGTGGCACCGGGACCGGTCATCGGCGGCGACTACGACATCGAGCCGGACCTGTCCAACGCGAGCGTGTTCCTGGCCGCGGCTGCGGTGACCGGCGGGCAGCTCACCGTGGCCGGCTGGCCCCGGCGCACCACCCAGGCCGGCGACCTGATCCGCCCGCTGCTGGGCCAGATGGGCTGCCGGATGGTCCTGGACGAGCGTGGGCTCACGGTCACCGGCCCGGGGCGGCTCGTGGGCCTGGACGCCGACCTGCATGAAGCAGGGGAGCTCACTCCGACGGTGGCCGCGCTGGCGGCGCTGGCCGCCGGACCCTCCCGGTTGCGCGGCATCGCCCACCTGCGCGGGCACGAGACCGACCGGCTGGCCGCGCTGGCCACCGAGATCAACGCCCTCGGCGGCGATGTCCGCGAGCTGGCCGACGGCCTGGAGATCCGGCCGCGCCCGCTGCGCGCCGATCCGGGCCGCCCATGGGGCGCCCACGCCGACCACCGGATGGCCACCGCGGGGGCGGTCCTCGGGCTGGTGGTGCCGGGGATCGCGGTGGACGAGATCGCGGCGACGGCCAAGACCTTGCCGGACTTCACGTTGCGCTGGTCGAGCATGCTGGGCTGGTCGGAGAATGCTGGGCTGGTCGGGAATGCTGGCGGGTGAGGCCTGCTGAGCCGGCCGGGCGGGGGTTCCCGCGGTGGTCATGGCTTGGATGAGTCCGACGTCCGGGTGCGGCCGGGACGCCGGGGTTCCCGGCCGCGCACCAAGCGCCGCCCGGAGCACGCCGACGCGGTGCCCGCGATGGTCGTCGGGGTGGACCGCGGCCGGTGGACCTGCGCCGTGCACGGCGACCCGGGCCGCCGGGTGACCGCGATGCGGGCCCGCGAGCTGGGTCGCACCCCGGTGGTGGTGGGTGACCGGGTGGGGCTGGTCGGGGATATCCACGGCGCGCCGGACGCGCTGGCCCGGATCGTCCGGGTCGACGAGCGCTCCAGCGTGCTGCGCCGCACCGCCGACGACACCGACCCCTACGAGCGGATCGTGGTGGCCAACGCCGAGCAACTGCTCATCGTCGCCTCGCTGGCCGACCCACCGCCCCGTACCGGGCTGATCGACCGCTGCCTGGTGGCCGGCTACGCCGGTGGCCTGACCCCGGTGCTCTGCCTGACCAAACGGGATCTCGCCGCACCCGACGCCGTGCTGGAGCGCTACGCCGCGCTGGACCTGCCGGTGCTGATCACCTCCCCGGCCACCGGGGTGGACGAGGTGCGGGCCCAACTGGCCGGGCGGGTCTCGGTGCTGGTGGGGCACTCCGGGGTGGGCAAGTCGACGCTGGTAAACCGGCTGGTGCCGGCGGCGAACCGGCTGACCGGGGTGGTCAGCGTAGTGGGCAAGGGCCGGCACACCTCCACCTCGGCGGTGGCGCTGGCCCTGCCCGGCGGCGGCTGGGTGATCGACACCCCCGGGCTGCGCTCCTTCGGGCTGGCCCACGTCACCCCCGACCACGTGGCCCGCGCCTTCGGCGATCTGGCGCAGGCGATCGAGAACTGCCCCCGGGGTTGCACCCACCTCGGCCCCCCGGCCGACCCGGAATGTGCCTTGGACGAGCTCGGCGGCGCCGCCCACCGCCGCGCCATGTCCGTCCGTGCCCTACTCACCACCCTCACCCACTCCTGACCCCTGTCCTACGGACCCCTGCGCTGAAATGGAGAGCACACGCGGCGACATCTCACTTGCTGGGCCGCCGGGCGGATCGATCTTGACGTTGTGGTTGGCTGAATCGATCCACAGGAACCACAACCTCAAGATCGACCCCACCGGAGTGGCCCAGCCGGAGTAGCGGGAGCAGCCCCCTGGGTGAGGGCAGCATTGGCGGGCAGGGCGGCGGCTGCAAGGGGGCGAGGCGGTCCATCAAGGCTCTTCTTCTAACCGCGTTCACGGCGGAGTGGGGAAATCCTCGAAGCCTCAGGCCCCCGCTCACGCTCTGAACTGCGGAAACAGCACCCGGGGAGGCTGCCCGAAGTTACCCGACCGGGTGAATCAAGCGTAATGGCGAACCGGCGACAGGTCTGGATCGAAAGTTTATCCCATTCGCGGAATAACACCTGAGCACGGTTGCGCCAGATGGCCTAACGCAGCACCGGCTCCGCACACAGCGGGTGGTGCAGCCAGTGGGCGCCACCCGACACCGTGGTTGCCACCGCACTGGGCTCAGCTCCGTTAGAGCATGTGCGGGTAGGTGTGCTCGGTTGGCGGGTGGAACGTCTCCTTGATGGCCCGCGGGCTCGTCCAACGTTGCAGATTGACCAGCGAGCCCGCCTTGTCGTTGGTGCCCGAAGCCCGCGACCCCCCGAAGGGCTGACGGCCGACGACCGATCCGGTGGGTTTGTCGTTGACGTAGAAGTTGCCCGCCGCAAAGCGCAGCGCCTGGTGCGCCTGCACCACCGCCGCCCTTTCCGTGGCGAACACCGCGCCGGTCAGCGCATAGGGGCTGGTGGAGTCGACGACCTCGAGGATCGCCGGGTAGTCCTGGTCGGGGTAGACATGCACCGCGAGGATGGGGCCGAAGTACTCGGTGGCGAACACCTCGTGCTTGGTATCCGCTCCAAGCAGCACCGTGGGCTGCACGAACCAGCCCTGTGAGTCGTCACACCCGCCGCCGGCCAGAATCTCGATTGTCGGATCGGTGACCACGCGCTGAAGCAGGTCACGGTGCTTGGCGAAGGCCCGAGCATCGATCACCGCACCGCCGAAATACCCCAGATCGGCCACATCGCCGTAGCTGATTGTCCCGGTGCCGTCAGCAAGCCGTTCACGCAGGCCACCGTCCCACAGTGAGCGGGCGATGTAGGCCCGCGACACCGCAGAGCATTTCTGACCCTGATACTCGAACGCGCCACGCACCAATGCGGTCGTGAGCGCCGCCGGGTCGGCCGAGGCGTGCGCCACCACGAAATCCTTGCCGCCGGTCTCCCCCACAATGCGCGGATAGCTGCGGTAGTCATCGAGGTGCCCGGCGATGGTCCGCCAGAGTTTCTTGAAGGTCGTGGTCGACCCGGTGAAGTGCAGCCCGGCGAAATCCGGATCGGCCAGCGCAACCTGGCTCACCGCGGTGCCGTCCCCGGTCACCATATTGATCACGCCGGGGGGCAGGCCCGCGGCCTCCAGCAGCCGCATCGTGTAGTGCGCGGCGAGCTGCTGGGTGGGGGTGGGCTTCCACACCACGGTGTTGCCCATCAGGGCCGGCGCGGTGGGCAGGTTCCCGGCGATGGCGGTGAAGTTGAATGGGGTGATCGCGGTGACGAAGCCGTCCAGCGGCCGGTACTCCATCCGGTTCCACTCGCCGGGTGCCGAGTTCGGCTGCTGCGCCAGGATCTGGCGGGCATAGTGCACGTTGAACCGCCAGAAGTCGATCAGCTCGCAGGCTGCATCGATCTCGGCCTGCTGCACCGACTTGGACTGGCCGAGCATCGTGGCAGCGTTGAGGGTGTCTCGCCACGGTCCGGCCGCGAGGTCGGCGGCCCGCAGCAGGACCGCAGCCCGCTCGTCGAACGGCAGCTCGCGCCAGGCCGGCGCGGCCTGCCTGGCCGCCCGCACGGCGTCGGCCACGTCGGTAGCGCTGGCCTGTGCACTTCGTCCCAGCACGTGGGCGTGCCGGTGCGGGGCGACCACGTCGAAGGGCTCCCCAGCGGCCATCCGCTGCACTCCGCCGATCGTCATGGTCAGCTCGACCTGCTGGCTGGCCAGCTCGGTGAGGGCCCGGATGATCGAAGCACGTTCCGAGGTCTGCGGGCCGTAACTGCGAACCAGCTCATTGCGCGGGGCCGGTACGGACGTAATGGCATCCATCAGGACCTCCTCTTGCGACCAATCCCGGTGTGTCGGGTCTTTGTGCTCAGGTGCCCGCCTCCGGCGTTTCCACCTCCGGTCTACCCGGCCGAGCACACTCGTGCACAGAAGAACGACACACCGGATACAGGAGCCCGACACACCGGGCACGGGAGCCCGACACACCGGGGAGGGTCAGAGGAGGTCGAGGAGGAAGGGCAGCTCCTGGGGGGCGTACCAGGCCATCTCGTGGTCCTCGGCATCGCCGAGAGTGAACTCGGCATCCGGGTCGCCGAGGTCTGCGGCGTCCACCACCCCAGCGGCGGCGCGCACCGCCGGTTCCGCCGCAGCCAGGTCGACGTGCACTGCGGCCACCGCCGTCACCGGCACCGGCCCGGGCAGGGTGACCGCGGCATCGTCGAGGTCGGGACGCAACCGCACCTCGTCGACATCGGCTGCCACCACGACCCGGCGAGCCATCGCTTTCGGATTCCCGTCCAGCTCGGCGGACAGCAACCGCAGCGCGGCCCGGGCGGCATCGGTCATCGCCGCGTACTCCAGTTCCTCGGTATCCCCCGCGGCGTAGGACTCGCGCAGCCGGGGGGTGAGCGCGAAGCCGGTGCCGGAGACCGGGGTGAGCTCGCCGGAGTCGACCAGGATCTGCAACATCCTGAGCGTGGCGGGGATATAGACCCTCATGGCACCGTCGAGACCAGCTCTTCGAGGGACTCCTCGATCAGCGCCGCCAGGGTGTCCACATCGGACATGGCATCCCGGTCGGCATTGAGCCCGTAGTAGACACCGCCGTCGTAGGAGGTGATGCCGATCGAGACGGCCTGGTTCTTGGCCAGCGGCACCACCGGGAACATCTCGATCATTCTTGCCCCAGCGGTGTACAGCGGGAACTGCGGCCCGGGCACGTTGGTAATCACCAGGTTGAAAATCCGTTGGGAGAAGCTGTTCGCCACCCGGGCGCCCAGCGAATGGATGGTGGGAGGGGCAAAGCCACCCAGCCGGATCAGCGCATCGGCCCCGACCGACTGGCCGGACTCCTTGTGGGCCCGCATGGCATGGCTGACGTGGTTCAGCCGCAACACCGGATTCGGCTCCCCGACCGGCAGATCCACCAGGTACGACGACACCCGATTACCTAGCGCTGCGACGTCGGTGCCCTCGCCGACATCACCGCGGACCGACACCGGCGCCATGGCCCGAATAGTCGTTGAGGCGGTGACCGCCTCGCCCCGGGAGAGCAGCCAGTTACGCAGCGCACCAGAGACCACCGCCAGCACCACGTCGTTGACATCCCCCCCGTGCGCCTTGCGCACCGCCCGGTAGTCCTCCAGCTTGGTCCGGGCCACCGCGAAGCGCCGCTGGGTGGAGATCGGCACGTTCAGCGGCCCACCCGGGGACGGGCGGGCCGCAGCCAGCACCGCGGAGATCACCCCGCCCAGCGCGTCGGTCGCCTTGTGCACCGTGGCCAGGCCCCCGTGCACCGCGGTGCGGACGTTGTCGATGACCTCACCCGGTCGCTGCACAACCTCCATCACCGCCTGCCAGACCAACTGGACGCTGCCCGGCTCCGGCTGCGGCATCCACAGGTCCTCGGGGATATCCCGCGGCTCCGGCGTCACATCGAGGATGACCTGGCCGATGTCGATCGCGCTGATCCCGTCGACCATAGCCTGATGCGTCTTGGCGATCACCGCAATGCGGCCCCCGGACAGTCCTTCGACGAGGTTCATCTCCCACAGCGGGTGATTGTGGTCCAGCGGCCGGGACATCAACCGTGCCACCAGTTCGCGAAGCTGTGCGTCGCTGCCCGGCTTGGGCAGGGCCGACCGGCGCACGTGATAGGAGATGTCGAAGTCCACGTCATCGATCCACACCGGACGGGCCAGCCAGCCGGGCACCTCACGGACCTTCTGCCGGTAACGGGGTACCAGCGCGATCCGTTGCTCGATCAGCCGCACCATGCGGTCATAGTCGAAACCGGACCGCGGTCGGCGGAACAGTGATACCGCGCCGACGTGCATCGGAGTAGTGGGCTGCTCGAGGTAGAGGAACGAGGCGTCCAGCGCCGAAAGGCGGTCGGGCATGCCACAAATCCTGGCACGTCGGGCGGTCGGATCCGTACCTGCCATCCTGGGGCACGTGCCCGCGTCCCCCGCCCAGACCCCCGACTCGAGTGGCCCGCAGCACCCGCGCAGTCCGCGGGACATCTTCATCACCGTCTACGGCCGCAAGCCGGTGCTGGAGGCACTCAGCGACCCCGGGCTGACCGTGGACAAAGTGCTCATCGCCGAGCAGGCACGGGGGCAGAGCCTGCAGGAGATCCTCGACACGGCAGCCCGGCGGAGCGTGCCGGTGCAGCGCGTCTCGGCACATCGGGTGAAGGTGCTCGCCGGAAACGGCAGGCACGACCAGGGCGTGCTGGCCGACGTGGTGGCTCCCCGGATGCGTCCGCTGGATGGCGCGCTGCAGCGAATGAGCAGTCCGGCCGCGGTCCTCGTGCTCGACGCGATCACTAACCCGGCCAACGTCGGCATGATCCTGCGCACCGCGACCGCAGCGGGAGTCGACGGCGTGGTGCTGCCCCGGCGGGGGGTGCCCGCAATCGATCCGCTGGTGATCAAGGCGTCCGCTGGGGTGGCCTTCCACGCTCCGGTCCTGCGGGCGTCCACCGCCGAACAGGCGTGCCAGTTGCTGCGCACGGCCGGGTTCGCGGTGCTCGGCCTGGCCAGCTCGATGCCCGGAGCCAGCTCGGTGTTCGACGACCATGGCCGTGCCCCACCTCGGGTGGCCTACGTGCTGGGCAATGAGACCTCGGGGATCTCCGCGGCCGTCGCCGGACAGCTCACCGGGTGGGTCACCATCCCGATGGCAGGCGGTGTCGAGTCACTCAACGTCGCCAGCGCGGCGGCGGTGGTGTGCTTTGAATGGGCGCGGCGGCGCCGCGCCGGGCGGTAGGCACCCGGTTATCCACAGACCGCGGCCGGATATCGGAGAAACCGGGGACAGCGCGCGCCGGATCTCGCATACTCCCGGGCATCGGATCAGTGCCCCTCCGCTGATTCCGGTGCCGCGGCGGCCCTGAGCGCCGTCGTGGTAGCTGGCTCCGACGGCGCCTCGGCCCCGCCGTCGGCCGACCGCGCCATGCCCGCGTGGGCAGCGACGAGGAGGGCTTCGTTGACCGGGAGCATCACCGAACCACGTCCGCACTCA
>DASTLT010000045.1:0-2909 GCA_035714625.1 Pseudonocardiaceae bacterium | reverse complement strand
ACACATACCCCCCACCCACCCGAAATCGACTCAACTCCAGATGAACAACCCCCGAACCCGAGGACGGATACGCCCTGTACATCGAACCAGTGACACCCGACCGGAGTCTCCGTAGTCCGGTCAACATGTGCCCAGCGCTATCTCATTCAGGCGCTGCGGCTGGCGCAGGAGTCCGGCGATACCGCATTGGGTGCCAACGTTCTGACCTGCATGTCCGGTCAGGCGCGAATGCTGGGGTATCCCCGGGAAGCACTTCAGTTGGCGGTAACGGGACGCCACGGTCTAACCCGGGTCCGCAATCTGGCGTGTACCGCCGAGTTGTGGGCAGCGCAGGCTCGGGCTCATGCCGCGCTCGGTGATCCGACCGCAGCCGTACACGCCGTGCTCGAATCCGAACGCGCCTTCGAACGTATCGATGCCGAGGACGCGCCGGAATGGACGCGGTTCATCGATTCCGCTTACCTGGCAGGCCAGTGGGCGGAGGTCTTCGTCGATCTCGGCCGCCCGGTGGAGGCAGCGAGGTTCGCTCGCCGGTCGATCTCTGCCACAGCCGATCAGAACCGGGCTCGGCGGGAGGCGTTGAGCCAAGTCGCGCTGGCCCGCGCCGGACTGGCACGACGTGATCTGGACGCCGCCCTGCGCGCGGCACACCGGGCGGTGAATCTGTCGACCACCGTGCAATCCTCACGCTGCCTCGATGCGGTGCGCGACCTGCGATCCCGGATCCAGCCGTACCACGGCGTCACCGCCGCCCGGGAATTCGACGACCGCGCCCGCGAAGTCCTCACCCAGGCACACCTCAATTAGCAGAGTTGTATCGGTTTGGCATCGTGTGAGGGGGTAAGAGATGGCATCAGAAATTCGGTTCATGGATGATCCACTGGTGTCGGTGTCCGCTCAGTTTCCGCTCACTCCGCCTGGTTTTTCAGCGCCGGAGTGCAGCGAGTCACCGTCAGGTCCATTAACACGGCCGTTCGGTTTGCGGTGGCTGATTCATATGGGTGTGCCTGCTACCCCCACCTCGTATCGCTACTGTCCGATCCGGCAGGTCGCGGTCGATGCCGTGACAGGGGAGCCGTTGCCACCTCGGTTGGGAGTGGACTGGACCACGATCCAGCAGAAGGACGGGGATGAGGGTCCGAGCAAGGACTACGGCTGGGAAACCGTACCGGATTTCACTGGCTGATCGTCGTGACGGTCCTGGTGCTGGCGGAAGAGCTTGATCGCACCGCTGACGGCGTGATCTGTGGACTGACCGAGCGGGGCGTGCCGGTAGTCCGGCTGGACCTGTCCTGGTTTCCGCAACAGCTCACACTCGACGCGGAGTTCTGTGACGATGGCTGGCGGGGTATCTTGCGCACGGAACACTGGACGGTTGAACTGGAGTCGATCCGGTCCATTTATGTGCGTACACCGTCGTCGTTTCGCATGCCGGAGGGCATGACGGCGGCGGAGCGAGATTTCGCCAAGCGGGAAGCTAAAATAGGCGTGGGTGGGGTGCTGCTCAGCATGGCTGACGTGTTATGGGTGAATAGACCCGATTTGGCCGCACGGGCGGTTTATAAGCCGATTCAGCTGGCCATCGCTGCGCGGTGCGGCCTGTCGGTGCCTCGGACACTGGTCACCAATAGCAGGGACGCGGTCACCCGCTTCGCGGCGACCTCGATGGACGGTGTGGTGATCAAGCCGTTGAGCACCAACCTGATTTGGGAGGACAACACGTACAAGATGGGTTGGACCCGTCGGCTATCCGTGCAGGACCTGGCTGACCTGCGCGGAATCGAGGTCACTGCTCATCAGATTCAGGACTGGGCACCGAAGCGATTTGAGTGCCGCGCTGTAGTCGTCGGTCAGGATATTTTCGCCGTGGCGATTCATGCAGGGTCGCAAGCGTCATATGTGGACTGGCGCAGCGACTTTCCCTCATTGAGCTACAAGGCGATGGAGCTACCCGAGTCGGTGGCCAAAGGACTGCAGATGTTCATGACCGAGCTGGGCCTGGTCTATGGAGCATTTGATCTGGTGATCGGCGGCAACGACCGAGGTGAAGACACCGTGTGGCTACTGGAATGCAATCCGGGTGGCCAGTACGGGTTCTTGGAAGGGATGGCTGGGGTGCCGATCACTCGCAGTCTCGTGGACCTGCTCGCGCAGGGGCGCATGCCGTGACTGCCACCGTGAACGTCCCAGATTGGCGGAAGCGGGCAGAGCGGCTGGTCAATCAGCTCGCCAACGATGGTGACCTGCGCAGCCCGGCATGGCGGGAGGCACTGCTGGCGGTGCCCCGGCACGAGTTCGTGCCCTGGTACTACGAGCTGGACTCCAGTACCCGCCCGGCGAGCTGGGTGCGGCACGAGCCCCGGGATCCGGCCAGCACGACCCGGTGGCTGGAGTTGGTGTACTCGCCGACCACGCTGGTCACCATGCTCGCTGACTACGCCGGTCGCGGGGTGCAGACCGGCGTAGTCAGCTCCACCAAGCCGGACCTGATGATCCGCATGCTGGAAGCCTTGCAGCTCGCCGACGGGATGCGAGTGCTGGAGATCGGCACCGGCACCGGCTACAACGCCGCGCTGCTTTGCCACCGACTCGGCGACTCCAACGTGTGCTCGATCGACATCGACCCGGCACTGATCACCGACGCCCGGGCCCGGCTCGCCAAGCTGGGCTATCACCCGACTTTGGTCGCCGCAGACGGTGCCGACGGACTGGCCGGGCGGGCTCCATTCGATCGGATCATCGCCACTTGTTCGGTGCGGGCCATCCCACACGCCTGGATACACCAGCTCGCACCCGGCGGTCTGCTGCTGGTTCACCTCGAAGGACCGCTCGGTGCCGGAAACCTGCTCGCCCTGCACCGTGGCAGTACCCCTGTTGTGCAGGGCCGGTTCCTGCCCTGGTGGGGCTGC
>DASTLT010000044.1:0-52059 GCA_035714625.1 Pseudonocardiaceae bacterium | reverse complement strand
GATGTGATCGTCGATCAGGACATACAGTGTGATGAGGAGGGTATCGAGGTCTGTCTTCACAACCGACCATCGATGCCCTCCTCCTCATCGCTGATCAAGCCGCCACGCCACACCGAGCCGGATTAGGAATCACTCATCTAGCTCGTCTCGGGAGAGATCCGCATTCCCCTGTCCTCAGGATAATCTCGCCGCAACCGCTGGGATACCTGGCGCGGTGACCATTCGAGCATCAGCCCTGCCGCCACCGCGTCATGCAATTCCGGATTCTTTTCCAGTGTCCGGTGTTTCGGGCGTGCCCGGTTCGTCTCCGCCCGGTACTGCGCCGCTTTCGCGCTCTATGATTCGCGGCCACCATGATGTGCTATCTCCCGCGATACTACCGTATGATCCCGGCCCAGACGGCCCGCGATGACGCGGCAGGACTCACACCGCCCTATCCCGATCATAATCTGCTCACGCTCCATGGCGAGCAATTCCTGACCTCGCACCAGCAACCTCCGCATCAGTCATACCACCAAGATCATACCCTGATGGTGCGCTGACCGGTTGACTGCAAGCCCCGACTCAGGTTGTGGGGGTATCGGCGAAATTCACCATCACGCGGTGGTATGGACTGCCTTCGTTGTGCACGTGGACCATCGAGATCCGGTAGCGGTCCGCGGTGCCCGAAACGGCACTCTCATGAGGCGGACAGCGTGGGACCGCGACCGACCGCGAACCGGTCCGTCTCACGGTGTCGGTGAGGGCCTCGCCTCAGGTGCCGACGTAGGCCGCGAGGTGCTTGCCGGTGAGGGTGCAGCGGGCGGCGACGAGGTCGGCGGGGGTGCCCTCGAAGACGATTCGGCCGCCGTCGTGGCCGGCGCCGGGGCCGAGGTCGATGATCCAGTCGGCGTGCGCCATGACCGCCTGGTGGTGCTCGATGACGATGACCGACTTGCCGGCGTCGACCAGCCGGTCGAGCAGGCCGAGCAGTTGGGCGACGTCGGCGAGGTGCAGGCCGGCGGTCGGCTCGTCGAGGATGTAGACGGCGCCCTTCTCGGCCATGCGGGTGGCCAGCTTGAGCCGCTGCCGCTCGCCGCCGGACAGCGTCGTGAGCGGCTGGCCGAGGCGCAGGTAGCCGAGCCCGACGTCGGCGAGCCGGCCGAGGATGGCGTGTGCGGCTGGGGTGCGCGCCTGGCCGGCGTCGAAGAACTCCTCGGCCTCGGTCACCGACATCGCGAGCACCTCGCTGATGTCGCGCCCGCCGAGGTGGTATTCGAGCACCGATGCCTCGAACCGCTTCCCCTCGCACTCCTCGCAGGTGCTGGCGACGCCGGCCATCATCGCCAGGTCGGTGTAGATGACGCCGGCGCCGTTGCAGGTGGGGCAGGCGCCGGCGGAGTTGGCGCTGAACAGCGCCGGTTTCACGCCGCCCGCCTTCGCGAACGCCTTGCGGATCGGGTCGAGCAGCCCGGTGTAGGTCGCCGGGTTGCTGCGCCTGGAGCCGCGGATCGGCGCCTGGTCGATCGACACCACACCCGCGCCGGCCGGCCCAGACAGAAGGTGCAGCGACCCGTGCACGAGCGAGCTCTTGCCGGAGCCCGCCACGCCGGTGACCACGCAGAGCACGCCGAGCGGGATGTCGACGTCGACGTCGCGTAGGTTGTGGGTGGTGGCGCCGCGGATCTCCAGCGTGCCGGTGGGGGTGCGCACCGCCTCCTTGAGGGCGGCCCGGTCGTCGAGGTGGCGGCCGGTGACGGTGCCGCTGGCCCGCAGCCCCTCGACGGTCCCCTCGTAGCAGACGGTGCCGCCCGCCGTACCCGCTCCCGGGCCGAGGTCGATGACGTGGTCGGCGATCGCGATCGTCTCCGGCTCGTGCTCCACGACGAGCACTGTGTTGCCCTTGTCGCGCAGCCGCAGCAGCAGGTCGTTCATCCGCTGAATGTCGTGCGGGTGCAGGCCGGTGGTGGGCTCGTCGAAGACGTAGGTGACGTCGGTGAGCGCCGACCCGAGGTGGCGGATCATCCTGGTGCGCTGTGCCTCGCCGCCTGAGAGCGTGCCCGACGGCCGGTCGAGCGAGAGGTAACCCAGCCCGATCTCCACGAACGAGTCGAGGGTCTGCGCCAGCGCGGTGAGCAGCGGCGCGACCGACGGCTCGTCGAGGCCGCGGACCCATCCCGTGAGGTCACTGATCTGCATCGCGCAGGCGTCGGCGATGTTGATCCCGCGGATCCGCGAGGAGCGGGCCGCCTCGCTGAGCCGGGTGCCGCCGCACCCGGGACAGGCGGTGAAGGTGACCGCCCGGTCCACGAACGCCCGGATGTGCGGCTGCAGCGCGTCGGGGTCCTTGGACAGGAACGACTTCTGCACCTTGGGGACCAGCCCCTCGTAGGTGAGGTTGACGCCCTTGACCTTCACCTTGGTCGGCTCCTTGTAGAGGAAGTCTTGGAGCTCCTTCCTGCTGTACTCGCGGATCGGCTTGTTCGGGTCGACGAAGCCCGACTCGGCGAAGATCCCCACTGTCCACCAGCTGTCCACCTTGTAGCCGGGGATGGTGATCGCCCCCTCGGCGAGCGACTTGGTGTCGTCGTAGAGCTGGGTGAGGTCGATGTCGGTCACGTTGCCCATACCCTCGCATCGCGGGCACATGCCACCGGTGCGGGTGAAGGTCGCCTTCTCGGTCTTCGTCCTGGCGCCGCGCTCGATGGTGATCGCACCGCTGGCCCGCACCGAGGGGACGTTGAAGGAGAACGCGTTGGGCGAGCCGATGTGCGGCTGCCCGAGCCGGCTGAACAGGATGCGCAGCATCGCGCCTGTGTCGGTGGCGGTGCCGACCGTGGAGCGGGCGTTGGCGCCCATCCTTTCCTGGTCAACGATGATCGCGGTCGTCAGCCCGTCGAGTACGTCGACCTCGGGCCGCGCCAGCGTCGGCATGAAGCCCTGCACGAAGGCGCTGTAGGTCTCGTTGATCAGCCGCTGCGACTCCGCGGCGATCGTGCCGAACACCAGCGAGCTCTTGCCCGAGCCGGAGACGCCGGTGAACACCGTCAGGCGGCGCTTCGGGAGCTCGACGCTGACGTCGGAGAGGTTGTTCACGCGCGCGCCGTGTACGCGGATCAGATCGTGGCTGTCGGCAACGTGCAGCGCAGGCGACTGTGCTGATGCGCGACCGCTCCGCTCCATCGCTGGCGTATCCGTCCTCGCGGCCATGCTCATCGCGTCTCCCTCTATGAGCGGGACCGCCTTCGCGGTCAGCCGGTGCGCGCGACGCAGTCGGCACTCATCAGTCCTGAAGCAGCCCGAGGACGTTGCCATCGGGGTCGGTGACGGTGGCCAGCACGGTCTTGATGCCCTGGGTGGAAGAGCCGGTCATGGTCACTCCTGACGTCGTTTCCGGAGCTCGCACCAACGCCGTGGTCACGAGCCACGGAACCGTGCCCCGAATTCCCCGACTCACTTCCAGTTGGAACCGCGTTGGAAGTCAGGCCCGGGAATTGGAACTGTCTCCTGGGAAGCTACACCGTCACATGACGTCGAACTCGCCGTCCTTGGCGCCCAGCACGAAGGCTTCCCACTCGGACGGGGTGAAGATCAGCGTCTGGTCGTCTACCGGATGCTCGGAGCTGCGCATCGCCACGTAACCGTCCGGCAGGAACGCGATCTCCAGGTGGGGGCCGGGGAGCTCGTCCGCGCCTGCGGCGCGTTGCCAGAGCGCGTTCGACAGGTCGAGCTTGCCGCGGATGTGCGCCTTGTCGTCGATGGGGTGGCTCATGGGGCCACGGTAGCCGGGTGCCCAGGGACTGGCCGCACCGGCACGAGATGTGCAAGACTGCGCACCGTGACGCACCATCCGGTGATCATTATTGCTGAGCGCGTCGGGTAACCGCATCACCACCCGACGCGCAGACCTCTCGCACCCAGCGGGGGGTCTTTTTTGTTGCCCGGTCCTCAGCCCGATCCGCATAGGGAGCCCCTGCCGATGTCCCGCACGACCCCCGCCGGCACCCCGCTCGGCGACTTGTTCCACCTCTACGACACCACGCTGCGCGACGGTGCTCAGCGAGAGGGCATCTCCTACTCGGTGGCCGACAAGCTCACCATCGCGCGGTTGCTGGACGCCTTGGGCGTCGGCTTCATCGAGGGTGGCTGGCCCGGTGCGCTGCCCAAGGACACCGAGTTCTTCACCCGCGCTGCGGCGGGTGAGCTGGAGCTGGCCCACGCCGCGCTGGTCGCGTTCGGCTCCACCCGCCGGGCGGGTCTCGTCGCCGCCGAGGACCCGCAGGTGCAGGCGCTGCTCGCGGCGCAGGCCCCGGTGATCACCCTGGTGGCCAAGTCCGATCGTCGGCACATCGAGCGGGCGTTGCGGGTCGACGTCGCCGAGGCGTGCGCGATGGTGCGCGACACGGTCGCCCTGCTGGTCGCCGAGGGCCGGCGGGTGTTCCTCGACGCCGAGCACTTCTTCGACGGTTACGCCCACGACGCGGACTGTGCGCTGCGGGTCCTGGAGTCCGCGGTCACCGCAGGCGCCGATGTGGTGGTGCTGTGTGACACCAACGGCGGGCAGTTGCCGCTGGGGCTGGCCGAGACCGTCGCCGAGGTGGTGGCCCGCACCGGGTTCCGGGTGGGCATCCACTGCCAGGATGACACGGCCTGCGCGGTCGCCAACTCGGTTGCCGCGGTGCAGGCCGGCGCCAGTCACGTCCAGTGCACCGCCAACGGCTACGGCGAGCGCACCGGCAATGCCGACCTGTTCGCCGTCATCGGCAACCTCGCCACCAAGCTGGGGATGGCAGTGCTCCCGCCGGACCGGATGGCCGAGCTGACCCGCACCGCGCACGCGCTGGCCGAGATCGCCAACCTCGCACCCGACACCCACCAGGCTTATGTCGGGCGTTCGGCCTTCGCCCACAAGGCGGGGCTGCACGCGAGCGCGATCAAGGTGGATCCGGAGCTGTACAACCACCTGGATCCCGCGGTAGTCGGCAACGCGCAGCGCGTGCTGGTCACCGAGATGGCCGGCCGGGCCAGCGTCGAGCTCAAAGGAGTTGAACTCGGGCTGGACCTGGTCGGCCGGGCCGCCGAGGTCGGTGCGGTCACCCGGCGGGTCAAGGAACTGGAGTCCCAAGGCTGGTCCTTCGAGGCCGCTGACGCCTCCTTCGAGCTGCTGGTGCGCCAGGAGGTGGACGACATGCCACCCGCGCCGCCGTTCCGGCTGGAGTCCTACCGGGTCGTCGTGGACCACCAGGCCGACGGCGACGTGGTGGCGCAGGCCACGGTGAAGGTGCACGTCGCGGGACAGCGGGTGATCGCCACCGCGGAGGGCAACGGGCCGGTCAACGCCCTTGATGGGGCGCTGCGCCAGGCGCTGGGCGGGCACCTGCCGTGGTTGGGGGCGGTGGAGCTGTCCGATTACAAGGTCCGGATCCTGCCTGGCGCGCACGGCACCGACGCGGTGACCCGGGTGCTGGTCGACTCCAGCGACGGTGCCGGATGCTGGACCACGGTCGGAGTGCACGGCAACGTGGTGGAGGCCTCCTGGCTGGCCCTGGTGGACGCGATGACCTACGCGGCCTTGCGGCACGCTCCCGCTGCGGCGTCGGCCGGGCGCAACGGGGTTGGCGGGCCGTGACCCGCTGCGCTCCCGCCGGGCGGGTAGCGTCGCTGCGGGGGGCCTGGGGGAGGTTGGCGGCGGTCAGCGACCTGCCTGGCGGGGGTTGGTAGCTCTTGAAGAGCTACCACGGGCAAAGCGGGGGGCGTGCTCGGGGAGCAGGCCGATGCCTACTGCTGTTGCCGGCACGGCCCGCAGTGCCGGGAAGCGTTGCAGCAGCCGGATCGGCAGCGGGAGGCGGCCTCGCCCGGCGCCGACCAGCGGGAGGTCGCCGGTGAGGACCGGCCCGAGCAGCCGGGCGTGGATGGCCCGCTGCACGGCCTGGGTCAGGGCCGTCGGCGCCCACCGCCGTAGCTGAACCCGGTCGAGGCGGCGGCGGGTCAGGGTGCCGCGGCGCAGCGGCCCGGCGAGCAGCCGGGCGGTCGCGACGGCGTCCTGGATGGCCAGGTTGATCCCCACCCCACCGACCGGCGACATGGCATGCGCGGCATCGCCGATGCACAGCAGCCCGGCGGTGGACCAGCGGCGCAGCCGATCCAGCCGCACGTCCAGCAGCGCCACGTCGTCCCAGCCGCGGACCGCCGCCGTCCGGGTGGCCAGCCACGGCAGCATCGCCGCCACCCGGCGACGGAACGCCTCGATCCCCTCGGCCCGCAACACGGTGTCCGACCCCTTACGGATCAGGTAGGCACACTGGAAGTAATCCCCACGGTCGATGAGGACCATGCCCTGGCCGGAGCCGAACCGGGCCACCGCGCCTGCCGGGTCGTGCGGGGAGCGGGGCAGCCGGAACCACCACACGTCCATCGGCACCCCGAAGGATCGGACGCGAAGCCCAGCGGCCGCACGGAGCACTGAACGCCGGCCGTCGCAGGCCACCGTGAGGTCCGCGGGCAGCTCGCCGCAGCTCCCATCGGCTGACCGGTAACGGACCCCGGTGACGGTGCCGCCCTCGGTGCGCAGCCCGGTCGCCTCGGTGTTCATCCGCAACGTGAAGGTCGGCTCGGTACGTGCGGTGTCGGCGAGCAGGTCGAGGAAGTCCCACTGCGGGACGAAGGCCAGGTGCTTGTGCGGGCCGGGAATCCGGCTGAAGTCACCGACCGGGACCAGGCCGGTGTCGAGCTGGACCTGGGCCTGCTCGACCAGCCGGTGCGGGATCGCGGCGAACTGCGCTCCCAGGCCAAGCTCGTCCAGCAGGGTCAGGGTGGAGGGATGCACGGTATCGCCGCGGAAGTCGCGCAGGAAGTCGCCGTGCTTCTCCAGCACGGTGACCGTCACGCCGGCTCGGGCCAGCAGCAGACCGAGCATCAGGCCGGCCGGACCCCCGCCCACCACACAGCATGTCGTGTGTTCCACGAGCCACCTCTTTCAACAGGTGTTGAATACTCTCATGGTGCCCCCACGGGGCCTGGCAGTCAAGGTGGGTGGGGTGGTAGGTGCGGTTGCCCCTGCCGGCGCTGCGGGCATCGACTACCTACTGCGCTGGCATGTGGTCACTATGGTGAGAGTCCGGTTCTCAATGGTGAAAAAGGTGGTTGCTTTCACCGGGTCAGCAGAGTCGGTGAAGCGGGTGACGATCTAGCCTGCACCGGGTGACCCTCGCGCCCGAGCTGGCCTCGGTTCCCCCACGTCGCATCCCACCGTTTCCCTCCGTGATTGAAGCTGTCTGCTTCGACGTCGACGCCACGCTGGTCGACTGCGAGGCATCCACCCGAGCCGGGCTGCGTGAGCTGCTCGGCACCGACGACGCCTGGCCCGACTGGTGTGCGCTCAGCGACCGGCACTACCGGCGCTACCTGGCTGGGGACGTCGACTTCGACACCATGCGCCGGCAGCGGACCAAGGAGTTCCTCGCATCTCGTGGGGAGTTCCTGGGCGACGGCGAGGTGTACCACCGGGAGGAGCGCAGGGCAGCGGCCATGCGGCGGGCCTGGCAGCTCTACGACGATGCCCTGCCGTGCCTGCAGGCGCTGCGGGCGGCTGGGCTGCGGCTAGCCGCGATCACCAACGCAGCCGGCGACTACCAGCGCGCCAAGCTGGAGGCGCTGGGGCTGGCGTTTGTCTTCGACGCGGTCCTGATCTCCGGTGAGCTGGGCATCGCCAAGCCGCACCGAGCGATCTTCCGGACGGCGTGCGCCGCGCTGCGGGTGTGCCCGGCCCACGCCGTGCACGTCGGCGATCGGCTCGACATGGATGCAGAAGGAGCCCGGGACGCCGGGCTGCACGGGGTCTGGCTGGTCCGTTCGCACCGGGGGGAGCTCCCGCGCAGCGCAGGGATCTCGGTGATCGGCCGCCTCTCCGAGCTTCCCGCGCTGATCCACCGGCTGGTCAGGTGAGCTGGGAGGTAGGCGGGTGGAACCAGGGGCGGCCCGTCGGCTACCATCCCTGTTCGGCACTGGAGCGGTGGCTGGGTGCAAGCCCGGCGTCGGCCGGCCGGTGGGGTATGGTGTAATTGGCAGCACGACTGATTCTGGTTCAGTTAGTCTAGGTTCGAGTCCTGGTACCCCAGCGAATGTGATCATTGTGTGCTCCTGGCCCCGTCGTCTAGCGGCCCAGGACGCCGCCCTCTCAAGGCGGTAGCGCGGGTTCAAATCCCGTCGGGGCTACCCCGGTAATCTCATCTGTGAATTGGCCCCTGACCTGGGAAGCCAGGTCAGGGGCCAATTCACAGATGAGATCAAGCTTGTTGTGCTCTCGCTGTTCTTGGGGGGCGTGGAGGATCTGCCGGTCACGATGGTCCGGCCTGCTCCGGTGCGCCTGGCAGCAACCGCGAAATTCCGCATTGAGCGCATTTCTGTCTGAGTGGTGGATCTCGCATTATATGCCAGATCGTGGTATCGCCGAACTGATCGAGATTCGGGATATCGAAATCTGCGGCGGTGATCTCGTCCCCTGTCTCGCCCCCCATTTCCAGTCCCAACCGATTCCCCCGGACGTCGTACTGTCGTAGACGTAGAGGTTGCAGGCCATCCGCTGCACGACGGGCGCGGCGTCCCCCGGCCGCCAATCGTGCGGCTCGTGGGGGCCGGGGAGCCTTGCTTTTATGCCAACCCAACCGAGTTCGGGTGCCAGCAGTTTGTGACCGACAGAGGCGCCGCTTCCCGCAGCGGAGGTGCCCACGCTGGCAGGCAGCTCCGCTGCGGGTCGGGACGGCGCACCGAGCAGCTTCATTACGGCTCGCCAAACCCCGCCCCGGAGCCAGGTTCTACCGGCGGCTGGGTTCTAGAGACGGCTGTGCAGTGCCTCGGCGGCGGCCACCAGGTCGGCGGCCCATCGGGCGCCCGGACGCCTGCCGATCCGCTCCACCGGGCCCGAGACCGACACCGCGGCGACCACGTTTCCTGCCTTGTCACGCACCGGAGCCGAGACGCTGGCCACCCCGGACTCGCGTTCGGCGACGCTCTGCGCCCAGCCTCGCCGGCGTACCTCGATGAGCACCCGCTCGCTGAACACGGCCTCGCCCAGCACCGCGCGCTGGGTAGCGGGATCAGCCCAGGCCGCGAGAACCTTCGCGCCCGAGCCAGCGGTCATCGGCAACCGGGCGCCCACCGGGACCGTGTCGCGCAGGCCGCTGGGCGGCTCCGCGGCCGCCACACACACCCGGATCAACCCGTCCCGCCGGTAGAGCTGCACGCTCTCCCCGGTGAGATCCCGCAACCGGGGCAGCACGGTCGCGGCCGCGTCGAGCAGCGGGTCGAGGGCGCCGTTGCCCAGCTCGTGCAGCGCGGGCCCGGGGCGCCACCGTCCGTCGCTGCCCCGGCGCAGCAGCCGGTGCACCTCCAAGCCCACCGCCAGCCGATGCGCGGTGGCCCGCGGCAACCCGGTACGGGTGCACAGCTCGGCCAGGCCACATGGGCCGTCGGCCACGGCGCGCAGCACCGTCACGGCCTTGTCCAGCACGCCGATACCGCTATGCTGTCCCACAAGCCGATACTAACTTCCCGCATTGTGGGAAGTCTAGATCTCGGCACGTCAGCTCACCACCACCCGAGCATGACAACCCGATCACGACGACAAGGACGAGGCGATGGGCCGCACGCTCGCAGCGAAGGTCTGGGACGCGCATGTGGTACACCGGGGCGAGACCAGCGCGGCACCGGACCTGCTCTACATCGACCTGCACCTGGTGCACGAGGTCACCAGCCCGCAGGCTTTCGACGGTCTGCGGCTGGCCGGCCGGCCGGTACGGCGCCCGGATCTGACCCTCGCCACCGAGGACCACAACGTTCCCACCACCGATATCGAGCTGCCGATCGCCGACGAGGTGTCCCGGATCCAGGTGGAGACGTTGCGGCGCAACTGTGCGGAGTTCGGCATCCGGCTGCATTCCATGGGCGACGTCGAACAGGGCATCGTGCACGTGGTGGGCCCGCAGCTCGGGCTCACCCAGCCGGGAATGACCGTGGTCTGCGGGGACTCGCACACCTCCACCCACGGCGCCTTCGGTGCGCTGGCGTTCGGTATCGGCACCTCCGAGGTGGAGCACGTGCTGGCCACCCAGACGCTGCCGCTGCGCCCGTTCAAGACGATGGCGGTCACCGTGCGCAGCCGCGACGGATCCCTGCCTCCCGGGGTCACCAGCAAGGACATCATCCTGGCGGTGATCGCCCAGATCGGCACCGGCGGGGGCCAGGGGTACGTGCTGGAGTACCGCGGCAACGTGATCGAGCAGTTGTCCATGGAAGCGCGGATGACGGTCTGCAACATGTCGATCGAGGCCGGCGCGCGGGCCGGAATGATCGCGCCCGACGACACCACGTTCGACTACCTGGCCGGCCGGACGCACGCGCCCACGGGGGAGCAATGGGACGCGGCGGTACAGCACTGGCGCACCCTGCACACCGACGCCGACGCCACCTTCGACGCCGAGGTGCACATCGACGCCGACGCCCTGACGCCGTTCGTGACCTGGGGCACCAATCCCGGCCAGGGCTTGCCGCTGTCGGGTCGGGTGCCCGATCCCGAGCACATCGTCGACCAGGGGGAGCGGCTCGCGGTACAGAAAGCGCTGTCGTACATGGACCTCAAGCCGGGCACCGCGTTGAAGGAGATCGCGGTCGACACGGTGTTCCTCGGGTCCTGCACCAATGGCCGGATCGAGGACCTGCGCGCCGCAGCGCGGGTGCTGGCCGGGCGTCGGGTGCACGACGGGGTCCGGATGCTCGTCGTGCCCGGATCGATGCGGGTTCGCCAGCAGGCCGAGGCCGAGGGCCTGCACGAGGTGTTCACCGCAGCCGGGGCGCAGTGGCGGGCGGCCGGTTGCTCGATGTGTCTGGGAATGAACCCCGACCAACTGGCGCCGGGCGAGCGCAGCGCCTCCACCTCCAACCGCAACTTCGAGGGCCGGCAGGGCAAGGGTGGGCGCACCCACCTGGTCTCCCCGCTGGTTGCTGCGGCGACTGCGGTGCGGGGCACGCTCGCGGCTCCGGCAGACCTGGAGTCGGGAGTGCATAACAGTGTTCCGGCACCCGACACCACTCACGAGTAAGGACTCCCTTGATGGAACCGTTCACCCGGCACACCGGCGTCGGCGTTCCGCTGCGGCGCTCCGATGTGGACACCGACCAGATCATCCCCGCGGTCTACCTCAAGCGCGTCAACCGCACCGGCTTCGCCGACGGGCTGTTCGCCACCTGGCGCGGCCAGGATGACTTCGTGCTCAACCACAAGGCATACCGCCAGGGCAGCGTGCTGGTCGCCGGGCCGGACTTCGGCACCGGGTCCTCCCGAGAGCACGCGGTCTGGGCCTTGCTGGACTACGGGTTTCGGGTGGTGATCTCGCCCCGGTTCGCCGACATCTTCCGGGGTAACGCGGGCAAGCAGGGTCTGCTCGCGGCGCAGTGCGAGCGCGCTGACGTCGAGTTGCTGTGGAAGCTGCTGGAGAACGAGCCGGGCACTGAGGTCACTGTCGACCTACGGGAGCGGACCGTGCAGGCCAAGGATCTCACGGTGGCCTTCACCATCGACGACTACACCCGCTGGCGGTTGCTGGAGGGGCTGGACGACATCGCGTTGAGCCTGCGGCACGGACCCGAGATTGACACCTTCGAGGCCCGGCGGCCGTCCTGGTTGCCGACCACCACCCCAGTTGCTCGCTGAGCCGGACAGCGGGTTCGGCTCAGCGGGTCGGCTCAGCGTGCCGGAGGGTCGGGACGGACCGGGTCGTCGTAATAATCGGCCGCGAGCAAGGCGGACTTGTCGGCACCGAAGGGCTGGTCGGTGCCGAAGTGCAGGCCCCAGAAGCTGCCCTTGCGGCTGGGCGGCTCGGCAGGCAAGGCCAACCCGGTCTCGGCCGCGAGGCGGCGGACCAGATCGGGAATCACCCCACCCTGGCTACCCACCACGGCCGGACCCGGTCCGGTCGCGAGCTCGATCAGCCTGCGCAGGCCGGCTGGCGGGGCGGCCAGGTAACCCTCCTCGGACAGCAGTGGCTCGTCGATCACTGGCACCCCCAGATCCGCGGCCAGGCCCTCGACGGTCTGGCGGCACCGGACCAGCGGTGCGGAGTGCACCCGCTGCGGGCCGAATCGCGGCAGCAACGCCCGCAGCGCCTCGGCCTGCCGCCAGCCAGCCGCCGTCAGGGGGCGCACGGCGTCGTCTCCGGTCCACTTCTCGCGGCTGCCTGCCTTGGCGTGCCGGACCAGCAGCACGGTTCCGGTGACAGCAGTGGCGAGGTCAAGGCCGGCCAGCAAGCACCGGTCGTGCGGGTAGGTGAGCAGTCCGACCGCGTCGACGGGGGACAGCCAGCGCAGTTCATCCACCTCGTCGCTGGGCATGAAGCGGCCCCCGGCCGAGCGTGCTGCCCAGTAATGCACCACCTTCTCGCCCCCAGGCACCGGGTAGCGGCTGCTGCCGAGCCGGGGGCCCAGCACCGCGGTGTGCCCGGTCTCCTCGGCCACCTCACGAGCCGCCGCCGCCAGCAGGGGCTCGGCGGTGCGGGGCTTGCCCTTGGGCCATGACCAGTCGTCGTAGCGGGGCCGGTGCACCACCGCTACCTCCACCACATCCGCAGCGGGCCCCTCCGCAGCGGGTGGCCGGCGCCACAGGACGGCACCGGCCGCGACCAGCTCGCTCACGCCTCACTCACCCTGCGGTGCCGGCGGATCTCCTGCACCTGGTGGTCCTGGACAGTCGACCCGTCGGCCGGGGAGGCGCACCAGGAGCCGTCGGTTTGCAGCACCCAGCACCGCGTCGCCGGGTCCAGCGCCGAGTTGAACATCGCGTCCAGCTCGGCGGTCAGCCGCGGATCGGCCACCCGCACCAGCACCTCCACCCTCCGGTCCAGGTTGCGGTGCATCATGTCGGCGCTGCCGATCCAGTGCTCGTTCGCCCCGGCGAAGTGAAAGACCCTGGAGTGCTCGAGGAAACGACCCAGGATCGAACGCACCTGGATGTGCTCGGACAACCCCGGCCGGCCGGGAGTCAGCGCGCAGATGCTGCGCACCACCAGGTCGATCGGGACGCCGGCCAGCGACGCCCGGTACAGCGCATCGATCACCTGCTCGTCCACCAGGGAGTTGACTTTGATCCGGATGCCCGCCGGGTGGCCGGCCCGGGCATGGGCGATCTCACCCTCGATGCCCTCCACGATGCCCCGCCGGATGCCGTAGGGGGCCACCAGCAGGCTGCGGTAGGAGGTCTGCCGGGCATAGCCGGTCAGCGAGTTGAACAGATCGGTGAGGTCGGCCCCGATGGCCGGCTCCGCGGTGAACAGCCCGATGTCCTCATAGAGCCGGGCGGTCTTGGGGTTGTAGTTGCCGGTGCCGAGATGGCAGTACCGGCGGATCATCGCGCCCTCCTGGCGGACCACCAGCGAGATCTTGCAGTGCGTCTTGAGCCCCATCAGCCCGTACACCACGTGCACACCGGCGCGTTCCAGCGCACGGGCCCACTTGATGTTGGCATGCTCGTCGAACCGCGCCTTGATCTCCACCAGCGCGACCACCTGCTTGCCCGCCTCGGCGGCAGCGATCAGCGCGTCGACGATCGGGGAGTCCCCGGAGGTGCGGTAGAGCGTCTGCTTGATCGCTAGCACATCGGGATCCTCGGCGGCCTGCTCGATAAAGCGCTGCACGCTGGTGGAGAAGGAGTCGTAGGGGTGGTGCACCAGCACATCACCGCCGCGCAGGGTGGCGAACACACTCTTGGGAGTCTCCCCCTCGCCGAAGGCGGGATGGGTGGCCGGGACGAACGGCTCGTCCTTCAGCTCAGCAGCGGGTAGCTGGTAGACCTGCCACAGGCAGGACAGGTCCAGCAGGCCGGGCACCCGCACCACGTCGTGCGGGTCGACGTCGAGCTCGCGCAGCAGCAGCCGCATGACGTCAGTGTTGATCGTGTCGGCTACCTCCAGGCGCACTGGCGGACCGAAGCGCCGGCGCGCCAGCTCCCGCTCCAGTGCCTTGAGCAGGTCCTCGTCGCGGTCCTCCTCGACCTCGAAGTCGGCGTTGCGGGTGACCCGGAAGATATGCCAGTCCACCACCTCCATTCCGGCGAAGAGCTCCCCGAGGTGGGCCCCGATCAGCTCCTCCAGGGGCAGGAAGGTGGCGGGTGCGCCGTTGCGGGTGTCGTCGTCGACGTCGACCCGCACCAGCCGGGGCACGTTCTTGGGCACCTTGACCCGGGCGAAGCGCTCAATCCGGTCGTGCGGGTCACGCACCATCACCGCGAGGTTCAGCGACAGCCCCGAGATGTAGGGGAACGGGTGCGCCGGGTCCACCGCCAGCGGGGTGAGCACCGGGAAGATCTGGTCGGAGAAGTATCCCGACAGCCGACGCCGCTGCTGGTCGTCGAGGTCAGCCCAGGTGACGAACCTGATGGCGTGCTCCTCGAGCTGCGGGCAGACCGAGTCGAGGAACACCCGGGCATGCCGCTCGGCGAGCTCCTGGTTGCAGACCGCGATCTGGGCGAGCTGCTCGCGGGGGGACAACCCGTCGGCGCTGCGCACCGAAAGCCCGGTCTCGTCACGGCGTTTCAGTCCAGCGACCCGGACCATGTAGAACTCGTCCAGGTTGGAGGCGAAGATCGCCAGGAACTTGGCCCGCTCCAGCAGTGGCTGGCTGGTGTCCTCGGCCAGGGCGAGCACTCGGGCGTTGAAGTCCAGCCAGGACAGTTCCCGGTTGAGATAGCGGTCATCCGGCAGGTCGGTGCGGGCGAGGACGGGGGTTGCCGCAGGCGGTACCGTGGCCGGAGCCACCATCCCGTCCCCGATCACGGGGGCCGCCCGACCCGCCGTCGCCGGGGCGCCGTTGGGCGCGTTGCGCAGCGCGGGTCGCGCGGCGCGCCGGGTGGTCGCCCCGGTTCGCATCGCCTGCGCTGCGCCGGTGTCCTCGTCGTCCGTGCTCACCTCATCGATTGTTCCGTAAGTCGGATCGGGAAGGCGCTACGAAAAACCTGCCGTGCCGGCCGGCCGGGCGAGCGCAGCGCGGGTGAACCGGCCCAGCCCCAGCTCCCGGGCTACGGCGAGATCAGCCACCGTGTCGACGTCACAGCGCAGCCCCGGCCAGCCACCGGGCAGCTCCCGGGCGCCGCCGGCCCGATGCCTGGCCGCCGAGCCGGTCCCGAACCGCGGGGCCAGGGGCCACGGTGACGGTGCGAGCAGCAGGGTGGTGCCGGTGCCGGTGCGGTCGGTGCAGAACGCCCGCACCCCGGTGGCGAGACCCGCGCGGATCGCGCCGTCCAGCTCCTCGGGGCGCAGCGCAGGCAGATCGGCCGGCAGGACGCCGACTGCCCCGGTCGGGCTCGCTGCGCGCAGCCGCGCCGCCCCGTACCGCAGCGCCGGGTTCAGGCCGGCGTCCGGCTCATCCCGGAGCGCCGCCACGCCGTCCCGGGCCAGTGCGGCGCACACCAGCGGGTCGGAGCAGATCGCGACGACCCGGTGCACCGTGGCCGCCCTGGTCGCCGCCGCGATGGTGTCCCTGATCAGCGCGAGGACGAGCCGGGCATGGTCCTGCGGTGTGCCGTTGCCCCCGTCCGCCGTTCCTAACAGCCGGGTCTTGGCCCGCGCCAGCGGTTTCACCGGAACGAGCAGGTCGACACGCACGCCCCCATCCTCTCCCGCCTATGCGGGCAGGGGATGCTGGACTTCCGATCCGGACGACGGCCGACCTGGGCGAAGGGAAGACTCGTGCGGCGAGCACGCGAGAAGGGTGGCTTCTCGGTTTGGCTGGGCATCGTGGTGTGCTATCCACTCACCCGGCTACTGGCCCGGTGTCGTTTCGAGGGCCTGGAGCACATTCCGAAGACCGGAGCGGTCCTGGTGGTCTGCAACCACATCTCCTATCTGGATGCCATTTACACCGCGGTATTCGTGCATCGCCGCGGCCGGATTCCGCACTTTCTGGCCAAGGCGGCGCTCTGGCAGGTCCCGATGCTGCGCGGGGTGCTGCACGGCACCGGCCAGATCCCGGTCTACCGGGGCCACGCCGACGCGGGCACCAGTCTGCGGGAGGCCGAGCAGGCGCTCCGGGCCGGCCAGGCGGTGCTGATCTACCCGGAGGGCACCATCACCCGCGACCCGGCTTTCTGGCCCATGGTGGCCCGCACCGGGATGGCCCGGCTGGCCCTGGGCGGTGTGGTGCCGGTGGTGCCGGTGGTGCACTGGGGTACCCACCGGGTCTACGACCACTACCGCAGGCGCTTTCGCCCGCTGCCCCGGGCCGAGGTGGTGGTGCGGGCCGGGGCAGCAGTGGACCTGTCCGGCTTCCGTGACCGGCCGGTGGACCGCCAGCTTTTGCACGAGGTTACCGAGTGGGTGATGGGCGAGGTCCGGGACCTGCTCGCCGAGGTGCGGGGGGAGCAGGCCCCGGCTGGGTTCTTCATCCCCTCCGGGCCGGCTCAGGACGGGGGAACGGAGCTGTGACAGCGGACATCACCCACCCGGCACCGGCGCCGGGCATCCCGCCCGTGCAGCGCCTCGCGGTGATGGGCGCCGGAACCTGGGGCACCACGTTCGCCAAGGTGCTCGCCGACGCGGGCCGCGAGGTCGTGCTCTGGGCCCGCCGCCCCGAGGTCGCCGACGTGGTGTGCCACCAGCACGCCAACCCGGGCTACCTGCCCGGGGTGCTCCTGCCGCCGTCGGTCCGGGCCACCGTGCACCCCGAGGAGGCACTGACCGGGGCGGACGCGGTGGTGTTCGCCGTGCCCAGCCAGACGCTGCGGACCAACCTCGCCGCCTGGTGCCTGCTGCTGCCGGCCCAGGCCGCCCTGGTGAGCCTGGCCAAGGGCGTCGAGCTGGGCAGTCTCAAGCGGATGAGCGAGGTCATCATCGACGTCACCGCCGTCCCGCCGGACCGGGTGGTCGTGGTGACCGGTCCCAACCTGGCCCGTGAGATCGCCGCCGAGCAACCCACCGCCAGCGTGGTCGCCTGCATTGACCACGACCGGGCCGTCGCGGTCCAGCTCGCCTGCTTCACCGGCTACTTCCGGCCCTACACCAACACCGATGTGGTGGGCTGCGAGCTGGGCGGTGCCTGCAAGAACGTCATAGCGCTTGCCTGCGGGATGGCCGCCGGACTCGGCTACGGAGACAACACGCTCGCCAGCCTGATCACCCGGGGGCTCGCCGAGACGACCCGGTTGGGCACGGCCTTCGGTGCCGACCCGATGACCTTCGCTGGGCTGGCCGGCCTGGGAGACCTGGTGGCCACCTGTGCCTCGAAGCTGTCCCGCAACCGCTCCTTCGGCTACCGGCTCGGTCTGGGGGAGACCCTGGAACAAGCCCAGCAGGCTACTCACGGCCAGGTGGCCGAGGGCGTCAAGTCCTGCACGGCGATCACCGAGCTGGCCGTGCGCTGCGGCGTGGAGGTGCCGATCACGGACGCGGTGCGCCGGGTCTGCCACGATGGCCAGTCACCCCGGGAGATAGCCGGGGATCTGCTCGGCCGCAGCCCCAAACCGGAGTGAGCGGGCTCCCGGTTGTCCACCGGGGTGTCACTCCACCGGGGTGTCACCAGGTGGATTCTTCACACATTGCGTCGAGCGCGCGGACGGGACTTGACTGCCGAATGCGCTGGCTGGTTCCATCATCGCCCGTGAGCGCAACCCTTGTCGTCATCCGGCGGTCCCCGGTGGATCTGCGGTGGGTGGCGAGCGCGCTCTGTCCCGCGCGGTGATCCCCCCGTCCCGCTGACCGCGCCCCCCGTTCCCGCCCTCGTCCGGGTGGTCTCCTGAGTGCGTGCGGTCGGTTCACCGATCCCGCGTCAGGAGTGCCCGTGTACGCCGTTCCCTACCTCACCATCCCGGCCGCCGATGCCGTCCTGCCCGGCGGTCCCATCAGTCTCGCCCTGGCCCTGGCCGCGCACCCCGAGCGGTGGCAGCCGCTGGTGGACTACCGCGCCGACACCCGCTGGCACCGGCTGCTGGAGTGCACCGCAGGCCATGAGGTGTGGCTGCTGTCCTGGCTGCCTGGTCAGGGCACCGACCTGCACGATCACGGCCCGGCTTGTGGGGCGTTCGCGGTCGCGGCCGGCACGCTCACCGAGCGGGTGGTCGCTGACCAGCCGGGCCGGGCACCGGTGCAGGTCACCCGCCTGCTGGAGGCCGGACGCGCCCGCGCCTTCGGCCCGCACTACGTTCACCAGGTGACCAACACCGGCACCGTTCCCGCGGTGAGCGTGCACGTCTACTCCCCGGGGCTGAGCGTGATGAACCGCTACCGGCTGGAGCCTGAGCAGCTCCGGCACCTCGCGGTGGAGCAGGCCGGGGTGAACTGGTGAGTCGCCCGCCTGGGGCGGTGAGCATCGACCAGAGGCTGGTGCAGGCCCGTCCCGCGCTGCGCGAGGAGCGAGCGGGCGGGCGGTAGGGTCAGCCGCTGTGACGGAGCGCAGGTTGCGCGTCGCCGTCGTCTTCGGCGGCCGTAGCAGTGAGCATGCGATCTCCTGCGTGTCAGCGGCCAGCGTGCTGACCCACCTTGATCGCGAGCGGTTCGACGTGTACCCGGTCGGCATCAGCCAGGCGGGGGCGTGGGTGCAGGGCAGCGGTGAGCCGTCCGAGTTGGCGATCCGGGACCGGCGCCTACCCCGGGTGGACGGCGACGCAGCGGCACTGGTGCTGCCCGCCGACCCGACCCGGCAGGAACTGGTGTTGCTGACCGGGGATCGGCTCGGCGAGGCGCTCTGCGGGGTGGACGTGGTCTTCCCGCTGCTGCACGGGGCGTTCGGTGAGGACGGCACGATTCAGGGGCTGCTGGAGCTGGCCGGGCTGCCCTACGTGGGGGCGGGGGTGCTGGCCAGCGCGGTGGGGATGGACAAGGAGTTCACCCGCAAGCTGCTGCGTGCCGAGGGCCTGCCGGTCACCGACGCCGTGGTGCTGGGCCGGGAGGTCCGCACCCTGACCGCAGAGCAGCGCGCCCGGCTCGGCCTCCCAGTCTTCGTCAAGCCGGCCAGGGCGGGCTCGTCAGTGGGTATCAGCAAGGTGCTGGACTGGGCCGGGCTGCCTGCGGCGATCGCCACCGCCCGCGCCGCCGACCCCAAGGTGCTCGTCGAGGCGGCGGTGACCGGCCGTGAGGTCGAATGCGGGGTGCTGGAGTTTCCCGACGGCCGGGTGCAGGCGTCGCTGCCCGCGGAGATCCGCGTGGTCGCGGAGGACTCCGCGGGCTGGTACGACTTCGACGCCAAGTACCTCGACGACGCCTGCGAGTTCGACATCCCCGCCAAGCTCGACGACGACGTGACTGCCCGGGTACGGGCGATGGCGACCGCCGCGTTCGGTGCACTGGACTGCCAGGGGCTCGCGCGGGTCGACTTCTTCGTCGGAGCTGACGGCTCGCTGACCGTCAATGAGATCAACACGATGCCCGGCTTCACGCCGATCTCGATGTACCCCCGGATGTGGGCTGTGACCGGGGTGGACTACCCCGCGCTGCTGTCAACCCTGATCGACACCGCAGTGGCCCGAGGCACTGGGCTGCGGTGACCTTGTAGCCCGTTCGAGTGGCTTCGAGCACCTATCTCATGAACATCTAGTTAACTATATGGGTCCGCCCGTGCGGTGAGTTCCCAGGTGGAGAATTGCAGTACCCGCACGGGCGGAGCCGGTCCAAGCTGACCGCATGGTGATGGCGTCTGGCCTGGAGGGGATCGCGCGTGACCCTGCCCCTCGGAAGTGACGGTGGCGACACCCGCGACGAGGGCGCGGCTTTCGCGGACGAGTGGGGTGAGCCGGAGGACTTCAGCTTCATCGTCCGCCCTTACTCCTGGACCAAGGGCCGCACCCGGCCGGTTCAGGACCTCGCCCTGGAGACCCTGGTGTCCACCAGTAGCCAGGGCCAGGACGGCACCACGATCACCTGCATCGAGCACCAGGCCATCGTCGAGCTGTGCCAGGACGTGCGCTCGGTCGCCGAGGTCGCGGCGTTGCTCGCGCTGCCGCTGGGCATCGCCCGGGTGCTGCTTGCCGACATGATCGACATGGGTCTGGTGTGGGCGCATGACGGCCCGTCGAAGCCAGGCAGCCAGCCGGATCTGGCCCTGATGGAGCGGGTGCTGGCCGGGCTGCACCGGCTGTAGTCCCCTCAGCGCGGCACATCCACAGCGCGCGCGGGCAACGCCTGCGCGATCACCTCGGCAAGGTGCTGCAACGGCCCACTGCCCGCCTGCGCCGGCAGCGTGACCACCACGTAGACGGAGCGGTCCACCGCGACCCAGGTGCTTGACCCCTGGGTGTTTGGCCCGCTGCGGCTCTCCAGATCCGGCAGCTCAAGAAACTGCACCCGGGAGACGTCCAGCAACCGCGAGGTGGCGGTGAGCTGGGCCGGCCGGGGCAGCCCACAACGCAGCACCACCGCCGGGTCACCCCAAGCGACCGTGCCGGAGGGCGCTGGGGCGGCCAGCTCCCGGCGGCCCAGGCCGCCGTCCAGTTGCGCGGGCACGGCGGCCAACAGCCGGGTGCACTCGGCGGAGCTGGCTGCGGGAGCCGCGATGGCCGCCAGGTGGAGCGGGGCCGGACGCTGTCCGCGGAGCACCGCGGCGGCGATGAGTACCCCGGCGACCAGCACCACCGGCAGGGCCAGCGCAGTCCCGAGCACCCAGCGGGGGGCTGCGCTCCCGGTCGTCTTTGCGACGGCGGCCATCACGCTAGGTCAGGTGCACGACCGGGCAGGTCAGCGTGCGGGTGATACCGTCCACCTGCTGCACCTTGGCCACCACCAGTTGACCCAACTGGTCCACGTCGGCCGCCTCGGCCCGCACGATCACGTCATAGGGGCCGGTGACGTCCTCCGCGCTCCGGACGCCGGGCAGCTCCGCTACCGCCGCAGCCACCGCGGCCGCCTTGCCCACCTCGGTCTGGATGAGGATGTAAGCCTGAACCACGGCGTGCCCCCTTCGTGTCGATGCCTCAGTCGGGGTAGGAACGAAACCTACCTGACAGCCGTGCCCGGATCGGGGGTTGTGCCCGTGCGCTCTGCCGATGGTGTGCTACCGAACCCGCCCGAGGGGGACACGGTGGCCGACCTGGGCGAGTTTGGTGTGATTGCCCGGATCACCGCGGGACGGCGGCTGCCGCCGGCCACGCTGCTCGGGCCGGGCGACGACGCCGCGGTGCTGGCCGCCGTGGACGGCCGGGTGGTGGTGTGTACTGACGTGCTCGCCGAGGGGGTGCACTTCCGGCTCGACTGGTCCACGCCGCACCAGGTCGGCCGCAAGGCCGTGGGGGCCAACCTGGCCGACCTGGCCGCCATGGGGGCGGTACCCACCGGCCTGCTGGTCGGTCTGGCCTGCCCCGGGCACACCCTTGTGTCTACTGTGGATGGTCTGGTCGACGGCATGTGGCAGGAGGCCGGGCAGGTCGGTGCCGGGGTGGTGGGCGGCGACGTGGTGGGCGGCACCAAGATCCTCGTCTCGGTGACCGCGCTGGGCGACCTGCAGGGCCGGGCGCCGGTCACCAGATCCGGTGCCGGACCGGGGGATGTGCTCGGGGTGTGCGGCCGGCTGGGCTGGGCGGCGGCCGGGCTCGCCGTGCTCAGCCGGGGCTTTCGGTCCCCGACGTCAGTGGTGGGCGCGCATCGGGTGCCGGAGCCGCCCTACGGCGCGGGCCCGCAGGCCGCCGCGGCCGGGGCCACCGCGATGATCGACATCTCGGATGGTCTGCTGTCCGACGCCGGCCACCTCGCGGCGGCGTCCGGGGTGCACATCGACATCGACTCGAGCGCGCTCACCGTGCCCCGCCGGCTGGTCGAGGTGGCCTCCGCGCTGGGTGCCGACCCGCGGCACTGGGTGCTCACCGGCGGTGAGGACCACGCCCTGCTGGCCAGCTTCCCCGCCGGCGCGGCCGTACCCACCGGATGGACCGCGATCGGTACCGTGCGGGAGGGGCGCGGGGTCACCGTCGATGGCAGCCCCTACGAAGGCCCGGCAGGCTGGGAACACTTCTCGTGAGTGCGTAACAGTGTTATAGAACCCAACACCATTCACGAGCAGCCGTAGGCTGCGTCCCTGTGGAGTTGCGTACCCTGACGATCGACCATCCCGATGCGCAGCACCTGATCGCGCAGGTGCAGCAGGAGTACGTCCGCCGCTACGGCGGACTGGACTCGACGCCGGTCGAGGTGAGCGAGTTCACCGCTCCGCGCGGAACCTTCGTGGTGGGTTACCTGAATGGCCTGGCGGTGGCCTGCGGTGGCTGGCGGGCGCACGAGCCCGGGCCGGATTTCATCGCCGGAGACGCCGAGCTCAAGCGGATGTACGTGCTCCCGGCGGTCCGCGGCCGAGGCCTGGCCCGGGTGCTGCTGGCCGAGCTGGAGCGCCGGGCGATGGCGGCGGGTCGGCGCCGGCTGGTGCTGGAGACCGGGATTCGCCAGCCCGAGGCGATCGGGCTCTACACCTCGGCGGGCTACATCGAGATCCCCCGGTTCGGGCGGCACCGCTATTCACCGAACTGCCGCTGCTTCGCCAAGGTGCTGGCGGTGGCGGTGGGCGCGGCCCGCTGAGCCGCGGCCCGGCCGGGCGCACTAGGGTCTCGGGCCGTGACCACAGCAGTGCACGAGATCGTGGAGTCCGGCTGGGCCGGCGCGCTGACCCCGGTGGCCGAGCAGGTCACCGCCGCCGGGCGGTTCCTGCGCGCCGAGATCGCCGCGGGCCGGCGCTACCTGCCCGCCGGGCACAACATCTTGCGGGCCTTCACCCAGCCATTCCATCAGGTGCGGGTGCTCCTCGTCGGCCAGGATCCGTACCCCACCCCGGGCCATGCGGTGGGGCTGTCGTTCTCCGTCGAGCCCGATGTTCAGCCGCTGCCGCGCAGCCTGGTCAACATCTTCCAGGAGTACCACGACGACCTCGGCCTGCCGCTGCCCTCCACCGGGGACCTCAGCCCTTGGGCCGAGCGCGGAGTGCTGCTGCTGAACCGGGTGCTCACAGTGGAGCCCGGGCGGCCCGGGTCGCATCGCGGCAAGGGCTGGGAAGAGGTCACCGAGCAGGCGATCCGCGCGTTGGTAGCCCGGGACGCCGAACCGCTGGTGGCCATCTTGTGGGGCCAGGATGCGCGCACCCTGCGCCCCATGCTCGCCGACGTGCCGTGCATCGAGTCCGCACACCCCTCACCGATGTCCGCCGACCGTGGTTTCTTCGGCTCCCGCCCCTTCACCCGAGCCAACGAGGCCTTGGAGGAACTGGGCGGCGACCCCATCGACTGGCGCCTGCCCTGAGTCGCCCGCCATGACGTCGAGCGCTATTAGGCTCGCACCTGCTGGTTTGGGGGGTGTGGGGTGCGTGGTCAGCCGCGGGTGACTTTGCCTGCTTTGAGGCAGGAGGTGCACACCTTCAGGCGGCGGCGCTGGGAGGGACCGATCTTCGCCCGGACGCTCTGGATGTTCGGGTTCCACCGGCGGTGGGTCCGCCGGTGGGAGTGCGAGACCGACATGCCGAAGCCCGGCCCCTTGCCGCAGACATCGCACACGGCAGCCACGTCACACACTCCTCGGGTTTGGCACGACACAGGTGCACGCCCGGTCGCGGGCGGCCCAGCCAGGGTAGCCGGGGGCGGTGCCGCGCTCCAAACCGGGGATGGTCAGGGCAGGTCGGTAGCCTTCGGCGCAGCCCGCTAACCGGGCGGTCAGGAGGCAGCCGCGGTGTTGAAGTCGCTGGACGGGGCGGCGGTGCGTCGCTGGGCGGCTATCTGCTGCGATGAGCTCGCGGCCCGGCGTGACGAGATCGACGAGCTCAACGTGTTCCCGGTCCCCGACCAGGACACCGGCTCCAACCTGCTGGCCACCATGCAGGCCGGGCTGGACGCGGTGCTGCGTGATGAGGGAGCTGACGGTGCGGCGGGCAGTACGGCCGCGGCACTGGCCCGCGGCGCGCTGATGGGGGCGCGGGGGAACTCCGGAGTGATCGTGTCCCAGGTGCTGCGTGGCCTGGCGGAGAGCTGGGCCGAGGTGTCGGAGCGGGGCGGCTGGCCGTCTGGTCACCGGCCACGGGTGGGCGGGGGCCGGACGCTGGGTGGGGCAGCGCTGCGGGATGGGCTGCACCGGGCCGAGGAGCTGGCCTTCGCCGCGGTGTCCGATCCGGTGCCGGGGACGGTGCTGACCGTGTTGCAGGCGGCGGCGCGGGCGGCGGCGCAAATCGGATCCGACGATTTGTGCGACGTGGCGGCGGCCGCGGCTACGGCCGCCGCCGGTGCGCTGGCCGACACCCCACGCCAGCTCGCCGTGCTGGCCAGGGCCGGGGTGGTGGACGCGGGTGGTCAGGGCCTGGTACTGCTGCTGGAGGCGCTGCTGGTGGTGATCACTGGGCGTTCCGCGCTGCGGCCGGTCACCTCTGTCGTCGCGCCGCGCTCCGGGCAGGCGTTGCAGGTGGTGCGGGAGGGCGGGTCCGCTGAGTACGAGTACGAGGTGATGTACCTGCTGGACGGCACGGACGAAGGCCGGGTGGGCGGGTTGCGCGCCGAGCTGTGCGGGCTGGGTGACTGCGTGGTCGTAGTGGGCTCAGGACCGCCTGCGGGCGGGGGGCCCGCGTTGTGGAAGGTGCATGTGCACTGCTCTGATGTCGGCGCGGCGATCGAGGCCGGGGTGCGGGCCGGACGACCACATCGCATCACCGTGCTGCGCTTTGCAGATCAGATCAGGACAGCGGAGCAGGGTCGCTTCGTCACCGAGCATGCGGTGCTGGCCATGGTGTCCGGGACTGGGGTGGCGGAACTGTTGCGTGGGGAGGGAGCGGTGGTCGTGGCCGCCACCAGCACCGTCCCCGAGCTGCTCGCGGCGCTGGTCGGCACCCGCGCCCGGGCGGTCACCGTGCTGGCCGGTCCGGGTACCGCGACCCGGGTGGCCGAGGCCGCGGGCGCGCAGGCCCGGCAGACCGGTCAGGACGTGGTGCTCATGCCCACGGCGTCTCCGGTGCAGGCGCTGGCCGCGATCGCGGTGCACGACCCGGACCGCAGGGCCGCCGAGGACCTGGTGGCCATGACCGAGGCGGCGGCGGCGACCCGGCGTGGTGAGCTGACCGTGGCCCAGCACGAGGCGTTGACCTGGGTCGGGCGGTGCCAGCCGGGTGAGCTGCTGGGCCTGGTTGACGGTGAGGTGGTGCTGATCGAGCAGGACCTGCCAGTCGCTGCCCGCGCCCTGGTGGACCGGATGCTCTCGGTGGGCGGGGAGCTGGTGACGGTGCTGCTCGGCCAGCAGGCCCCGGACGGGACGGGGGACGTGCTGGCCGAGTACCTGCACAGCGCGTACCCCGAGGTGGAGGTGGTGGTCTACCAGGGGGGTCAGCCGGACGGTGTGCTGCTGATCGGGGTGGAATGAGCGGTCATGGTGCGGATTGACGAGTCCCTAGACGGCCCGCTGGACCGCAAGTCCGCCGTGCTGCTGGCCGAGCAGTTGGGCCTGCACACCGTCGGTGACCTGCTGCGGCACTACCCGCGCCGTTACGCCGAGCAGGGCCAGCTCACCCCGATCGCGGACCTGGCGGCAGGCGAGGACGTCACCGTGGTCGCCGAGGTCCGAAGCTGCACCTCCCGGGCGATGCAGACCCGGGAGGGCACCATCCAGCAGGTGGTGATCTGGGACGGCAGGAGCACTTTGAACCTCACCTTCTTCAACCAGCGGGGCCTGCCCAAGGTGCTCACGCCCGGCCGGAAGGTGCTGTTCGCGGGTCGGGTCTCGACCTACGGCAAGAAGCAGACGCTGCAGCTCACCCACCCGAGCTACCGGCTGCTCGATGGCGATGCGGCCGAGGTGGCCGAGTTCTCCCGGGCGCTGATCCCGGTCTATCCCGCCACCAGGCAACTGCGGTCCTGGACGATCCAGCTCTGCGTGCGGCAGGTCTTCGACGTGCTCGACGGCCCAGAGGACCCGCTGCCCGCAGCGCTGCGCGCGCAGCAGCGGCTGATAGGGCTGGGGGCGGCATTGCGAGCGGTGCACCGCTCCGACGACCGGGCCGAGATCGCCGCCGCCCAGCAACGGCTCAAATGGGACGAGGCGATGGCGGTGCAGCTCACCCTGGCCCGGCGGCGTCAGGAGGCGGCGAAGCGGCCCGCCCCAGCCTGTCCGCGTCGCGAAGACGGGCTGGCCGCCGCGTTCGATGCGGCGTTGCCGTTCACCCTGACCGCCGGCCAGCGGCAGGTCGGCGCGGTGCTGGCCGGCGAGCTGGCCGGGGCGCACCCGATGAACCGGCTGTTGCAGGGCGAGGTCGGGTCCGGCAAGACGGTGGTGGCGTTGCGGGCCATGCTGCAGGTCGTCGACGCCGGCCGGCAGGCGGTGCTGCTGGCACCCACCGAGGTACTCGCCGCGCAGCACGCCCGCTCGCTGCGCGAGCTGCTCGCCGCCCATGGCCGGGCCGGTGAGCTGGAGTCGGCCGAGCAGGCCACCCGGGTCGCACTGCTCACCGGGTCGCTGCCGGCCAAGGCCCGCAAGCAGGCCCTGCTGGATGCCGCCTCGGGAGTGGCCGGGATCGTGGTCGGCACGCACGCGCTGATCCAGGACCGGGTATCGTTCGCCGATCTGGGCCTGGTGGTGGTCGACGAGCAGCACCGCTTCGGCGTCGAGCAGCGCGACGCGCTGCGCACCCGAGCAGCCGACGGCACCAGCCCGCACGTGCTGGTGATGACCGCGACACCGATCCCGCGTACCGTCGCGATGACCGTCTACGGCGATCTGGAGGTCTCCGCGCTGCGGGAGCTGCCGCTCGGCCGTTCCCCGATCTCCACCACGGTGGTGCCGGTGGGGGAGAAGCCGCACTGGCTGGACCGGGTCTGGCAGCGGATCATCGAGGAGATCACTGCCGGCCGCCAGGCGTACGTGGTGTGCCCGCGGATCGGTGGTGAGGACGCCGCCGGTGAGGACGCCACCGGTTCGGATGACGACGCCAGTGGGGGTCGGCCGCCGCTGGCCGTGCTCGACCTGCTGCCGCAGCTCGCCGAGGGGCCGCTGGCCGGGCTGCGGCTCGGGGTCCTGCACGGCAGGCTGGCAGGGGAGGACAAGGACGCGGTGATGCGCGCCTTCGCCGCCGGGGAGCTGGACGTGCTGGTGGCTACCACCGTCATCGAGGTCGGGGTGGACGTGCCCAACGCCACCGTCATGGTGATCATGGACGCGCAGCGCTTCGGGATCAGCCAGTTGCACCAGTTGCGCGGGCGGGTGGGCCGCGGCGCGCATCCGGGGCTGTGCCTGCTGGTGACCGACTCGCCGGAGGGCACCTCAGCGCGCGAGCGGCTGGCCGCCGTGGCGCGGACCACCGACGGGTTCGAACTGGCCCGCCTCGACCTGGAGCTGCGCCGCGAGGGTGACGTGCTCGGCGCGGTGCAGTCCGGCCGCCGTTCCGGACTCAAGCTGCTCTCCCTGCTGCGCGACGAGAACCTGATCGGCCAGGCCCGCGACGCCGCCCAGCGGCTGGTCGCCGCCGATCCCGACCTCACCGCGCATCCCGCGCTGGCTCAACTGGCCGCGGACCTGCTCGACGACCAGCGCGCGGAGTACCTCGAGAAGGTCTGACCGGGCGTGCGCACGCCCGGAAGGGCTAGGGAACTGCGCGGCCGACCCGTCCATTGCCGTCCCTATAGGGGTGGATCCTCTCGAACTGGGCGTGCACGAGCGCGGCCTGGATGAGCGCGGCGTGCGTGCCACCATTGGTGTACTGGACCAGGTCGTCCATCAGGGACCCACGTGCTCAGGTGGCGGGGGCACGTCATGTTCGCTTAGTGTTCACAGATGGTTACTTGAGGTAGTTCACCTATGAGTGTCCATTCGGTCACAATATGACACCTGCGGTGATGTGTGCGGAATAAGGTAGTCCTTGCCGGCTGCCAGGGGCGTTCGGGGCGGGCCAGCAGGTGCACGAGTACCGAACTGCCGTACTGGCTGGGGTGCTCGGTGGTGCCCGATCGGGGTCGGGTGGGTGGCCGGTCATGGCTCGTCGGCCAGGATCCGGCGGGCCACCTTGGCCTCGTTCGGCCCAGACACGCGCACTCCGAGTTGGGTTGTGCCGTGGGGTAGGAATGCCCAGTCGCCGGTGCGTTCGTGGATCACGACCAGCGCGCACCGCTCGTCGTCGTCGGTGCGCCTGCCGGGCACCACCACCCTGCCGTGCTCGTTGTCGCGCTGCATGATCGCCGGGTCCATCGCATCGGCCCCCTCGCTGCCCGTGGGAAGGTTCTCTGAGAGCCCGCCCCGGCTGGGTCGGGACCCGTGGCCGGGGCAGGTTGCCGATCAGTGGCCGTCGGGTGACCGGAGATCGACACAGCAGAGCGTGGTGGATCAGTCACCGCAGGACTTGCCAGCATGGCAAGATCACCCGGTTGGTCGATCGACTCCGATGCCCATCCGATAGGCCAGGCTGCGCAGTTCCCGACCGAGCACCGTGTCCCGGCGGACCCGGCGCAGCAGGTCGGTGACCGCCTCCCGGACGAACGGGTTCGCGCGGACCCGCTGCGGCGCGAGCTGCTCAGCAGTGAGCAGCGCCGACACCGCGTCATCCCGGCGGGACCGCTCTGTCGCCAGCCCCCGGCCCAGGTCCGAGTAGAACCCAGCCCGCCGTGACGCCGAAGCTACCGCGGTCGGATCGATGTGCCGGGCGAGTTCTCCGACCTTGCCACCCTCTCCGCGCTCCACGGCAAGGGTGACTCCCCAGAAGCCGACATTGGCCTGCCCAAAGGACTGGTTACCGAAGTTGGTCCCGGCACCTACTACCCGCGCAGCCCCGTCGGCAGCCTCGGCCTGGTGATCGGCCGATTCGGCCGGATGGCGCAGCGCGACAGCATTCAGCGCGCAGGTCAGGTGCAGCATCCCGTACATCTCCGCAGCAGCCCCATCGCCGCCAACGAACGGTGCCACCCGGTCGGCTGCTCTGGCCGCCAAGACCAAGCTGCGCGCCCGGGCCGGGCTGGCCACCGCATGCGCCCGCAACAGCTCGGCCAGCGCCGTGTGCGCGGGGGAGTCCAGCTCGGCCGCCACCGAGCGGGCATGCATCGCCGCGACCGTCGCGAGGTCCGGCTCGCCGAGGTGTTTGGCGGTGAAGGTGACCGCGCAGTACACGTCCAGCAACCCATGCAGCGCCTTGCGGCGATGAACCGGATCAGTGACCGCGACCGCGTGCAGCTCGGCGATCAGGTCGGGGAGCACCAGACCCAGCGCCGCGTAATCCGCCGCGGGGCGCAGCTCGACGTTGACCTGGTGCAGCGTCACGGCCAGCTCCGGCCACGGCCGGGCCGCGTCGTCGGCCGGGTCATCCAGCGCGTTGTCGGCCAGCGCGACCCGCAACGCCACGACCGCGGCATGCACCTCGCCCATTCCTTCACCGGCAACCAACTCATGAGCACCGGTCAGCTCCCCAGGCGCGACCTCCAACGCCGCAGCGATCCCCTCCAGCGTTGCCCGCCGGTTCACCGGCCGCTCGCCGCGCTCAATCCGCGACAGGTAACCCTCCGAGATCCCGGCACGATCGGCGACAATCTTCAGGGTCATGTCCCGCCAGGCGCGGACCTCTTTGATTCGGCGGCCGATCGACCGCACCGCACCGTCAATGTCAATGTCCACCGAACATCCCTTCATCCGCCGGAGTAAGACCCTCACCGATGCCGCCTCTGGGACTGGTGAGGCTCATGGGCTGTCGACCGGCGGCCGTCGGGCGACCGGAGATCAGCAGGGCAGAGCGTGGTCGATCAGTCACCGCAGGACTTTGCCAGCATGGCAGGCTCACCCGTTTGGGTGGCTGACGCCGATACCCATCCGATAGGCCATGCCGCGCAATTCCCGGCCCATCGCGGTATCACGGCGGGTCCGGCGCAGCAGATCGGTCACTGCCTCCCGGGTAAAGGGGCTCGTGTGGATGCGCTGGGGGGCCAGGTCCTCGGCGCGACGCAGCGCCTCGACGGCCTGCGCCTCTCGACCCCGGATGGTCGCCAGGCCGCGGCCCACGTCGGCGTAGAACGTGGCCTGACGCCCAGCGGAGGGGATGGCCGCCACGTCGACGTCCCGGGCTAGCTGCACCACCTGTTCCGGCTCCCCGAGTTCCAGCGCGAGAGCCACCCGCCAGACCCCTACATTGCGGGGTCCAAAGTTCAATCCCGCGAAGCTGCCATCGCCGGTGCGGACCGCGGTGTCGGTGGCTTCAGCAAGATGCGCGCGAGCACCCGCAGCCCGCCCGGTCACCGCAGACTGCAGCGCGGCGCAGAGGTGCAACATGCCGTAGACCTGCCCCGCAGGCCCGGCGTCCGGCGCCAGCAGATCGGCACTGCGCTCGGCGAGCATCAGCCCGCGCTCGCGGGCCTGGCTGCCGACCGTCGCATGCGAGCGCACGAAGCCTGCCACCGCGCCCCACACCGGGTCCCCGATCGTGATCGCGGTGGCGTGCAGATGCCCGGAGACCATCCACGCAAGATCGCCGTGGCCGAGATCCTTGCTCAGGTAGAACGCCGCATGCAGCACCTCAGCCAGCCGCCGTCGGGCCTCGGCGCTGCCGTGGGCCTCGGCAAGGGTGTACAGCTCGCCGATCAGGTCCGGCACCGTCTGCCCGAGAACGGCATAGTCGCAGGCGGCGCACGCGGCATTCACGGCGGCAAGCTCCGGCCGCACGGCCGCCAGCGGTCGCCGAACCCTCTGGGTCAGCGACGGCTCACCCACCTCGATGTCCCGCAGTACCGCGCGAAGCGCCTGCGCGGCCGCATGTCCCACCGCCTCGTTCTCGCTCGACGGCGGATAGGGCTGGCCCGTGATCTCCGACGGGGCAACCTGTAACGCTGCAGCGATCGCCTCCAGCGTGGCACGCCGGTTCACCGGCCGCTCGCCGCGCTCGATCCGCGACAGGTAACCCTCCGAGATTCCGGCGAGATCGGCGACGACCCTCAGGGTCAGGTCCCGCCAGGCGCGGACCTCTTTGATTCGGCGGCCGATCGACCGCACCTCACCGTCAATGTCCACCGAGCATCACTTCATCCGCCGGAGTAAGGCCCTCACCGATGCCCTGGGTAGCTACCCGAGGCGGAACACTCCGGTGAAGGGGTGCGAGCGTCAGGCTACGTGGTCACCTGACCGTGCAACCGGCAGTACTCCGTGCTGACCGGCTCCCAGGCCGACGCCGTGTACAACGTCGCCAGCGTGGGGCTATCCGATAGTGCTCAGCGGTCGCGGCTCTTTCGAGAGCCGCCCTTCATTGAGACCGGTCCACGTTTCCGCCGGGACTACGACGTGCAGTAAATCCCGTCACCGACCGTGATGGCCAGGTGATGTGCGCTGTGGCTGCTGGGTGTGATCCCGTTTCGTCATCACGGCGGTACTGGGCTGAAGCAACCGCAGGCGCGGCCTCTCAGATCACCGACCGGGTTCGTAGCAGAGGAGTTCCGCTGCGTGGTATCACGACGGCGGCAGCGTCCTCTCAATGAACGACACGTCCTCGGAGATCGTGACGGTGAGTGATGACCGAGCAGCCCCCGCAAGAGCCAGGTCCTGAGCGCCGAGATACCAGCCGCGACATCGACCCGCCGCCCCTGCCGCCGGAGGTGCTGGCCCGGCACAACGCCCGGGTGCTGAACCCGGTGACCGCCGCCCGGCTGCCGGGAAGCCCGCCGCCACGCTCGACGGTCTACGTCGCCGACCGGCTGCTGGTCCCGGCCGAGGCGATGGACAGCCCGGCCTTCGAGATGCTGCGCGAGCACGCCAGCAGCGCCGGGCTTGCCGTCGTGCCGGACGAGCAGGCACTCCGGTTCGGTGGCTTCCTGGCCGCGGCGGACACCGGCACCCCGTACGCGGTCCCGGTCCGGCTGGTCCCGGCCGGCGAAGGGCCGGTCACCCCGCCCAATGCCTGGGAGGTGTTGCTGGCGCTGCGGACCGCGGCCCGGGGCACCGATGCCGAGCTGATGGTCCGCCGCTTCGGGCTCGACCACCTGGCCACCGGCTCCACCAGCCCGCTCATCGGCGGTACCCCGGTGGGGATACCGCACAGCATCGGCGGAGCTCCGGTCGGCATTCCGCACGGCATCGCGAGCTATGTGTTCCCCGGCAGCGGCGGCCGCACCCCGGTGGCCTACATCGGCCCCGACCCGGCCCGGCGCGCGGATTTCCCCACCCGACGTCCGGTGGTGGCCGTGCTGGACAGCGGCTGCGGCACGCACCCGTGGCTCGACCCGGCGATCGTGGCCCGCGGTGCCGAGGCAAACGGCTGGCCGGCCGGCCTCACCGACCCGGCTACCGATCCGGAGGTCAGCGGCGACCTGGTCGGGCCGCTCGACGGCCAGCTCGACGAGTTCGCCGGGCACGGCACGTTCATCTGCGGGCTGGTGCGGCAGCGCTGCCCGGACGCCGACCTGCTCGCGATCCGGGTGATGAGCGCGGACGGCATCGTGGTGGAGAGTGTGCTCGCCCAGGCGCTCGCCGTGCTGCACGTCCGCCAGGTGCTCGCCCAGCGCCGGGGCACCCCGGACCAGATGCTCGACGTCATCTCGCTCTCCTTCGGTTACTACCACGAGGCCCCGACCGACGCCGCCGAGGACCTGGTGCTGCTCGACCTGCTGACCAAGCTCGGCGCGGCGGGGGTCACGGTGGTCGCGGCCGCCGGCAACCAGTCCGGCACCCGCCCGATGTATCCCGCCGCGCTGGCCCCCTACCCGGGGGGTTACGTCGAGGTCCCGGTTCCCGACGTCCTGCCGGTGATCAGCGTCGGGGCCCGCAACCCGGACGGCAGGACAGTCGCGCTGTTCTCCAACAGCGGCGAATGGGTGCTGGCCTGGGAGGTCGGTGCCGCGGTGGTCAGCACGTTCCCGACCACCTTCGACGGCGGCTCGACTGCCACGGACCGGACCGGTGACCCGAAGGGCGGTGACCGCTGCACCATCGACCCGGACGACTTCAGCGGGGGGTTCGGCACCTGGAGCGGCACGTCGTTCGCCGCCCCGCTGCTGGCCGGCCGGCTGGCCCAGGCCCTCATCGACGGGCCCATCCCGCTGGATGACGCCGACGCCGTGGGCCGCGGCTGGGCCGCGGTGACCGCGCTGACCGGGATCGCGCCATGACCGGGACATCGGCGGGCCGGGAGACCACGCTCGTCGACACCCTGGCCGCTGACCTGCTCGCCTATCGGGGCGGCGACCGCGCCGCGATGACCGATCTGGTGCAGCGGGCCACCCCGGTGCTCTGGAACGTGGCGCGCGGGATCGGGGTGGACCGGGCGGCGGCCGAGGACGCGGTGCAGAACGCGCTGCTCGCGCTGGTCCGCCATGCAGAGGAGATCAGCGACCCGCGGGCGGTGCTGCGCTGGCTCATCGTCACCACCCAGCGCGAGGCCGTCCGGTTCTCCCGCGCGGCACGCCGCATCGCGCCCACCCCGGATGCCGGGGAGCACCTGCTCGCCGCGGCCGGTGACAGCCCGGAATCGATCGCGGTCGCCAACCACTCGGCCCGGGTGCTGTGGCGCAACGTCGCCCAGCTTCCGGAACGGTGCCGTCGCCTGCTGCGGGTGATCGCGTTCGCGGAGCGGCCCGACTACGCCACCCTGTCCGCGGCCCTCGGCATGCCGGCGGGCAGTATCGGCCCGACCCGGGGACGGTGCCTGGCCAAGCTGCGCACCCTGCTTTCCGCCGACCCGGAATGGGAGGCCGCGTGAACACCCCCGAGCACGACGCACCGCTGGACGAGGTCGACGACGCCATCCTGGCCGGCCTGGCCCGGCTCTACGACCGCATCGACCCGGTGCCGGCCGGTCTGGCCGACCGGATCGACTTCGCCGTGTCACTGGCCGACCTCGACGCCGAGGTCGCCCGGCTGCAGCACCAGCTCGCCGAACCGGCCGGGGTCCGCGGCGAGGAGCGCGCCCGGACCGTCACCTTCACCAGCGAGAGCCTCACCGTGATGGTCACCGTCACCGCGGTCAGCAACCGGGAGTTCCGGATGGACGGCTGGGCGGCCCCAGGTGGCGGGCTGCGGGTCGAGCTGCGCTCCGAGAGCGGCAGCCGGGACGGCCATACGGACTCTGACGGCCGTTTCGAGTTCGACGGTGTCCCGCTCGGCCGGGCACAACTGGTGTTCCATCCGGTCGACGGATCCGACCTGCGGGTACCGGTGGTGACGCCTGCTGTCGAACTCTGAGCTTGCCGAGCGTGCCGTCGGCCTGTACCAGCGGGCGAAGGTGGCCTCGGTGAACAACCGCCCGGAGCAGGCCGCCCGGCTGCTGCGGCGGGCACTGGCGACCCTCCCGTCCGATCCGCCTGATCCGCACCGCGCGCTGCGTCCGCGCATCCTGCTCAGCCTGGCCTACGTCGAAGCCGAGCTGACCGGCGTCGATGCCGGGCTGGACGTGCTGGCGCAGGCCACCTGCGCTGCTGCACCGCTCGGCGACCCGGCGCTGCACGGGGTGCTGCGTGGCCAGCGCGGGTACATCCTGCTGCGCGCCGGCCGGCTGGCGCAGGCGCGTACGGATCTGGATGCCGGGCTGGGGCTGCTGGAGGCGGCCCAGGACCACGCCGAACTCTGCGCGGCACTGGTGAACCGGGGGTTGGTGCATCTGGAGTTGCACGATCCACAGCTCGCCATGCGTGACTTCGCCCGCGCCGCCCAGGTCGCCACCGCACACCGGCTCGACGCCCGAGCAGCCATCGCGAGCTACAACCTCGGATACGCGTCGCTGCTGGCCGGCGACCTGCCCCGGGCGCTGCGGGAGATGGAGCTCGGCAACCACCTGATGCAGTCGACTGGCACCGCTGTGCCGGGCCTCTGCCTGCTCGACCGGGCCCGGGCGCTACTCGCGGCCGGTCTGGTGACCGACGCCGACGCCGCACTGGCCGAGGCGATCCGCCGGTTCCGGGCCGTCCGGGCCGGCCGGGACCAGGCCGAGGCGGAGCTGACCCGGGCGCATGTCGCCCTGGCGACCGGGCGGCCCGCCGACGCCGCTGCCAGGGCCCGGGCCGCGCGCGGCCGGTTCCGCCGCCGCGGCAACGCGCTGTGGGAGCTGCTCGCCGAGCTGGCGCTGGTGCAGGCCGACGTGCTCGCCGGGCGGCGCTCCCGGCGCCGGGCGGCGGCCGCCGCCCAACTGGCGGACCGGTTGCGGGCGGGTGGCCTGGACGAGGACGCCCGGGTCGCTGCGCTGCTGGCCGTGCGGCTGCATCCGGGGGTGGTCGAAGTGCCCCGTCCGCGTCCCGGTGACCGGATCGGTACCCGGCTGCTGCTGCGCCTGGTGCGCGCCGAGCTGGCCGACACCCGCGGCGACCACCGGAGCCGGCAGGCCGAGCTGCGGCGCGGGCTGGCCGAGCTGCACCGCTACCGCGCCCGGTTCGGCAGCCTCGATCTGCAGACCGCCACCGGGCTGCACGGCCGGGCCCTGGCCGAGCTGGGCCTGGCCGGCGCGCTGACCGACGGCCGGCCGTCCACTGTGCACTCCTGGGTGGAGCGCACCCGAGCGCTGTCGTTGCGGCTGCCGCCGATCTGCCCCCCGGAGGACGCGCAGACCGCGGCGCTGCTTGCCGAGCTGCGCGCGGTGCGGACCGCGCAGCGGGAGGCCGAGCTGGGCGGCGCGGCCGACCCGGCCCTGGCCGAGCGGCGCGGCGAGCTGGAACGCGCGGTGCGCCAGCGCTCCTGGCACACGGCGGGCGACGGTGTCGCCGACGACCGCCCGGCCCCGCTCGGCGCGGTGCGGGCTGCCCTCGGGGACGGCTGCCTGGTGTCCTTCCTCGCCGTCGCGGGGAAGCTGCACGCGCTGCTGGCCACCGCGCGCTCGGCCCGGGTGGTCGGGCTCGGGGCACTCGACGCCGTGGTGCGCGCGCTGCGCCGGGTGCGCGCCGACCTCGACGCCGGCGCCCTGACCGTCATCTCCGGCCAGGTGCGGGCGGTGGTCCGCCGTTCGCTGGCCGCCGGACTGTCCGCACTGGACGCCCTGCTGTGGCGCCCGGTGGCCCGGCACGCCGGCGACGGCCCGGTGATCATCGTGCCGACCGTGCCGCTGGCCGCCGTGCCCTGGCCGATGCTGCCCGGGCTGCGGACCCGTCCGGTCAGCGTGGCACCGTCGGCGACCTGGTGGCTTACCGCCCGGGACCGGGCCGCCGTGCGTCCCGGGGCTGCACTGTCCGCTCCTGGGGTGTTCGCCGCCGGGCCGGGGCTGCTGCGGGCCGACACCGAGGTCAGGGCGGCTGCGGCCGGCGCCCCCGCGACCGTGCTCACCGGCCCGGACGCCACCGCCGACAAAGTGCTCACCGCCGCCGACGGCAGCCCCCTGCTGCACGTCGCCGCGCACGGCCGGCACGAGCCGGACAACCCGCTGTTCTCCGCGATCGAGCTGGCCGACGGGCCGCTGTTCGGTTATGACCTGCCCCGGGCCGCCGCGCTGCCGCCGCACGTCGTGCTCTCGGCCTGCGACCTCGGCCTGGCCGTGGCGCGCCCCGGCGACGAGCTGCTGGGCATGACCGCGGCACTGCTGCACACCGGGGTGGCCAGCGTGGTGGCCGGGGTGGCCCGCATCTCCGACGCGGTGGCTTGCGAAGTCATGGTCGACTACCACCGGGCGCTGCGCGCCGGTGCGCCGCCGTCGGCCGCGCTCACCCGGTCCACGGTGGACGACCCTCCGGTGCCCCTGGTCTGCTTCGGCGCTGGCTGGTGAGGGCGCTGGCCGGGGAGGCTACCGTCGGCCTGGTAAACCCGCGTGTGACTGGGACAGGAGCCAGGGCATGAACGAGGTTGAGGCGCTGCAGAGCACGTATGCGCGGGCGCAGGAGCTGGTTGACGGGCTTGAGCCCGCGGACATGATGCGACCGACGCCTTGTAGTGAATGGAACGTACGAGCACTGCTGGTCCACCTGGTGGCGTAAACAGAAGGGTTGGCGGACCTGCTGCGTGGCGAGCAGCCGAACTGGGACAAGGACACCCTGGGCGACGACCCGGCGGCGGCGCTGCGCAAGACGGTGCAGGCAGCGCTGGCACAGTGGCGGCGTCCTGGTGCGGTTGACACCCCATCGCAGATGGTTCCCGGCATGCGCGTGGTCGACTTCGCCCTCGCCGACGCGGTCGCGCACACCTGGGACCTCGCCACAGCTCTCGGCCGTGATCCCGGGCTGGACGAGGACGCCGTGCGTCTCGCCTACGATCGGTGGGCGCACGGGGCGGCCGAGACGGGACGGCAGTTCGGGGCGTTCGGCCCCGCGGTCAGCATCCCTGATGATGCCCCCGTGCTGGACCGTTACCTCGGGCTGCTCGGCCGTACACCCGTGTAGCAGTCCTGGCCGGATCCTTCCGTCTCCCCGATCCGTAACACGCGAATCACCCCACAGCCTTGACCTCAACTTTGGTGGAGTTCTTAGCGTCCGGTGATGTCGCCGGTCGAGAGAGCGCCAGCGAGCCGCGCAGCGGGTCGGTATCCCCTTGGCCGACGTCGCCGCCGTCCTTACGTTGCTTCCCGACGGCCGTGCCCGGCGCGACTGGCAACGCATCTCACACTGCTGGCGGCAGACCCTGGACCAGCGGATAAGCAGCAGGTTCGGGAGAATCAAGCTCGACGAGATCCCCACCATCGCTGCTCAGGCTGTGCTCATCAAGCACGGTCACGATGTGCAGCACCTCCCGATGGTCAGCCTATGTCCACCGTGTGCCGGTGCCCGGCGGGTCGCTCGCGGACTCGCCATCCGGTTGACGAGGCGGCGCGGCCCGCCACCGGGCTCGCCTTGCCCCGCACGCGGCGGATCTCGAAGTCGACCTTCGCCGGGTAGATCCGTCGCCACTCACGAAAGTTCTCGACGCCCTCGAACCGCTCGCCTGACTGCGGGAACTCGAGGACTGCGTTTTGTGATAGATCTCATGGGCGACGTCCTCGTCGGTTGCCCTGTGGTCGAAGTAATGCTCCCCAGCTTGCCGCCGGATCCGAAGGACAGTCGGTGCGAGCCTGCGCTGGTGGGCTGAGCGATGAGGAGCCGATGCACTCCGGGACCGGTCACTCGATGTCACCGACTGAGCACGACAAGCCATCTTGACGTGGCACTGGAGCGACAGACGTCCTCATCTGCCGATGTGCGAGCGTTCGAGGTCCTGACGAGCAGCATGACACTGACCTCCTTCGCTTCGGCATCGGGGAACTTGTACTACATTCGCAGATCTTGGTAATGAAGATCGTCTTGGGCTGTGATGAGGGGGTGCTGATCGCCGACGACACCCAGGGGATCAAGAAGGGGGTCAAGACGGTCGGAGTCGCCCCGCAGCACTGCGGCGTGACGCAGACCGAATGTAGTACTTGCGAGTTGCGCCTGACGTGAGGTCAGGATTTATCGTGAGCCGCATGATCGAGGCGAACGGCGGGAGCCGGTGGAGTATCGGGGCGTTGGCGCGGGCCAGTGGGGTCACCGTGCGCGCTTTACACCATTACGACCGGATCGGGTTGCTCATGCCCGAGCAGCGCACGGTGTCCGGTCATCGCCGTTACAGCGAACGCGACGTACGGCGGCTCTACCGGATCCGGGCGTTGCGTGCGCTCGGGCTGTCGCTGCAGGAGATCGCCGGCGTGCTGGCCGGTCAGGGCGACAATCTAGCCGAGCTGCGGGAGCTGTTGGCGGCCCAGTTGCGGGGCGTGGACGAGCAGGCTGCGCGGCTGGAGGAGATGCGCGACCGGATCGAGGGCCTGCTCCAGCAGATCGATGCCCGCCGGATGCCCGATCCGGACCAGTTCATGGCGACCTTGGAGTTGATTTCTGTGTACGAGAACTACTTCACCCAGAACCAGCGTGACCAGTTGGCGGCGCGCCGGGCTGAACTCGGCCCCGAGGTCGTCGAGGCGGCCAAGCGTGAGTGGGCCGGCCTGGTGGAGGAGCTGCTGCCGCAGGTAGCCGCCGACATGCCGGTGGACGATCCTCGGGTGGCTGACCTGCTCGCCCGGTGGGACGCGCTGGGCGCCCGTTTGCATCCCTCGGCCGAGCAGGGACAGCAGACGGCGCAGGCTGCCCGGCGGATGTGGCAGGAGAACAGCGCCGAACTCTGCGCCCGCCTACCCTGGCCACCTGAACGCATGATCGCTCTGGCCGCCTACGTCGAGCGGGCGCGCCAAGCCCACCGGCCCTAGTCATCTCGCCCACCACGCTGAGCCTTCGCCGGCAGGTAGCCGAGCGACCAGCCGCTGCGGATCATCCTGGTACAGGACGGCCACCTGCTAAGTCTTAAGGGCCTCGGTGGCGGGCTCGGGATCACACTCTCATGCTGCGGCCTGGGTGGTCAAGGTGTCGATGACCAAGCCGCCGGCTCACCGTGGTGCTATGACCACCAGGTCAGAGGTGTTGACCGGCTCATCTGATGACCACGATCTCGTCCTGCGCTGGCGGCATCGGTCTACCGGGGGCCGCGATACGGCACCTGCCGAACCCCCACACCGAGTCCGAGCTGCCTCATCTGAGCGGCGCCGGGTAAAGCCCCCGCCTCCGGGAGCCCTCACTGTTTCAGGAAGCGAGCACCGCCGAGGTCAGGCGCGGCACCGGTTCACGCGCACGAGACCGAAGGTGACTCCCAGACCGGCGCCAATGGCCATCCACACGGCCACCTGGTCCAACGCGGTTCCCACTGCGGCACCCACCAGCCAGCCGGCAAGCACGGTTCCGACGACGATCTGCCAGTCCTTCATGGTCCATTCCCTTCGCTGTGCGCGGTGCGTGACAGTAGAGGGAGGCCCCGCTCCAGAATGGAGGTCTGCTCCGGGCATCTGATACACGCCGCCCGGCCCACTCTGCTTTGCGTTTGAGTTCGTGAAGCAGATCCGCTCAGAAATAACCAGCCACGGGTCGAGTTGCAATGCCACTTCCTTAGTCGGAGGGCGGGCTTGAGGGGGGTGTAGAACGATCTTGTGGGGTGACGGTCTGGACGACGGATGTGCCGGGTTGGAGGCGGTCGTAGCGGTGGGAGCCGCCGCGTTTGCGCGGGCGGGGGCGCTACGCCCGGGCCGGGTCGGGATGAGGTTGGCAGACTTGCAGAGCTGGGCCAAACAGGTGCCGGAGGGCGGTGTTCAGGCGCCGCGGGGAGAGAGCCGCCCAGGTCGCGGAGTCGACGAGGAGCAGACCAGCGCCGACCTCAAACTGGCCGATCTGGCTAAGGTCCTTGACCGGGACCGTCGGCGAGGCCAGCGTGCTGCGGGATGAGCTCTGGGCCTACCAGGTCGGGGGGATGCGGGAACGGGTCGTCGTGCTGGTCTCCGCGCACGCCGTGCTCGACCACGACGCCTACCAGGTGCTATACGGGGTGCAGGTCAGCGCCACCGACCCCGGGCACGTGCTCGCCGTCTCCGTCCTGCTGGGCGACACCCGTGCTGGCTGGACGCCGCCGCCGGGCTGATGACGCTGCGGCGCAGCCAGCTCACCCAGCACCTCGACGCGATCACCCCGGACGCGCTGGCCCGCCTGGACGCTCGCCTCGCGGCAGTACTCGACCACTGACCGCAGAACCCTGGGCTGATCGCTTGCGCTCCCGAGTAGGCGCATCGGCACCGTCGAGGTAACTGTCCGATGACAGTGCATCTCCGTCTGCTATACCGTATACCGCACTGCGTTGATTGAGCCCTCGCTCTCCGCTGCCCGTTCCCGCCACGGTGTCCCGAACAACATCGCTCACCCCCACCACCCGGTGACCTTCTGACACACCCTCCCCTGCGGTCATCCAGCCGCGGCCGTTTCGCCGATCAAAGGAGTTAGTCGTGCCCAGGTACATCCTCACCGGCACCCCAGGAGCCGGCAAGACAGCCATTCTGCGGCATCTGGAGCTCCACGGGCATATCGTCGTCGAGGAAGCCGCCACCGACGTCATTGCCCTGGAGAACGCACTGGGCCACGCCGAACCGTGGCGGGAACCAGCCTTCATCGACAAGATCGTGACCTTACAGCGGCGTAGACAAGAGCGTACCCCGGCCGCGGACGGTGCCACGATCTTCTGCGACCGCTCCCCGGTCTGCACCCTGGCACTGAGCCATTACCTCGGTTTCGCACCGTCACGGCTGCTGGTCGACGAGGTCGACCGAGTTGTGGGGCAGGGTGTCTATGAGGTGACCGTTTTCTTCGTTCGTCACCAAGGCTTCCTCCGCGCTACCTCGGCCAGAAGGATGAGTTTCGACAATGCGCTCGTCTTCGAGCGACTGCACGAACAGATGTACCGCAGCCTTGGATTCCGGCTGGCGGAGGTGCCTGCCGGTCCGTTGACCGACCGTGTCGCATGCGTCCAGCAGACCATCGAGCGCCGGCGAAGTTGATCATTCTGAGCATCCTCTTCTGTCGCCGACCGGGTGGGTGTCGTGCAGGCCGTGCCGGACGGTCCCGAAAATCGAGCGCACCGGTCGCATGTTGGCCGCATACTGGACGAGTGATGACTGTGCGTGAGGCCCAGCCGCAGGATGCCGCCGAGGTGGCCGGTGTCAATGTGCGGTCCTGGCAGATTGCCTACCGCGGATTATTCCCTGATGACTACCTCGACGGGCTGCGAGCCGAAGACCGCATGGCCCACTACACCTTCGGTGATGTTCGCCCCGGCAGCCCTACCACTGTCGTTGCCGTCGTCGACGCCACCGTGTGCGGTTTCGCGACCCTCGGGCCGGCCCTGGACGAGGATGCGGCGGACGCTGGCGCGGTGTACGCCCTCTACGTTGACCCGCCCGCGTGGGGACGGGGGATCGGGCGATCGCTGATTGCCGAGGCCCGAGCTCGACTCAGCCGCCAGGGATTCACCGAAGCCGTCCTGTGGGTTCACGCGGGCAACGAACGAGCCCACCGCTTTTATCGGGCCGACGGATGGCAGTCGGACGGGCACCGTCGCCAAGAATACGTGTGGGGCGTACTGGCCGACGAAGTCCGTTATCGCCGCGGTCTGCGCTGATGCCGACCGCACTGGCTCTATCGCTGCTACGGGTATCCGCACATGCCGCGACGTGGGCGGTGTGGAGCGCTGGCCTGGGGTATCGGCTCACTGTAGTGGCATGACGACCATGCCGGAGGTGTTGACCTCTCCTCATGATGACGATCTTGTTTTACGGTTGGCGACGGCGGCGTATCTGGGCCGCTTTACCGGCACCTCCCGGATGCATACCGAGTCGGACCTGAAGCTGTTCTTCGCCTGGTGCACCGAGCAGCATCTTGCACCGTTGACGGCGCAGCGGGCGCAGATCGAGCGCTACGTGCGATGGATGCAGGAAGTCCGAGGGTTCAAGCCCTCCACAGTGTCGCGACGGATGGCCGTGGTCACTGGGTTCTACCGCACCTGCGTAATAGACGCGGTCCTGGAACACGCCCCGGCCGACTACGTCCGTCGCCCCTTCGTACCGCCGGAGTCCCCCACTCTCGGGCTATCACATCTACAGTTTGAGGCGTTGTTGACCGCGGCCCGGGAATCAGCCAATGTGTTCGACTTCGCGCTGGTCACCATGCTCGGGCTGTTGGGCTGCGAATCTTCGAAGCCTGCTGCGCAGATATCGCCGACGTCGGTGAGGAGCACGGCCACCGCGTGCTGCAGGTGCATGGCAAGGGCTCGAAGATTGTGCTGGTGCCCTTACCGCCGGCGGTGGGGCGCGCGATCGATTGGGCGATCACCGAGCGCAGTGACGGCCCGATCTTGCTCACCGGCGCGGTGCGCGGATGGACCGCCACTGCGCGACCCGACGACTGCGACGCCTAGCCCAGGTATCGGTGCTGCGGTTGCCGCGAATGCACCCGCACATGCTCCGGCACACCTTCGTCACCACTATGCTCGATGCCGGCGTGGATTTGCGGACGTGCAGATCGCGGCGCGCCACGCGGATCCCCGCACCATCATGCGCTATGACCGAGCCCGCAAGAACCTCGACGCCACCCGAACTACATCCTCGCCGCGTACATGGCCTCCGGTACCTGACCCGAGCATATCGACAAGCACCGAACGCCCTGGCATGCCGATGAGCGTGCGCTTCGAGTGGGTCACAATCATCGACAGATAATGCATATGGTGTACGGCCAGGCGGGCCCGGACTGCGTCAGCGGTCATCTTCAGGTCGGTGCCGATCTCGGTGGGGGTGTAGCCGCCAAGGCTCCAGGCGAGGACCTGCCGCTGCCGTACAGGCAACTGGTCGAGGATCTGCAACACGTCGTGGTGCTGCTCCCATGCCGCGATGTCGGCGACGGCGAGCAGCGACGGCCGCTCCGGGACATCTGCAACCGGGTCTTCGACTGTTCGGGCGATTCGCCTGGCCACATCCGGGAGGCGGCACGCCGGGCCCATGCACGCGGACAATCGATCATGGTCCAGTGTTGGTACGCCTGCACCATGGTCTCCAGGGCGACGTCTGTGGCCTCTGGCAACGACGGCACCCCTTGCAGCGCAGGAAGGCGACCAGCCTGGGAAGAAGCCGCGATAGAAGTCGACGAACGCTTGGTCGTGCGCCGCCCGGTCCTGGGACACATCTGGGTTGGTCGAGGGCGAAGCTGAGCCCAACGCGAAGCCCGTCGCCTCTTGTGCGTCTGGCTCATCCATGTTCACCCTGATCATCCCACCCGCCGGTGACTGGCGGCCTCAACCCGCTTCCGTCATGAAGCTGTCGATCCTCGTTTTCGTCGGCACGCAGTGCCTCAACGAGTTCTGCCATTGCACGGGCGTGGATCCGGCCCTGTCGTACCTGCGAGCGTAGGCCCAACCACAGTGCCAGCACCTCAATCCGTGGATCGGTTGTGAGCTGTGGCTTCGTAATGATTCTTCTAGGTTGGCTGCGACTGGCGGCCGGCTTCAGCCCGGACGTACCGACATATCGAGCGGGCCCTGGGCGGGTGCTGTGGCAATCCCCCGAAACCGTAGAGAACTGATTCGTAGGGATCTTGGTTGACACTCGCGCGTTCGGGCGGGCAGGCCGTTCGTCCTGCCGTGCCGCTGCCGGACAGGACGCCGGAGGGGCGGCCTGTTGCCAACACCGTTCGCTCGTGGCCCCGCCGGTCGTCGCCGCGCAGGCGAGGACGAACGGGCCACGCAGCACAGCCGCAGGACGGCCGGGGGGAGCCCGGAGCCCGAAGCATCCAGCAGATGGAGCACCACCCAGCCGCCCGACTTGTACCCGTCGGAGTCCGAACCTGGCGTGCTCGGCTGATAGGAACAGGATCGGGAGGTGGACGAGGTCGAAGACCGGGTCATCTGCCAGCTCCTCAACCCCACTGTCCCGAAGCGAGATCCGGTACGGTGAGCGCTTCCGTTGCTGTTTGACGAACATCAGACGTTACCGGGGGTCAAGTCACTCAGATGGCAGGAGGGCGAGCGGTCAGATGTGCGAGATGGCCGGGGGCAACTGGCCGCGGGCGGCGGCGTCCAGGGCGGCGGCTGCGGCGGGGGGCAGGCGCAGTGTGCCGCGGCGGTCCAGCTTCGCCAGCTCGGTGCGGGCCCTCGAGTACGCGGCGGCGCGTTCGGCGTCATGGTCGGAGTCCCGGGCTATAGTGAGCAGCTTGATCGCGCGCTGCACGGTGGCGTGTTCCGCCGCGGGAATGCCGGCCAGCCGGATCCGCTGCGCCGCGTCCCGGGCGGCGTGCCAGGCGCGCCACGCGGCGTCCACGGCACCGGCGAACCGGGCAGCGTGCTCCGCCGGCGGCGCGGTGTCGGTGTCCAGTGCCTGGGCTTCGGCGAAGGCGTCCACGAACCGGGCGGTGGACGGCACCGTGACGTCGGTCAGCGCGGGCAGCCGCAGCACGGCGAGCGGGTCGCACTCGAACTGCCCGTACTCACTGCGCAACTGGGCGAACCGGGCTCGCGCCGCCGCCCACTCCGCCCGTGGCCCGACGGAACGGCGCCCAGCGGGCTCAGCAGGGCCAGCAGGGAGTGCCCGCGCCCGGTCCGCCCGCGGAATCCGGGTGGCCCGCGCTGACCAGGCCACCGAACGTCGGCGTCGACGTCGGCTCGACACGATGGCTCCGGTGACCATCCCGGCCAGCACCAGCGGGCCGAGCGCCATCAGCATGGTCACCAGCGCCACGACGACCGCCGCGCCGCCAGCCAGCACCACCAGGGCAAGTGCCAGCAGCAACGGACCGAAAGGTCCCCGAGCCGGACTGAGGTGCCGGGCATAGTGATACGAGTAGTGGTACGGCGGTCTGCGCATGCCCGCATCCTTTCCGGTGTGCCCCTGCACTTGGGACCCCACTGCCTTGGGACCCCACTGCCCTTGATACCCCACTGGAACGTTCAACGGCGGAAGTGCGTTTGATCAGCGGGTGTCAGGATTACCGCATCGGCCAGCGCCCAGTCCGGCACCTGAGACGACCTGCCCAATCAGCGGGACGTCCAGGTAACGTCGGCAATCACCCGGCGGTGCGGAAGGGAGCTGGCACATGTTCCGCAAGGTCCTGGTCGCCAACCGCGGGGAGATCGCGATCCGGGCGTTTCGCGCCGCCTATGAGCTCGGCTCCCAGACCGTCGCGGTGTTCCCGTACGAGGACCGCAACTCCGAGCACCGGCTCAAGGCCGACCAGGCGTACCAGATCGGGGAGGAGGGCCACCCGGTCCGCGCCTACCTCTCGGTGGCGGAAATCATCGGGGCCGCGAAACGGGCTGGTGCCGACGCCGTGTACCCCGGTTACGGCTTCCTGTCAGAGAACCCGAAACTGGCGACGGCCTGCGCACAGGCGGGCATCACGTTCATCGGGCCGCCGCCTGCGGTGCTGGCACTGGCGGGTCACAAGTCCCGGGCGGTGGCCGCAGCCCGGGAGGCCGGAGTGCCGGTGCTGCGCTCCTCGGCCCCCTCCGCTGACCTCGACGAGCTGGTGGCCACTGCGGCGGAGATCGGCTTTCCGCTGTTCGTCAAGGCAGTGGCTGGTGGCGGTGGCCGTGGCATGCGCCGGGTGAGCGAGGCCGGTGGCCTGCGCGACGCGCTGCAGGCCGCCACCCGCGAGGCCGAGTCCGCCTTCGGTGACCCCACCGTGTTCCTGGAGCAGGCCGTCACCGATCCCCGCCATATCGAGGTGCAGATCCTGGCCGACCACACCGGTGCCACGCTCCATCTCTATGAGCGGGACTGCTCGGTGCAGCGCAGGCACCAGAAGGTCGTGGAGATCGCCCCCGCGCCGAACCTGGACCCGAAGCTGCGGGCGCGGATCTGCGCTGACGCGGTGGCCTTCGCCCGGCACATCGGGTACGTCAACGCGGGCACCGTCGAGTTTCTCGTCGACCGCCATGGCAACCACGTGTTCATCGAGATGAACCCGCGTATCCAGGTCGAGCACACGGTGACCGAGGAGGTCACCGATGTCGACCTGGTGGGCTCGCAGATGCGGATCGCGGCCGGGGAGACGCTGGCCGACCTCGGGCTGTCCCAGGACCGGATCGTGACCCGGGGGGCGGCGCTGCAGTGCCGGATCACCACCGAGGACCCGACGAACGAGTTCCGCCCGGACACCGGGATCGTCACCGCCTACCGGTCGGCGAGCGGGGCCGGAGTTCGGCTCGACGGGGGCACCATCTACGCCGGAGCGGAGATCAGCGCGCATTTCGACTCGCTGCTGGTCAAGGTGACCTGCCGGGGACACGACTTCCCGGCTGCCGTGCGGCGGGCCCGCCGGGCGATCGCCGAGTTCCGGATCCGCGGGGTGGCCACCAACATCCCGTTCCTGCTCGCCCTGCTCGACGACCCCGACTTCCAGGCCGGCAAGGTCACCACCTCGTTCATCGAGCAGCGGCCCCAACTGCTCACCGCGCGGCACTCCGCGGACCGCGGCACCCGGCTTTTGACTTACCTCGCGGACGTGACGGTGAACCGGCCGCACGGGGAGCCGCCCGAGCTGGCCGACCCGATGGGCAAGCTGCCGGTGATCGACCTGGACGCCGAGCCACCCGCCGGATCCCGGCAGAAGCTGCTCGCACTCGGCCCGGAGGGGTTCGCGCACTGGTTGCGCACCCGCGACGCGGTGGCCGTCACCGACACCACCTTCCGCGACGCGCATCAGTCGCTGCTGGCCACCCGGGTGCGCAGCAGGGACATGGTGGCGGTGGCGCCCTACGTCGCCCGGATGGTCCCGCAGATGCTGTCGCTGGAGTGCTGGGGCGGTGCGACCTACGACGTCGCGCTGCGCTTCCTGGCCGAGGACCCGTGGGAGCGGCTGGCCGCGCTGCGCGCGGCAGCCCCCAACCTGTGCCTGCAGATGCTGCTGCGCGGGCGCAACACCGTCGGCTACACCCCCTACCCGACCGAGGTGAGCACCGCGTTCATCGAGCAGGCCGTTGACACCGGGCTGGACATCTTCCGGATCTTCGACGCGCTCAACGACGTGTCCCAGATGCGCCCGGCCATCGACGCGGTCCGCGAGACCGATCAGGCGGTGGCCGAGGTGGCGCTGTGCTACACCGCCGACCTGTCCGACCCCGCTGAGCGGCTCTACACCCTCGACTACTACCTGCGGCTCGCCGAGCAGATCGTCGAGGCAGGCGCGCACGTGCTGGCGATCAAGGACATGGCCGGGCTGCTGCGCCCACCCGCTGCCCGGACCCTGGTGCGCGCGCTGCGCGAGCGGTTCGACCTGCCGGTGCACCTGCACACCCACGACACCCCCGGTGGGCAGCTCGCCACCCTGCTCGCCGCGATCGACGCCGGGGTGGACGCTGTCGACGCGGCCACCGCCTCGATGGCCGGGACCACCTCCCAGCCCGCACTGTCCGCGCTGGTCGCGGCCACCGATCACACTCCGCGCGGCACCGGGCTGGATCTGCAGGCGGTGTGTGACCTGGAGCCCTACTGGGAGCTGGTGCGCAAGGTCTACGCGCCCTTCGAGTCCGGGCTGACCGCGCCCACCGGGCGGGTCTACCACCACGAGATCCCCGGCGGGCAGCTCTCCAACCTGCGCCAACAGGCCGCCGCCCTGGGACTGGCGGACAAGTTCGAGCAGATCGAGGACGCCTACGCGGCCGCCGACCGGATGCTCGGGCGGCTGGTGAAGGTGACCCCGTCCTCCAAGGTGGTCGGGGACCTGGCGTTGCACCTGGTGGGCGCGGGTGTGGCGGCGGAGGACTTCGAGGCCGACCCGGCCCGCTACGACATCCCCGACTCGGTGATCGGTTTCCTGCACGGCGAGCTGGGCGAGCCCCCGGGCGGGTGGCCCGAGCCGCTGCGCAGCAAGGCCCTGCAGGGCCGCAGCGGGCCGCGGGGGGTGGCGGAGCTGTCCGCCGAGGACCGCAAGGGCCTGCACGAGGACCGGGCGCGCACCCTCAACCGGCTGCTGTTCGCTGGTCCCACGGCGGAGTTCGAGGCGCATCGCCAGTCCTACGGCGACACCTCGGTGCTGGCCAGCATGGATTTTTTCTACGGCATGCGGCACGGCGAGGAGCACGTCGTCGACCTCGAGCCGGGGGTCCGGCTGCTCATCCAGCTCCAGGCGATCGGCGACGCCGACGAGCGCGGCATGCGCAGCGTGCTGTGCAAGCTCAACGGGCGGCTGCGCCCCCTGCAGGTTCGGGACCGCTCGGTCGCCTCCGAGGTGCCGGCCGCGGAGAAGGCCGACCGGTCCAAGGAGAACCACGTTCCGGCACCGTTCGCCGGCGTGGTGACCCTGCAGGTGGCCGAGGGCGACCGGGTGGCCGCCGGGCAGACCCTGGCCACCATCGAGGCAATGAAGATGGAGGCCGCCATCACCGCACCCCGCGACGGCACCGTGGCCCGGCTGGCCATCCACACCGTGCAGCAGGTCGAAGGCGGCGACCTTATCCTGGAGCTGCGCTCCTCGTGAGTGCCGTTGGACTGCAACGGCCCCGTTTGCCACTCACGACCTCGGCATGATGGATCTGTGACGCGGATCGTGGCCGGGGTGGCTGGGGGGCGGCGGCTGGCCGTGCCGCCCCGGGGCACCCGGCCGACGTCGGAGCGGGTCCGGGAGGCAGTGTTCAGTGCCGTGCAGGCGCGCCGCGACCTCGAAGGGGCCCGGGTGCTCGACCTGTATGCCGGCTCCGGGGCGCTGGGGCTGGAGGCGCTGTCCCGCGGGGCAGCGCACGTCCGGTTCGTGGAATCCGACCGGCGTGCCGTCGCCGTGCTGCGCCGCAACATCGAGACGCTCGGGCTGGGCGGGCCGGAGGGCGTCGCAGCGCAGGTGAGTGTCGCGTCAGTGGCAGCGGTGCTGTCCGCCGTTCCGGGCGAGCCCTATGACGTGGTGCTCGCCGACCCGCCCTACGCGCTGGACGATGACACGGTGAGCAGGGTGCTCGCCGCGCTGGCCCGCGGTGGCTGGCTGGCGTCCGGTGCGGTGCTGGTGGTGGAACGCCCCGCCAGGGCGGTGCCGCCGAGCTGGCCGGATGGTGTGGTAGCGCTCACGCAGCGGCGGTACGGGGACACTGCGGTGCATTACGGTTCGGCAATATGAGCATGATGAGGCGTGCGGTCTGTCCCGGATCTTACGACCCGGTGACCAATGGCCACCTGGACATCGTCGAGCGGGCCGCGACCCAGTTCGACGAGGTCGTGGTCGCCGTCTTGATCAACAAGACCAAGCGCTCCCTGTTCGAGGTCGACGACCGGATGGCGATGCTGGCGGAAATCACCCACCATCTGCCGAACGTCCGCATCGACTCCTGGCACGGGCTGCTCGTCGACTACTGCCGCGCGCACGAGATCCGCACCATCGTCAAAGGACTGCGCGCGGTCAGCGACTTCGACTACGAGTTGCAGATGGCCCAGATGAACTACCAGCTCTCCGGGGTGGACACGATGTTCATGCCGAGCAACCCGATCTACAGTTTCCTGTCCAGCTCACTGGTCAGGGAGGTGGCCACCTACGGCGGCGATGTCGGCCACCTGGTGCCGCCCAAGGTCTACCAACGCCTCCTGGACCGGCTTGCCGAGCAGTGCTGAGCAACCGGACACGCCGCGTCACGCCCGCGGTGCTGCGGCTTGGTCGCCGGAGGGGGCAAACTGGTCCCCGTGGCCAGTGACGATGACCAGCGGCAGGTGTATCGGGTTTTCGAGGCGCTTGACGCGCTCGTGACCACCGTCGAGGAGGCCCGCGGGTTGCCGATGACGGCGAGCTGCGTGGTGCCCCGCGGTGACCTGCTCGACCTGCTTGACGAGGTGCGCGACGCGATCCCCGCCGAGCTTGATGACGCCCAGGACGTGCTGGATCATCGGGACGAGCTGGTGGAGACCGCGCGGCGGGAGGCGCACGAGCGGCGGGAGGCGGCCCGGGAGGAGGCCGAGCGGACCGTGGCCGAGGCTCGTGACGAGGCCCAGCGCCTGATCGCCGAGGCGCGGGCCCACGCCGAGTCGATGGTGGCCGATGCGCAAGCCGAGGCCGAGCACGTGGTGGCGGCAGGGCGGCACGAGTATCAGCAGCTCACCGGGCGCGCCGAGACCGAGGCCGAGCGGATGGTCGCGGCCGGGCGGGCGGCCTATGAACGGGCCGTCACCGACGGTCGCACCGAGCAGGCCCGCCTGGTCGAGCAGACCGAGGTGGTGCAGACCGCCCGGGCGGAGGCCGACCGGATCCGGGCCGAGGCCAGCACCGAGGCGCAGCACCTGCGCGCGGAATGCGACGCCTACATCGACCGCAGCCTCGCCGAGTTCGAGGACTTGCTCACCCGCACGCTGCGCACCGTCGGAAGGGGCCGCACCCGGCGCACCGGGCCGGTGCCCGCTGGGGCGCCCGAGTATCGGAGCTGAACAGGTCTGGACCGGCCCGAGCCGCGCTGCTCACCCGTCAAACGCCTGATCTCCTGTGCCTAAGCTGAGGAACCGCCATGCCACGCAGGGCCACCCCATCCCGCCCCGATCCGTCCGCTCCCTGGGTGATCCATATCCGGGAGCTGGGCCGGCGTTCGGGGGCGATGCGCTGCTACCACCGGCAAATCCCGGTACCCGCCGGGCTCGGCCTGGACGTGATCGGGGTGCCCGAGGGCGACGAGGTGACGCTGGATGTGCGTCTGGAGTCGGTGGTGGAAGGGGTACTGGTGTCCGGGACGGCGGTCGCCTCGGTCGCGGGTGAGTGCACCCGGTGCCTGGACCCGATGGTCGACCGGGTCCAGGTGGAGCTGACCGAGCTGTTCGCCTATCCGGACACGGCGACTGCGGCGAGCACGGACCCCGACGAGGTCAGCCGGGTCGTTGACGACCTGGTCGACCTCGAGCCGCTGGTCCGCGACGCGGTGCTGCTGGCCCTTCCGCAGGCCCCGCTGTGCCGGGCCAACTGCCCCGGCCTCTGCCCGGAGTGCGGGGGCAAGTGGGCCGAGCTCGGAGCCGAGCACCGGCATGAGACGATGGATCCGCGCTGGGCGGCATTGAAGCGGTTCAGTGAAAGCGACAATCAGGGCATTGAATAAGGAGAACGAGCAACGTGGCCGTCCCGAAGCGCAGGATGTCGCGCTCCAACACCCGATCGCGACGATCCCAGTGGAAGACCACCGCACCCACCCTCGTGCCGTGTTCGAACCAAGCCTGCCGCGAGCCGAAGCTGCCGCATGTGGCTTGCCCGCACTGTGGCACCTATGACGGCCGCCAGGTCGTCCAGCCGGCCTGATCAGGCGCCCGACGTAGGCGTGGGGGGCCGGTCGTCGCGGGGTAACGGACCGAACCTGGCCCCGCTACTCACCGCACTCGGCATTGATGTTGATGCCGAGTTGCTGACTCTTGCGCTCACCCACCGTTCCTATGCCTATGAGAGTGGCGGGCTCGAACCCAACGAGCGACTGGAGTTCCTGGGCGACGCCGTGCTGAGCCTGGTGGTCACCGACCATCTGTACCGCACCCATCCCCAGCTCGCGGAAGGGCAGCTCGCCAAGCTGCGGGCCAGCGTGGTGAACATGCACGCACTGGCCGGGGTGGCTCGCCTGCTCGGCACCCGCGGCCTGGGCGAGTATGTGCTGCTGGGGCGGGGCGAGGAACTCACTGGCGGCCGGGACAAGACCAGCATCCTGGCCGACACCACCGAGGCGTTGATCGGCGCGGTCTACCTGCAGCACGGCTTGGAGGTCGCCCGCGCCCTGGTGCACCGGCTGTTCGACCCGCTGCTGGTCGCCGCGCCGCTGCTGGGTGCCGGCCTGGACTGGAAGACCAGCCTGCAGGAGCTCACCGCCGCGCGTGGCCTCGGTGTCCCCGAGTACCGGGTGGTCGAAGACGGGCCCGATCACCTCAAGGAGTTCACCGCCACGG
>DASTLT010000043.1:0-20614 GCA_035714625.1 Pseudonocardiaceae bacterium | reverse complement strand
CCATCGGCCACCCCGACGCGGGGTCTGATCAGGCAACAACGGCTTCAGTCGAGCCCATTCCTCATCGGTCAGATCATGGCGATCAAGCACCCAGAAGATCTATCGTATCCGCCCACCGAGATCCACGGGACACGCTCTAGCCCGCAGACCCTCCCGAAACGGGCATCGTGCCGTTTCCTCGATATGCGGGTGAGTCGTCCCCGCGTCGAGGCGCAGAGCTGAGAGTGATCGTTTGAACGGCGACGAGGGTTGCGTGAGTTTCAGCCCGGACGGGTGAGCGAGCAAGTGATCGATGCGCTGCTCTACGAGGTCGATGCAGCGCTCGCCGAGGCAGCCCCTCCGACGTCGGCGCTGCTGGACGGGAGTGCTGCGGAGCGGCGCCGGCGTCGGATGGAGCGTCGCGCAGTGGCTGCGGTGCTGCGTGCGCTGCCGGCGCACCGTGGTGCTTGCGGCCCGGATGGGCAGGTGGCGTGATGGGACAGGCCGACGCCGGGATGGGCGTCTGTTGTGATCAGTGCGGACACACTGCCGGTGATCGGGGTGTCGCGGGGTCCTGGTCGACCGAGGCTGCCACCGTCGATGCGGTGACGTCGTGGGGCTGGTACGTGCGTGCCGACGGGCGGGTGTGGGCAGGACGTCGTGGCGCTGCGGGTGGAGAAAGCCCGCACCATCACCGAGTTATTCATCTGGTCAGGAATGATCCTCGGACTGCTGTTCACCATGAGGAATGTCCAGCAGTTCACGGCCCACACGATCGACGCCAGCCCCGGCTGGCTGGGCTGGTGGGCCGCGTGGCTGCTCGATCCCCCACTAACCGCACAACCCCTTCCACGGCTCATGCGGCACCATCGCTCAACCCCACAAGGTTCATGGTTACCTCGCCTGTCCGCCTGGCTGGCCCGGCATCCGCGCGGGCGCTGCCGCGGGGATCAGGACATCCTCGACCACCGCAAAGCAGGCTTGGTCTCAAGTGGTGACCGCGACACCGGCATTGACCAGTAGTTCATCGAGTTTCTCGGCGGGCGTCTTGAACCCGAGTGTCCTTCGTGGACGGTTGTTGAGTCGCGTGGCTACTGCATCGAGCTCAGCTTGAGTGAACTCCGAGAGGTCGGTGCCCTTCGGGAAATACTGGCGCAGGAAGCCGTTCGTGTTCTCGTTGCTTCCTCGTTGCCAGGGTGCGTGGTTGGGTAGGCCACGTGGCGAGGTGCCTATTTATGGCAGGTCCTTTTCCGCGTGGCCTCCCTCCGAACCGGACGTGCCCGCTTTCCAGGCATCCGGCTCTCCAGTGATTTACTGCGTGAGCGTTCGGTGTGATTTTTCCGGGCGGATGGTGTCATAGCAGGTGCGGCAGACCAGAAGACTTTTCCTGCGCCGTTTCGCCATGAGTTGTATCCACTCGGGTTGTGGTTCGGGCTTCGCGAGGTTCGCCAGGCGGGCAACGTGGTGTACATGAATGTCGTCCGTGCTGGTGCAGAGCTCGCATCTACCGTGCAGGAGCCGTGTGATCAGCTCTTTGCGGGGGTAGGGTTCCAGAACCGGTCGGCGGTCGGTAGTGGCCGCCCAGTGTTGCCGTTTCAGCGGGATCCCGCCGAATCGTGCGACCAGTGCTGGCCTGTCCTTGTGTTCGATCCTGGCTTCGTAGCACCTGCGTGGCCCGTGCGGTGTGACGAGGGTGGCCTGGTGCTTGGTGGCCATCTTCGTCACCGTCGAGCGGTGCTTGGCGGCCAGGGTCTTCAGCATCGAAGTTTTCCTGATCCAGTGGAGCCGGTTGAATCGGTAGACGTTCGAAGCGGGCAGGGAGTACTGGACGATGCCCCTGGAGATACTGCCGTAGGTGGCAACGATGGTGTGGTCGTCCTCGTTGATCCACTCGTGACGGTGCGAGGGTTTTCCTCGTCTCAGATAGGGGGCGCTCTTGGCTTTGACGACATCCTGAGGGACCCGCAGTCCGACCACCGCGTTGGTGGCGCGGCGACCGTTGGTGAGGGGGGCACCGGTCTGGGTGATGATGTCGTAGCCGAGGAACCGTGCTGCCCGGGTACGGGTATGGGTGATCAGGGTTTTCTCCGCCGAGAGTTCCAGAGCGAGTTCGTCGCGAAGGAATCCCGCCAGGCGGTTCTTGACCTCCTCGGCTTCGGCCTTGGGTCCGGTGAACCCGAGCAGTTGATCATCCGCGTAGCGGATATATCTCAGCTTGCGGTAGCCCGGGTCCGTGGGATCTTTGCTGGGCATGGCCCGCAGGTGCTGACGCAGTTGGCGGGCTTGAACACGGTCTCCGCGCCTGTGGGCCGCGGACATCTGTTTCCTCACCCTTTCGTAGGCAGGGTTGACTCTTCTGCCTGTTCCTCGGGTGTGGTCGGGGATGAGAACGGTTTCCACAAAATGGTCGAGACGGTTCAGGTAAATGTTCAACAGGACGGGTGATACGACCCCGCCCTGCGGCGCGCCACTGTGGGTGGCGTTCCATACCCAGTCTTCGAGATACCCGGCTGTCAGCATATGGCGCAGCAGTGCCAGAAACCGGTCATCGTGGATTTTCTCCGCCATAGTCGAGAGCATCACCTCGTGATCTGACCCGATTCCACGAGTAGTGGGGAGACACGCGCCGTGAAATGGCGATAGGTGTCCTGCTGACCTGGGATGATGATGCTGTCAAGGTCATAATCATCCGGGTTGGAAGGACACCTATCTGGTGAGCAGACTACGCGGTGGCAAGCGCACGCGGTGGCGGGTGCGGATCGGCGCGCCGGATGAGTCGTTGACGGCGGTGCCGGGCATGGTCGCGGTCAGCGAGTGGGGTGAGCAGCTCGGGGTGATCGAGGCGCTGGACGGGGCGGTGGGGTCGATCAAGGCCCGGGCGCGGGGACACTCGGCCGGGGAGGTGCTGGTGGGCCTGGCCGCCGCCCAGTTGGCCGGGCAGGATCATCGCGTCGAGCACCTTGCAATGCGCCTGGCCCAGGCGTGGCAGATGCGGCACGCAAGCCCAGACCACCGAACGCAGCTCGGGACGCTGCTGCCCGACCTGCTCCGCGACGCCCAGTGCGCGGCCCACGCCTCGGCGGGGGAGGACCGTCGGCGTTGTTCAAGACGTTGGTGGAGTCGTGGCCGGCCTCGCAGCCGCCACCGAGGTCGACGCGCTGCCCACGACCTGAGGTCTGACGTAGATGACACCGCGACATGCCGAGGCGTGTGCGTAACACATCTCCACCTGATAACGAATATCTTACTGACTGTAAAACCACGGACAGCACCTCCTCTGACCGCAAGTCGAAGCTGCTGGCGTTTGCCAGGCGTTGCTGCAGTCATTACTGCCGCGCTTACGTTTCGATGACGCAGCGGAGCGGTGCTCCTACATCGGGGAGCCCTGCGTGTTTGAGTTGATGTTGTGGGTTGCACAGGAGCCGGCGAGTGAAGGCTACAGGTTGGACCGCCAGCTTATGATGTATGTCCTAGCGGGAACCGCTATCCTGTGCTTTTTGATTTTTGTTACGGTAGTGACCCCGGCTCGACGGCCACGGATTCCCTTCGGGAATTTAGGTGGCAACATTGGAGTTGGAGAGCTGGTCGTGGCTCTAGCTGTGCTTGGCACAGTCTCCGCTCTCGCGCTTCCTGCATTCATTCCACGAGAGGCCGTCACTACGATTCTCGGCACTCTAATCGGGGCTGTGCTGGGATCCACTTGGAGAGGCATGGCTCGGAACGACATGCGAAGCGGTAACCAGGACACAGACCTCCGGAACTTGGGCGAAGATCGCAGTTGAGGTCGGTCAAGCGGTTTTGATCTTGTAGGTGATGGGGCGGTGGTCGCCGGGGATGGCCGGTGGGGTGGTGTTGAGTTCGTCGAGCAGTAGCCGCAACGCCCGGGTGATCTTGGGTGTGGTTGGTGTGTTGAGCGTAACGGTGATTGTTTTGGTGGTGTAGGTGATGTGTCCGCCGAGGTGGAGCAGGTGGCGCAGGGTGGCGCGGTATTCGTCGTTGTCGGCCAGGTAGGTGTTGAGCCTTCCGGCGGCGCAGACCCGTCGATGACCCGCCCCTGGATCTGGTGGCTGTTGTGGACGAGACGGTGTTGCGCCGAACGATCGGCGATGCCCAGGTGATGCGGGAGCAGTTGCGGCATCTGGTGGGCCAGACCGCGCTTCCGTCGGTGTGCTTCCAGGTGGTGCCTGCCTCGGTGGGGGCACATGAGGGGCTGAACGGTTCGTTCAGCGTGCTCGAGTTCGCTGATCCCGACGAGCCGGGCATCGTCTATCTGGAGAACGCGGTGAATACCGGGCACGTGCACAAGGAGGTCGAGGTCGCCGGAGTCCCGGACCGGGTCGCGATGCGGGACTCCAAGAACCCCGACGGGCCGGTCCTGACGGTTCCCCGGGGCCAGTGGCGTGCGCTCCTCAGTGACCTCCGGGTGGACCAGTTCCGCTGACTCGATACCGCTCCGGAGTGGGCAGTGTCCGGTCGGTGAACTGTCGGTGCCGGCGGCTAGCTTGGCGCCCGTGCCGTCGAGCCTGCACGAGGTGCTGATCGAGCTGTTCCGGCAGCGCCCCGCGCTGGCGGTGGAGCTGCTGGTCAGCGCCTTCGGAGTGGAGCTACCCGAGCACCGGGAAGTCCGGGTCGAATCGGGAGAGTGCACCGACCTGAGCCCGACGCAGTACCGGGCCGATGCGGTGGTCGTGCTCACCGACCCGGCGCGGGTGGCGCTGGCGGTCGTGGTGGAGGTGCAGCTGGGCCGCGACGAGAACAAGCGGTGGAGCTGGCCGGTGTATCTGGCCACGCTGCGGGCCCGCCTGCGATGCCCGGTCGTGCTGCTGGTGGTCTGCGTCGACCAGGCCACCGCGACCTGGTGCGGGCGCCCGATCGAATTCGGCCACCCCGGGGCCCGGCTGGTGCCGCTGGTCCTGAGCCCAGATCGGGTGCCCGTGGTGACCGAGGTCGCCCAAGCGGTACGAGCACCGGAGCTGGCGGTGCTCTCAGCGATGGCCCACGGTGCGCACCCGGAACATGCCGGGGTACTCGATGCCTTGGTGGGGGCGCTCGGAACCGTCGATCAGGAACGGTTCACGCTGTACTCTGACCTGGTGTTAGCCGCACTGCCGGTGGCGGCACGGCGCTACCTGGAGGCTCTCGTGAACACCAGCACCTACGAGTACCAGAGCGAGTTCGTCCGCCGCTACGTCTTCCAGGGCCGCGCCGAAGGCCGCGCTGAAGGCGAGGCGAAGGGCGAGGCAAGGGCGGTACTCGCTGTGCTGGAGGCCCGCAACATCCAGGTGCCCGAGCCGGCCCGGGCCCGGATCACCGCATGCACCGACCTGGACCAGCTCGACGTGTGGGTGCGCCGGGCGGTCACCGCATCCGAGGTCGACGACCTGTTCGCCTGACAGACATCCCATGAGCTGAGTTGTCAAGCAGCGGCCTGTTGATCTTGCTTGTGGTGGTGGCCCCAGGCGGTGGCCTCGTTGTAGAGGGTGCGGGTCTTGAGGCAGCCGTGCAGGATTCCGGCGAGGCGGTTGCTGAGTTGGCGTAGCGCGGCGTGGTGCCCGGCGCCGCGGCCCCGGAGTCCGTCGTAGTAGACCCGGGCTCCGGGTGAGGCGTTGAGCGCGCAGAATGCCTGCTGGTGCAGTGCGTCGGCGAGGCGTCGGTTGCGCACGAAACGGGCCAGTACGACCTTTTTCTTCCCCGATGCACGGGTGATCGGGGCGTTGCCGGCGTAGTTCTTGCGTGCCCGGGCGCCGTTGTAGCGGTCGGGGTCGTCGCCGAACTCGCCGAGCACCCGGGCACCGAGGATCTCGCCGAGCCCGGGCTGGCTGCGGTAGATCTCAGCGTCCGGGTGCTGGCCAAAATGGGCCTCCACCTGCCCCTGCAGGGTAGCGATCTCGGCGTTGAAGGCGACGATCAGGGCGACCGCGGCGCGCACGGTGAGGGCGTAGGCGCCGGCCAGGGGCGGCGGCTGGGTCAGCTGCTCGCTGCGCAGCACGGCCTGGATCCGCTCGGCCTTGGTCTGCGCATCCCGGCGCCGGGCCCACTTGAGCGCAGCACCGATCCGCGACCGCGACAGCCGTGCCGCGGAGTCGGGATCCGGCGCCGCGCCCAGCAGCTCCAGTGCATCGCCCGCGGTCAGATCATCGAAGGCATCCAGGGCAGCCGGGAAATACTCCCGCAACGCCGAGCGCAGCCGCAACATCTGTCGATGCCGGTCCCAGATCAGGTTCTGGTGCGCCCGTGCCACCACCTTGATGCCCTCGACCAGCGCGGTGTCCCCGGCCACCAGGCGCAGCTGATGCCCGTCGGTACGCACCATGTCGGCCAGCACGTGCGCATCCCCGGCGTCGCTCTTGGCCCCCGACATAGCGTGGCGCTCCCGATACCGGGCGAGTTGGCGGGGATTGATCGCGAACACCGAGTACCCGGCCGCGACCAGCGCAGCGACCCACGGCCCCCGGTCGGTCTCAATCCCGATCAGCACCTGCTCGGGCTCGGTGTCCTCACCGGTGAACCGCGCGATCAACTCATGCAGCCGGGCAATCCCGACGATGCCCTCGGGCACCCGAGCCTTACCGAGGTGTCGCCCGGTCTCATCCTGCACCTCCACATCGTGATGATCTTCAGCCCAGTCATCTCCCACGAACAGCAACTCACGCCTCCCGCCTGTCAAAGGGACCCAACAGTCAGCAGCCTGCGGGAGATCACCAGCGGCCTAATGGTCCAGTGCTCGCGCCAGCATCGGCGGGCACGTCATCCCATCAGCGGTTCGCTCTCCCGACCACCGGTGGGGGCACGGTCTGTCATTAGGACTCACCATCTCCTGGCTCGCAGAGTGCTCACCCACCGGAGGCTACCGGCACCGGAGCTTGCCTTACTGGCTCCGGTAGCTCCCATTAGGCTCGCCTCGCAGCCGCCACTGTCAGGTGCCCTGCAACCAGGATGCCGGTCACTCTCATCTCCTCGTGGAGCAGTGAGGTGAGGGCGGTGAGCAGGTCGTGGAGACGGCTTCCTAGATCGACGCTAGGGTGGTTGTGGCGGTCGTACTTTAGCCCCACCGCGACGGCCAGCACTGGCCCACTCTCGACGTCGCCGGGACCGCTTGGATCACGGTAGGTGACGACAGGCGGAAACCACCGTAGCCTCTTCAGGCGGGTAACAAATTGTGCCAGAAGCCATCCTCAACTGCCGACGAGCGCGCATTGACGGACAGTGATTATCGGTCGCGGCGAAGGGTTGCCGGGTGGGCGCTCTCATCCTTGCCGGAGCCTGCTCCCCAACCGTCACCCTAACCGCTCTGGCGGACGCATCGTTACTACTGCTCTCCGTCCCCGTTGTCCGTGCGCGGCACCGGAACCACCGGATCGTTGCCCGTCCGCGGCACCGGAACCACAGGATTTAGAGGGGCGATGGTCAGCACGATGTCGAAACCTGACAGCACCTGGTGGGTGGCGGCCTGTTCGCGCGTGATCCGGAAATGTTCCAGAATTTGGTTGTGTCGGGAAACCATGTCGGCTGGTGGGGTAGAACCCTCCCATTTAGCCAGCAGATCGGCGAGTGGGATCCGATGGCCGCCCTCGACCCTGGCACCAAGTACCTGACCGCCGCCAGCCGAGGTAATGGCGCGTTCGTTGTACCGGACCGCCTGGATATTACGTGCGGCTTGGTCGGGCGGTATGCCGTTCCGAACCGCCTGATCTAGCTCTAGCACGGAGCGGACACTCTCGACCTCGACGACTCTGGTCCTGGTCAGCGAGCTGGCCGGCACCTGCAGCATGCGCATGATCCGCATGGTCATATAGTCGCTGAGTGGGATACCCCGTCCGCCAACGGTGACGATACGAGATTCGGGTGGCACCTGACTCAGGTCGATCTCCATTGCCTGGAACTCGCCGGTCGCCGGGTTGTAGCCGCGTTCGGCATGGCCGAAGCCGCGGCCGTTGGACAGGGTCGCCTCGATCCGGACCACCCGGACGCCCTCAGCAGTGGTGCGCGTAGTCGTCTTGAAGGTCCAGTCGCCGACCCGAGGCACCGTCGGGTCGATCTCTTCCAGTAGGCCCCGGCCGCGCAGACCAGGGATCCGGGAGGCCAGTCGCTGGATGAGCGGGGCGAGCAGCATCGCAGTGAGCAGGTTCTTGTGCCAGGGCTCCCCGGCGAGCAGGTTCCCGACCGTGTTCGCGGCGATCGCGCTGACCCGAGCACCACGAAACCGCCGACGGTGAGCGCGGTGCCGGACAGACCGAGGCCGGCGACCACACCCGTGCCGAATAGGTAGACCCCGGCGGCGACCGCACCGGCGGCGGCACCGATCAGGGTATTCCGACCGACATTGTGCAGGATGTCCCAGCCGCGTCGGCCTCCCCGGATGTTGCCGGTGATTGTGCCGGCCGCACCGGCGGCGGCTCCGGCGGCGATCCCGGCCGCCATGATCACGAATGGGGTAGCGCTGCCGGCGGTACCGATACTGACCGCGGCGATCAGCAGGCCGACTACCAGACCGACCAGGAACTCCGGGCTGGTGATCGTGTTCCACAGGTCGCTGAGCTGGTTGGCCAGCCAGCCGCGCCGGGCGCGCTCTGCGGCCCTGGTCTGGGCGGTGTCGATCCGGTTGCCCAGGGTGCCGGTGGCCTCACCGGTCGGCGGCCGGAGCTGGGCCCGCTGGTTGGCCAGACTGGTCCGGTGCTGGTCGAGCAGACCGTCCAGCGCCGGCACCGCTTCACCGATCTGGGCGTCGAGCACGCCTTGAAATTCGCTGACGGCGGCGGTGCCGCTGGTCTGGGATTGGTTGACCGTGCCGGCCATGCCCAGCCGGGCGCCGGTGCCGATCTGGCGGATCGAGACGGTGCTGCCCACGTTGATCTGGTCGAGGCCCCCGGCGGCGCGGCTCGTGGTGGCAGCCAGTGCCTGGTTAGCCACCTCTCGGGTGTCCAGGAGTGCCCGGGCCGCGCCCTCGGCCCGGTCACCTCATGTGAAAGCGACCGGCGTTTCGGCTGTTCAGCGGCGGTAGCGGTGGGATTTGAACCCACGGAGGGCGTGAACCCTCACGCGCTTTCGAGGCGCGCTCCTTCGGCCGCTCGGACACGCTACCTTGCGACGAGGCTACCCTACCCCGGCGTTTGGCCTCCGGCCCGGTCGGTTGCGGGATGAAGCCCCGACACAGCGGGCATGAAGCCCCGACACGGCGGGCATGAAGGCCCGATATGCGGGTCAGGTGGGTACAGGGCGGTGGGCGGCGAAGAAGGTGGTGAGCAGGGCGGCGCACTCGTCGGCCAGGACGCCGCCGACGACCTCGGGGCGGTGGTTGAGCCGGCGGTCGCGGACGACGTCCCAGAGCGAGCCGACCGCGCCGGTCTTCGGTTCCCAGGCGCCGAACACCAGCCGGGCGACCCGGGCCGCCACCAGGGCACCGGCGCACATCGTGCAGGGTTCCACGGTGACCGCGAGGGTGCAGCCGGTCAGCGACCACCCAGGCCCCCCGCTACCAGGACCCGGGCCGTCCAGATCCGGGCGGTCCAGATCCGCGCGGTCCAGACCTGGTGCCAGGGACCGGAGTCGGGCGGCGCCGGCGCGCAAGACCAGCAGCTCGGCGTGCGCGGTGGGGTCCCCGGTGGCCTCGCGGGCGTTGCAGGCGGCGGCCAGCTCCACTCCCGCAGCGTTCACCAGCACCGCACCGATCGGGACATCCCCACTGGCCGCCGCGCCACGGGCGACCGCAAGAGCCCGCCGGACCAGCGCCTCGTCGGCACCGGTGGCCGCACTCATCCCGGCTGCTTCTCCAGCAGGGCGGCGAGCTGGGGCTGGAACCCACACCGCTGGGCGATCATGTCGAGCTGCTCGTCCGGGTACAGGTCCACCTCATCGATGATCACTTGCATCTCGGCGGCGGGCAGGCCCAGGTCGGCGAGTACCCCGAGGTCACCTTCCGGCCACACCTCGTCGGTGTCCACCGAGTCGTCGTCGGGGACCTCAACCCGCAGCAGATCGAGTACGTCGGCGGCGACGTCGTAGTCCAGCGCGGCGGCGGCGTCGGAGAGCAGCAGGGACACCCCACCGGGCACCGGCCGGACCACGACGAAGAACTCGTCATCGACCGCGAGCAGCCCAAAGACCGCTCCGGTGGAGCGCTGCCTCCGGAGCTCGGTGATGGCCGCGTCGAGATCTCGTAGGGCGGCATCATCCAGTGGGGTGCACTGCCAGCGCCCGTCCTCACGAACCACGGCAACGGCGAAGCCGGTGACCGCCATGACTCTACGGTATGCGCTTTCTGGTACTGCATGGAAGCGTGGTCGCCGCATCCGACCCCGTGGTGTCAAGTCAGGATGTCAGCTCGGGGGTGCGAGGATGGAATGTCGTGAGCACTCCCATTCCCCGCCACCGCCGGCGGGCCAGCAGTAGCTCCCGGAACCAGTCGGCCACGCTGGTGGCTGCGGCCAGGACGCTGCAGCCGCGCACTGTCGCGCTGCGGCGTGCCGTGCACCGGCGTCCGGAGCAGGGCCTGCACCTGCCGGATACGCAGGCGGCTGTGCTGGCGGCGCTGGCCGATCTGCCGGTGCGGGTGCGGCCCGGGCACTCGGCAAGTTCGGTGGTCGGGGTGATCGACGGGGCCCGGCCCGGGCCGACGGTGCTGCTGCGGGCGGATATGGATGCGCTGCCGGTTACCGAGTGCTCCGGGGTGCCGTTCAGCTCGGAGGTGCCGGGGGCGATGCACGCCTGCGGGCACGACATGCACGTCGCGATGCTGGCGTCGGCGGCGCGGTTGATCGCCGAGCGGCGCGAGGAGATCGCCGGGCGGGTGCTGCTGATGTTCCAGCCCGGGGAGGAGGGCTTCCACGGCGCCCGGCACATGCTGGATGAGGGCCTGCTGGACGTCGCCGGGATGCCGGAACGGGCGCTGGCCCTGCACGTCACCTCCACTCTGGACTGCGGGCTGGTGCAGAGCCGGCCCGGGACGCTGATGGCGTCCTCGGACGTGTTGCGGGTGGCGGTGACCGGCCGGGGCGGGCACGCCTCGGCCCCGCAGAACGCGGTCGATCCGGTACCCGCGGCCGCCGCGATGGTGGGGGCGATGCAGACCATGGTCACCCGGACGCTGAACGTCTTCGACCCGGCGGTGGTCACCGTCACCCGGATCGTGGCGGGCACCAACTCCAACATCATCCCCGAGCACGCCGAGCTGGAGGGCACGATCCGGGCACTGTCCGAGCACGCCCGCGCCAAGGTGCACGAGGAGGTGCGCCGGGTCTGCGAGCACGTCGCGGCCGCGCACGGTTGCAGTTGCGTGGTGGAGATCGAGCACGGCTACCCGGTCACCGTCAACGACGACGAGGTGAGCCTGGAGGTGATCGACGTCGCCCGCCGGGTGCTCGGCGACCGCCACGCCGAGCCCATGGCGGACCCGATGATGGGCTCCGAGGACTTCTCCTACGTGCTGGCGAAGGTGCCCGGTGCGATGGCCTTTGTGGGCGCCTGCCCGCCGGGTTGCGAGCCGGACACCGCCCCGGCCAACCACTCCAACCGGGTGGTGTTCGACGAGTCGGCGATGGTGCACGGGGTGGCCCTCTACGCCGGGTTCGCCCTCGAGACGCTGACTCCATGAGCGAGCGCGCGCTCTGCGTGATCGGACTCGGCCTGATGGGCGGGTCCTTGTTGCGGGCCGCCGACCGCGCCGGGTGGCAGGTCCAGGGCACCGCCACGTCCACCGCGGACGTCACCGCGGCCCGGGAAGCCGGGTTCGACGTCACCACCGCCGTGGCCGAGACGCTGCGGGCCGCCGGAGCCTGCGACGCCCTGGTGGTGCTGGCGGTGCCGCTGCCCGCGGTGACCGACGTGCTGGCGGTGCTGGCCCAGCAGGCGCCGCACTGCCGGCTCACCGATGTGGTGGGGGTGAAGCACCCCGTGGCGGACGCGGTGGCGCGGTACGCCCCGCTGGCCCGCTACGTCGGAGGGCACCCGATGGCGGGCACGGCACGCTCCGGCTGGGCGGCGGGGTCGGCCGAGCTGTTCACCGGGGCGGCCTGGGTGGTGGGCGCCGATGAGGGCACCGAGATCGAGGTGTGGGCCCAGGTGGCCGGGCTGGCGCTGGACTGCGGGGCGCACGTGGTGCCGGCTGCCGCCGCGGACCATGACGCCGCGGTGGCCCGGGTGTCGCATCTGCCGCACCTGCTGGCCGCGGTGCTGGCCGCGGTGGGTGCTGGCGGTGGGCCGCTGGCCATGGCGCTGGGTGCGGGTTCGTTCACCGACGGCACCCGGGTCGCCGGGTCCCCGCCTGACCTGGTGCGCGCGATGTGCGAGGGCAACCGGACCGCGCTGCTCGACGCGGTGGACGACGCGCTGGGCCGCCTCGGCGCGGCGCGCGGATCGCTGGCCTCCACCGGCTCGCTACAGGCCACCATCCGGGCCGGTCACCTGGCCCGCCGGGCGTTCGACGCGGCCCGCAGCAGGGCCCAGGACGGTCACCGAGTGCAGATCGACCTGGCCGGCACCGCGGCACTGGAACGACTCCGCGAGATCGGCCGCTCCGGCGGCCGGGTCACCGCCCTGCACGGCACCGTCTGCACCTGCATCACCCCCACCTAATATGGGATCTCTTTGACCGGCCGACCGGAGGGCATGCGGTGATTGACGTCGCCTTGCTGCGGACTGACCCCGAGCTGGTCCGGCGCACCGTCGGGCAGCGGGGGGTGGACGTGGACGTGGACCGGCTCATCCAGGTCGAGGACGATCTGCGGGAGGCGGTCGCCCGGTTCACCGCGGTGCGCACCCAGCTCAGGCGCCAGGCCATGAGCCGCGAGCCGGCCGATACGGCAGCGGCGCAGGCGGTACAGGCCGAGATGGCAGCGGCGACCGAAAAGGTGCGCGCCCTGCAGGAGGTCCGCGACGAGCTGTGCGGACAACTGCCCAACCTGCTGGCCCCGGACACCCCGACGCAGGGCAACGTCGAACTGCGCCGCGTGGGGGAGCCGGCTGCGGCCGACCATGCCCGCCAGCATGACACGGTGGGCACCGCGCTGGGGATCCTGGCGCGCGCAGCAGGCACCGGCTACGTCTGGCGCGGCGACGGTGCTCGGCTGGTCTGGGCGGTGCTCACGCACGCGCAGCACCTGCTGCGTGACCGCGGGTTCACCCCGATGCTCACCCCCGCCGAGCAGGCCCCGATCGGCTACTACGGCGATCAGATCGTCGACGCCGCCACGCTGCCCGTCCGGCTCGGGGCGTTCTCGGCCTGCCCGCGCGCCGCTGCCGAAGCTGAGCTGCCCGCGGCCGGGCACCAGGTCGAGCAGGTGGTGCTGTGCCGCCCGGAGGACGCGACCCGCTGGCTCGACGAGTGCCAGCGCAACGCCGAGGACCTGCTGCGCGACCTGGAGCTGCCCTACCGGGTGGTGCGGGTCGGCCTCGACGAGCTGGACGCCGCGGCCTACCAGGCGTACGCCACCGAACCCTGGTTCCCGGGCTGCGACGCCTACCTGAGGACGCACACGACCTCGCACTGCACCGACTACCCGGCCCGCCGGCTCAAGATCCGCTACCTGGAACGGGGCCGGGTGGCCCAGCCGCACACCCTCACCGCCACCGCCGTCACCGACCGGACCGTGCTCGCCATCCTGGAAAACCACCTCCAGCCCGACGGCTCGGTGCGGATTCCCGCCGCCCTGCGACCCCATCTCGGCGGCCAGGAACTCATCGCGCCACCCCCACCCGCTGCCCCGTCGCCCGGGTGACCCCATCTGCGACGCGAGGTGACCGCCGGGGCGCCGGAGGTCTGCATCGGGCTCATCGCCGGGCGAACATGTCGAGTGCGCTGCCAATCCGCTCCTCCATGGTGGCGCTGCCGGTGTGCCCGGCGTCGGTGACGGCGACGAGTTCCGCGTCGGGCCAGGCACGCGCGAGTTCCCAGGCGGTGTGCAGCGGTCCGCCCAGGTCGTGCCGGCCGTGGATCAGCACGCCCGGGATGCCGGCCAGGCGCCCGGCATCGCGCAGCAGTGCGCCCTCCTCCAGCCACGCGCCGTGGGCGAAGTAGTGCGTGCAGATGCGCACGAGCGCCAGCAGGGCCGCCGGCGGGCGGTTGCTGTAAGCGTTGGGTTTGCCGTGGGGTTCCAGGGAGATGACCGCGTCTTCCCAGGCGCACCAGTCGTGGGCGGCCTTGACTCGCACCTGCGGGTCGGGGTCTTCCATCAGGCGGGCGTAGGCAGCGACGAGGTCACCGTCGCGGTCGGTCGCGGGGACGCCGGCTCGGAACTGTTCCCATTCCCCGGGGAAGAATCGCGCGACGCCCCGGTAGAGCCAGTCGATCTCCGAGCGTCGGCTGGTGGTGACGCTGGGGATGACGATCTCCGAGACCCGATGCGGGTGGCGCTGGGCGTAGGCGAGGATCAGCGTCGAACCCCACGAACCACCGAACAGCAGCCAGCGGTCGATGCCGAGGTGCGCACGCAGCCGCTCCATGTCGGCCAGCAGGTGCTCTGTGGTGTTGACGCTCATGTCCGTGGCCGGATCGCCGGCGTGCGGGGTGCTGCGCCCGCATCCGCGTTGATCGAAGAGCACGGCCCGGTAACGCTCGGGGTCAAGGGCCCGGCGGATACCGGTCGAGCACCCGGACCCGGGCCCGCCATGGACGACCAGGGCAGGCTTGCCGTCCGGGTTGCCACAGCTCTCCCAGTACACGAGGTTCCCCTGGCCGACGTCGAGCATCCCCTGCTCATACGGCTCGATCGACGGATAGCGCTTGACGATGTTCCTGCTCCCTATTCGACTCGTCGCGGCGGGCGGGCGGGCGGGCGCCGGCTCCGGATCAGGCCTGCGGCTGGCCGATGTTGACCATCCGTCTGACGCCGAACTGGTCCACGCCCGCACCGAAGACGCCCTGGTAGAGCTCTATAGCCTGCCGAGCGTCACCCGGGAAGCTGAGGTACGGGTTGAGACGAGAGGCCATCAGACGCTCCTTCAAGCATGTGCTGATGAAGCATCCGCGCAGACCGCTCAGGCGGCCAGTGGGGTGTGATCGGCGGGGACGGCCTCGTGGGGTGGCGGTGGGGGTGGCGGTGTTGCGGTGCCGAACGGCTGGCCGCGGAGCGTGTCACGCCGGTGTGCGGCGAGCCAACCTTCGAGGTCCGGCCCCGCGGGGACGATGCCGGTTGGGTTGATGTCGCGGTGAACCTGGTAGTAGTGCCGCTTGATGTGGTCGAAGTCGATGGTGTCGCCGAAGCCGGGAGTCTGGAACAGATCTCGGGCATAGGCCCACAGGACCGGCATCTCGGTGAGCTTGCTGCGGTTGCACTTGAAATGGCCGTGGTAGACCGGGTCGAACCGGACGAGAGTGGTGAACAGCCGGATGTCCGCTTCGGTGATCGTCTCGCCGACGAGGTAGCGCTGGTTTTCCAACCGCTGCGACAACCAGTCGAGCCGGCTGAACAACCGGGTGTAGGCCTTGTCGTAGGCGTCCTGGCTGCCGGCGAACCCGGCCCGGTAGACACCGTTGTTGACATCGGCGAAGACCAGCTTGTTGACCTGGTCGATCTCCTGGCGATGCTGCGGCGGGTACAGGTCGGGCGCGCCCGGCCGGTGGTGAGCGCGCCACTGGGTGGACAGGTCGAGGGTGATCTGCGCGAAGTCGTTGGTGACGACCTTCCCGGACGGGATGTCCACTATCGCCGGCACGGTGATGCCCTTGTCGTAGTCGGGGAAGCGGGCGAAGTACGCCTCCTGCAGTCGCTCGATACCCAGCACCGGATCACGGCCGGCCGGGTCGAGATCGAAGGTCCAGCTACGTTCGTCGTGGGTCGGTCCCGCGACGCCCATCGACAGCACGTCCTCCAGGCCGAGCAGCCGCCGGACGATGATCGCGCGGTTGGCCCACGGGCAGGCGCGGCTGACCACGAGCCGGTACCGGCCGGGCTCGACCGGATAACCGTCCCGGCCGTCCGCGGTGATGCGGGTGGGGATGTAGTTCATGTCGCGGCTGAACTCGCCGCCTGGGCTCACGTACTTGCCGCCTGGTGTCTGCGCCATGTCCATATTCTGCGAGATTTCCACCCGGGCTGTGCCGTAAACCCTCGGTCGCCTGGTGTCGATCCGGCTCGGTTGCGTTCGTGTAGAGGGTGAGCGGCCGACGCGGTGTCGGCTGTCACGTCAGATGTCCCGGAGGTGCGGTCATGAAGCAGTACCTGCTCAGCATCTACCAGCCCGACGGGGATCCGCCGCCGGCTGAGGTCCTGGATCCGATCATGCGCGACGTCGAGGCGGTGAACGCCGAGCTCAGGGCCGCCGGGGCCTGGGTGTTCGCCGGCGGCCTGCACCCGCCGAGCACGGCCACCGTGGTGCGGCCGAGGGCGGGCGAGGTGCTGCTGACCGACGGCCCGTACCTCGAGGGCAAGGAGCACATCGGCGGGTTCACGGTGATCCAGGCGCCTGACCTCGACGCCGCGCTGGAGTGGGGCCGCAAGCTCGCCCGGGCGATCACCCTGCCGATCGAGGTCAGGCCGCTGCAGGACGGAAGCTGCGGGTGAGCTCACCCGTGCCGGAGGTGCCCGACTCGGTGATCGAGCGGGTGTTCCGCGAGGAGCACGGCCGCGCGATCGCAGTCCTGGTTCGCGTCCTCGGCGACATCGACCTCGCCGAGGACGCGGTGCAGGACGCGTTCACCACGGCGGTGCAGCGCTGGCCGTCGGCCGGAGTCCCCCCGAGCCCGGCCGGATGGATCATCACCACCGCGCGGCACCGGGCGATCGACCGGCTGCGCCGGGAAGCCTCCCGCGCCGACCGGCACGCTCAGTCCGCTGTGCTGCACGCCGGCGGCGAGCACCCGGAACCGGCCGAGGAGGACGCCGTGCGCGACGACCGGCTGCGCCTGATCTTCACCTGCTGCCACCCCGCGCTGGCCACGCCGGCGCAGGTCGCGCTGACGCTGCGGCTGCTGGGCGGGCTCACCACGGCGGAGGTCGCGCGCGCCTTCCTGGTCCCCGAGTCGACCATGGCCCAGCGGCTGGTCCGGGCCAAAGCCAAGATCCGCGACGCCCGCATCCCCTACCGGGTCCCGGCCGAGGCCGACCTGCCGGATCGGCTCCGAGCCGTCCTGGCCGTGATCTACCTCATCTTCAACGAGGGCTATGTCGCCAGCTCCGGCGACCGGCTCGTCCGTGACGACCTCGGCACGGAGGCCGTCCGCCTCGGACGGCTGCTGGCCGAACTCATGCCCGACGAACCCGAGGTCACCGGACTGCTCGCGCTCATGCTGCTCATCGAGTCCCGCCGCGATACCCGCACCAGCCCGGAGGGTGCCTTCGTGCTGCTGGCCGACCAGGACCGCAGCCGCTGGGATCGCGGCCTCATCGCCGAAGGCCACGCCCTCGTCCGGCACTGCCTACGGCGTAACCAGCCCGGCCCGTATCAGATCCAGGCGGCCATCAACGCCGTGCACGCCGACGCACCGACCGCGGCCGCCACCGATTGGGGGCAGATCCTGCATCTGTACGACCAGCTCGCCGCGCTCGCCCCGAGTCCGGTGGTGGCGCTGCACCGCGCGGTGGCGGTCGCCGAAGTCGAGGGGCCGGCGGCGGCGTTCGCGCTGCTGGACGGCATCGACCTTGATGAGTACCACCTGTTCCACGCCATCCGCGCCGAGCTGCTGCGCCGCCTGGGCCGCCACGCCGAGGCAGGACCGGCCTACGAGGCGGCGATCGCCCGCACCGCCAACACAGTCGAACGCGACTTCCTCGCGCGCCGCCTTCAGACACTCTGAACTCGCGCTCGGGTTACAGGGTGCGTTCCAGGCGGTCGGAGAGCAGGCGGATGAAGCGTGACGGGTCGGTGATCTCGCCGCCCTCGGCGAGCAGCGCCATGCCGTAGAGCAGCTCGGCTGTTTCCGCCAGGCTGGTGCGGTCCTCGCGCTCGCCGTAGGCGTCGTGCAGCCTGGTCACCAGCGGATGGGTGGGATTGAGCTCGAGAATGCGCTTGATCTGCGGCAGTTCCTGCCCCATCGCGCGGTACATCTTCTCCAGCGTCGGGCTGAGGTCGAGCGTGTCGCCGACGATACAGGCGGGTGAGGTGACGAGCCTGGAGGAAAGCCGCACCTCCTTGACGTGATCGCTCAGTGCCGTGGTCATCCAGGCCAGCAGGTCGGCGAAGTCCTTCTGTCGCGCCTCGATGGTGCTTTTCTCTTCGTCGGTGTCGAGGTCGACCTGTCCCTTGGCGATCGACTGAAATTGTTTTCCATCGAAACCCGGAACGGCCTGGACCCACATCTCGTCGATGGGGTCGGTGAGCACGAGCACCTCGAAGCCCTTGGCGCGGAACGCTTCCAGGTGGGGGGAACTTTCGATGCCGGCCCGGGATTCGCCCGTCATGTAGTAGATGTGCTGCTGGCCCTCGGCCATCCGCTCCACGTACTGCGCCAGCGTGGTCTGCGCTTCCGCATCGTGGGTCGACTCGAATGAGGCGATGTTGAGGATCGCGTCGCGGTTCTCGACGTCGTCGAGCAGCCCTTCTTTGACCGCGCGGCCGAACTCCCGCCAGAATGTCGCATAGGAGTCGGCCTTGTCGGTCATCATCGTCTTGACCGTCGACAGCACCTTCTTGACCAGGTGGCGGCGCATGAGCTGGATGTGGCGGTCCCGCTGCAGGATCTCGCGAGACACGTTCAGTGACAGGTCCTGCGCGTCGACGACGCCTTTCACGAAGCGCAGGTACTCCGGCATGAGCTCTGCGCAGTGGTCCATGATGAACACGCGCTTGACGTAGAGCTGCACCCCGCGCTTGCGCTCGCGCATGAACAGGTCCAGCGGCGCCTGGGACGGGATGAACAGCAGCGCCTGGTACTCGAACGTCCCCTCCGCCTGCACGCGGATGGTTTCCAGCGGGTCGCGCCAGTCGTGGCTGACGTGCTTGTAGAAGTCCGCGTACTCGGTTTCGGTGACCTCGCTTCGCGGGCGGGCCCACAGCGCCTTCCGAGAGTTGATCGTCTCGGGTTCGGCCCCGTCCTCGGCGGCCATCCGCACCGGCCAGGTGATGAAGTCCGAGTACCGCGCGACGATCTCGGTGATCTTCGCCCGGGAGGTGTAGTCGTAGAGATGCTCCTCCGCGTCCTCCGGCTTGAGGTGCAGGGTGACCGCGGTGCCCTGCGGGGCGTCGTCGATCGGCTCGATCGTGTAGGTGCTCTCACCGCTGGACTCCCACCGGACGCCTTCGCTCGACCTCGCGTGCCGGGTGACGAGCGTGACCTTGTCGGCCACCATGAAGCTGGAGTAGAAGCCGATGCCGAACTGCCCGATGAGGTCATTCGAGGCGGCCGCGTCCTGCGACTCCCTGAGCTTGCGCAGGAACTCCGCCGTCCCGGACTTGGCGAGCGTGCCGATCAGGTCGACCACCTCGTCCCGGGTCATGCCGATGCCGTTGTCGCGCACCGTCAGCGTGCGCTGCTCCCGGTCGACCTCGATGGCGATGTGCAGATCGCTGACGTCGGCCTGCAGGTCCTTGTCCCGAAACGCTTCCAGCCGCAGCTTGTCCAGCGCGTCGGAGGCGTTGGAGATCAGTTCCCGCAGGAATACGTCCTTGTTCGAGTAGATCGAGTGGATCATCAACCTCAGCAGTTGACGTGCCTCGGACTGGAACTCGAGCGTTTCGACTTGCGCGGTCACGTGCTTCCCTTTCCACCAGGCCACCTACCAGCCCCGGATGGTACCGAGGCCACCGTGGGGGGGTCAGTCCAGGTTCGGCAGGCTCAGCCAGTCCCTGGGAACCCATGACCGGGCACGTGGGCGGCGGTGGCACGCGAGCGGATCTACGGCGGGGGAGACATGGGGGGAGACATGGGAGGCCCCCGAGTGGCGGGTCCCGTGGCGCGCGGACACCCCTGCAGACCCGCCGGAGTGAAGCCTGAAGGGCAGCCGCACCGAGCCAAGGAGCGCACGCCTGGGCGGGCTGGGGTCGGGCACTGTGCGGGCACGTGGCGGACCGACCAAACCATGACCGTCGGTACCTGATAGATCCTGAAAAAATTGAAAGAGACCTCTGTTGGTGCCCAGAGGTCACATTTGATGTCGGGCTGAGCGAGACAGTAGAATGGTATGTGGGGAATCAAAGCTGGTGGGAGGATATCCTCGCGGCCAAGGGTGAACTGGCGGTGGACTGGCGGGCCTACCAGGATGCGACTCCGCGGTCCACAGCCGCTCGCCGGTGAAGACCAGGCAGCGCGGTCACTGCGTGGAGCAGGACGTTCACGTTGTCCTGACTGTTGGGGTGGGTTCTCTCCGCCGTGCCGGGGGCACCTCCGCCGCTTGGCGGTGGTCGATCGACTCAGTGGTTTTGGTAGCTGTGCAGGGGCGGTTGATGCGGTGAATGGGTCCCCCGCTTGCGTGGACGCTGGGCGTGCTCATCTCGCCATCCCGTGCTGCATTGGGCGCGGCGGGATCCCGGTGACCGGCCAAGCTGGGGCCCGACCCGCCGCCGCGTGCATCGCCGGGACGCGGCGGCGGGTCGGGGTCAGGACCTGACCAGTGACGGGGAGGAGGGGCCACTGGTCAGGAGCCGGAGGGGGCTGGGCTGGGCAGCGGTGCGGCTGGGGCGGGGTGACGGGTGGTCCGGCAGGTCGTCTCTCGGGTGCCGGACGGCGTGCCGGGGCAGGGTTGAGGGTTTGCTCATCGGGGGCTGC
>DASTLT010000042.1:0-2620 GCA_035714625.1 Pseudonocardiaceae bacterium | reverse complement strand
CAGCGAAGCCCACCGGATGCCCAGCGACATTCTCCTCAACCGGGACTACCTGCCCAGCGTCGCCACCCGGGCCTGGGCGATGGGCACCGGAGATGCATGAGGTCGCCGACACCCTCACCGCCCGCCAACTGCCCCCCGACCTCGCCCTCGCCACCGCCGAAGTCTTGCAACACTGGGCAACACCACCGATGAGTCCACCGACCCAGCCGCATCCTGTGGCAACTACACGCACAACCTCCTGAGACTTCGTGACGGGTGGGGGCGCGAAACGGCCAGTGCCCCGGGGGCTCCAGTCGGAGACCGCCGAGGCACTGGCGTCAGTTGCTTGGGAGCTTGCCCGCTCCTCAGATGGGGGTACCCGCGTACGGCAGCCAGTGAGGGGTGGTGGGTTGGCGCTGCGCGCGACCTCGGACCCCCGTAAACGCGGATGTTGACGCGCGGATCCTTGCCGTCGGTCAGGCCGGGGCGGTCGAACAGCGTGCCCAGGTGTTGGGCGATCTTGCCCTTGTTCGAGGTCGATTTCGGTGTCGTACCAGCAGCGATCCGTCTCTCATGTGCGATCGATCCCGCGACGACTGTCGCTTGCCAGCGGGATGGCACCACCGCGTTGCCACGACCTAAAAACCACGTGGGTCGGTCTGTGATGGTCATCTGTTCTCCTCGTGGAGTCAATCAGGACACGCCGTCGGTGGCCGCGCGGCTGGATTGTCGGGGACGGTCGATAGGCTCGCGGCGTGGATCACGGGAATGGGTCGGGCCTGGCTCAAGTCGAGCGGGTCCGGCTCGAGGCGCTGCGCTATGCCGTCAACGATGAGGCGGTCAGCTATATCGCGATCATGCGCACCTTCACCGGCGCGATCTCCGGGTTGTTGTCCGACCAGTCGGCCGCCGAGGTCGCCGCGCGGCTCGCGGTTGAGGGCCTGGAGCTGAGCGTCGACACGGTTGACGAACGGCTGTCCTACCTCGTGGCGCACGGCAACCTGGCCCGCAGCCCCCGCGAGTCCGAGGCCCGCAACCTGCGTGAGTACCTGCAGAACCGGGCCCGCTACCAGCTCACCCAGCGCGGCGAACTGGTCCACCGGCACGTCGAGGACCTGCTCGGCTACGCCGAGGCCGCTCGCGAGGTCTCCACCGAGATGCTCGGCGGGATCCTGCTGGGTCTCACCGAGCTCGGCCGCTACGACGAAGTGAGTTTGGCCGCCACCGATCCGGACGAGGTGGCGCGGGCGATCGGCACGCTGTTCGCCCAGTTCGAGCGGCTGGTCTCCTCGACCCGGGACTTCTACACCTACCTGTCCCAGGTGCTGGTGCGCTACGACCTTGACCGCGCGGAGTTCCAGGCGTTCAAGACCGCCCTGCTGGACTATCTGCAGCGGTTCGTCGACGAGATCGCCCGGCACATGCCGCAGCTGGCCGACGCGCTGCGCGACATCGAGCCGAACATCGGTGCGCTCTGCCGGCGGGCCAACGAGGGACAGCGGCTGCTGGGCCTGGACGGGCAGGCGGCCAGCCGCGCACCGGGCCTGCACCCGGACGACTGGCGCGGCCTGCACGCCTGGTTCCTCGGGGAAACCGGGCGCTGCTCCGACGCCGACGGCGTGCGCCGGCTGGCGACCGAGGCGATGCGGGCGCTGCTGGTGAACCTGCGGCGGATCGCGACCAGCTCGCAGCGGGAGCAGAGCCGCTATGGCGACCTGCTCAAGCTGGCGGGTTGGTTCGCCGAGGCCGATGACGAGTCGGCGCACGCGTTGTGGGCCGCGTCGTTCGGGCTGTACTCCTGCCGGCACCTGGCCTACGTCGCCGACGATGACTCCGATCCGGTGCCGCCCACCGCGTCCTGGTGGCGCACCCCGTCCGCGGAGGTGCCGCTGACCCTGCGCCGCCTCGGGGCGCGCACCATCCGGGGCCGGACCGGGCGCCGGGCCGACTACGCCGCCGCCAAGCAGGCCCGGCTGGCCGAGCGAGCGGCCGCCGAGCGACGGCGTCACGCGGCACTCCAGGAGATCGCCGAGCATCGCGGACGGCTCGGCTCGGTCCGGCTCTCCGATGACGCCCGCGCGGTCCTGCTCGACATCTACGCCCGCGCGCTCGTCGGCCGCGGCCGGCCCCTGGATATCGGGGACACCGCCGAGGTCGAGGTGCCCAGCGGCAGCGACCTCCCGGCGCTGCGGTTGTCCGTGCGGCGTTCCCCGGGCGCGAGCACCCTGATCATCAGCCCCGCCGGCCGGCTGGAACTGGTCGACCTCACGCTGACCGTCGAGATCGGCGGGTACCAGGCCCACCGGGAGGCCACCGGATGAACCCCGCTGTCCGCAAACCCGGTGTGCAGCGTCCCGCGCCCGCGGAGGACGTCTATGCCACGGCCGAACGGCGCCGCGCCGCCCGGGCGCTGCTGCGCGAACCGCTGCTGCACGCCGGCGGGCCACGCGGCGAGGAACTGCGCCTGATCCGGCGCCACCGCGCCGAGCTGACCAGGATGTTCGCCGACGGGCTGGGCTACCGGCTGGTCGTGGACCCGGCGGCGGCCCGGCTGTTCAAGGTCGGTCTGGGGCGCGACGGGACCCGGCCGCTGTTGCGTCGCGGGGGCAAACCGTTCACCCCCCGCGGCTACGCCCTGCTG
>DASTLT010000041.1:0-26811 GCA_035714625.1 Pseudonocardiaceae bacterium | reverse complement strand
CCACAGCTACAAACACGGCCACAGCTACAAACACGGCCATACCCACCAGCAACCCGTAGCATCCACCGCTTTCGACGCCTCGATGTGGGCGAATTCCGGATGGTCCCGGTGGATGGATTCCGGAAGGGAACTACCGAGCAGGTCGGTCAATCGCATCCCGGTACCAGCGCACGGTCATTTCCATGCCTTGTTCCAAGCCGGTGCTTGGCTGCCAACCGATCAGCTCCTTGGCCGCTGAGATGTCGGCGCACCAGTCCCGGTCCAGCGGCCGGTCCGCCAGCGCGCCAAACTCCGCCTCGAGCCCGGTCCCGATGATTCGCGTGACCAAGGCCACAACGTCTCGAATCGCGACCGAGGAACCGGAACCAATGTTGATCACCCCGGAGTGTGCTGCCCGGGCCGCGGCGAGCAACGCGTCGACCACGTCGTCGACGTACACCCAGTCTACCCTGCGTGTGCCGCTGGTGACCTTCGGGATTCGTCCCTGCAGCACAGAGTCGATCACATATGGGATCAGCTTGCTCATGTCGCGCTGTCCTGGTCCGTACACCATCGAGATCCGAAGCGTGCTGATGGAAAGTGCCCACAGCTCGGAGAACATCCGGGCGTAGCCCGTGCTCGCCCATTTTGCGACGGCATAGGGAGACGACGGCGCCAGCTCGCCGCCGTCGATGCCGGCCTCCTCCAGTGAGCCGGCCAGCACGATGCGTGCCGGCACGTTCTCGGTCGAGGCCACGAGCAAGTTCACCGTGCTCTGCAAATTGCTCCGAAACACCGGTAACACCAGGTTCACATCACGGGCACCGGTGACCTCGCTCGCCAGGTGGAAAATGACATCTGGTCGCACCGAACCAATCATGTTCGCGGTCGGGGCAAGGTTACTGAGGTCGAGCCGCCACCAGCACACGTCCGGTCGCCCCGGAGCATCGTGCCGGGAGACCGCGTGCACCTGCGCTCCGTCGACCAGCAACCGATCCACCAGACGCGCGCCGAGGAACCCACGGGCGCCCGTAACGAGCACTCGCCGCCCCGAAAACCCGGATGACATGAGATAGCCTGCCCCTTGCATCATCGGATAGCCGCTGAGCGGTTCCGGGTCGACTGGTTCATAACTGGTCAGGAGCCTACCGTCAGGGCAATCAGTTTACGACTGCGGCGAACTGCTGTCCGGCGGTGACGGCGAAAGTACATGCGGGCGACCGCAATACGCGCCTGGCGGCGCTCCTCGGGGCTGAGTCCAGTCTCGCGGATGTACTTGAGCAGCTCCCGGCACTGCAGGGCAGTCGCTATCCGCACGTGCCAGGCCGGGACGCCGAGCCGCCCGGCGAGCTGCGGCAACCGGGTGAAGGGGCGGGTGCGACGGTACGAGAGGACCTCCGGGATATGACCGAATGGACCGACCAGCGCCAGTTTAGCGGCGAAGGTCTCGTCTTCGCGCAGCATGTTGACTCTGGGCACCTTCACCACTTGAGCTCGCCGCATCAGCCCGTAAAGGGGGTCCAGCAGTAGATAACTTTCGTTCAGCAGGCGCAGCATCTCGGTGAAACGTGCTACCGGCTGCGCTGACCCCAGACGGTCACCCGCATACCGGGCTGTCTGCTGCTCTCCGGCCGAGTCGACATAGGCCTGCTGGGTGGTGACAAGTATCATCGGTGCATTCTCGGCAAAAATCTCCATGCACCGCGAGACATAAGTGGGCGCAAGCCAGTCGTCGTCCCCGAGCCATTTGAAGTAGGTGCCAGCAGCGAGCTCCTGCACACGGATGAAATTGTTCAGCAGACCAATGTTCTCCGACTGCCGGTAATAGCGGACTCGCGGGTCGGATTGGGCGAACTCGCGGCAGATCTCCTGGGTGCCGTCGTCCGATGCATTGTCGGAGATCACCAGCTCGAGATGATGGTGATCCTGCGCCAATACCGAACGCACCGCACCAGCCAGGAACTGCTCGCCATTGCGGACCGGCAGCCCGATTGAGACGAGCGTGTCGTCTGCGGGCATTAGTGACTCCTTTCCTGATCGTTTGGTGACCGTCACCAGGGCCGCGCGGGAATCAGCCTGGTGGCCTGGCCAGCCCATCGGCGTAGCTGTTCGGCCGGCACCGCGACCATGACGTAGGCCAGCAGTCCGGCACTCCCGGCCGCCAGGAGTTGCACAAACGCAGATCCTCTTGTCAGGTCTGCCACCAGCACGCAGACCACAGTGCAGAGAACCCCGGCAAGCAGCGGACGCAGCAGCGTGGCAGGGATCGGCCGAAGCTGCACGCCGATGCGCCGCAGCGCGATCAGCGCCAGTGGCAGGGCGACGAGCACCGCCACGATCGCGTGGGCGACCGCTGCACCGCGCACGCCGTCCAGGTGCGTACCGGCTACCAGTGCGGGGACCAGGGCGACCGCCCAGCCCAGGTTCAGCCACAGCGCCGTCCGGGTGGCTCCGGCACCAGCGAGGATGTCGACGGCCAGCATGGTCAGCATCCGCACCACGCCGAGCACGACGAGGAAGCGGAGCACCGGAGCAGCCGGCGCCCACCGCGCGCCGTACAGGAACTCCACCAGCGACGGCGCGAGCACTACCAGGAGAATCCCGATGGGCAGCACGCTGGTGATGAGCAGCGTGATCGACCGCTGCACCCCCGGTGACAAAGAGCCATTGTCCTCGGACAGCCGGGAGAAGCTCGGGACGGAGACCCATCGGATCGCCGTGCTGATCACTCCGGGAGCCCAGCTCGACACGTTGAAGGCCAGGAGATAGAAGCCCAGCGCGACCGTGCCCAGCACCCGACCGACGATGACGTAGTCGATGTTGAGCAGCACCGCTTCGACTCCCAGGCCCAAGGCCAGGGGCAGCCCGAAGCGCATCAGCTTGCCGGCGACTGCCCGGTCGAACCCAAATCGCCAGGGCAATCCGGCCAACCAGACCACGAACACCCCGGTGACCAGGGCGCCCGCGACCTGGCCGCCGGCGAAACTCAGTGCGCCGGCGCCGTTGCGGGCCAGCGAGACGGCCACTGTTGCGTTGACCAGCAGCCCGCCGAGGTTCGCCAAGGTGATCTGGTCCTGCCGGAACGAACGCAAGAGCGACGCGGCTCGCACGGCGGTCACTCCGTCGATAAGGATCACCGTGGTGAGCAGCCGAACAATGGGAGCAGCCTCGGGACTACCGGCCAGGCTGGCGAATGACGGCGCTACCATCCAGAAGAGGCCGTAGATCAACACGCTGAAAACGAGCGCGAGTGTCGTGGCCGTCGGTGCCATCTCCGCCAAGCGGCCGCGCCACTGCACCGTAGCCGCGATAAGCCCGACGTCGTTGACATGCATGACGAAGTACATCGCGCTCAGCGCGATGGCGTAGAGCCCGAAATCGGCTGGCGTGAGTAAGCGGGCGAGGACGATTCCCAGCAGGAGACTGCCGATCCGGGTGGACACGCTGCCCAGCAAGCTCCAGCGCAGACCTTTACCGGCCGCACGCCTAATCGACCGCGTGGTCGCTTCCGCCTCCGACCTCATATCCGGCTCGTTGATCAAGAGTTGGGCTCCGTAACCCGCTCGAGCCAGATCTCACGCCAGAAGGGGTAGATCGAACGGGGGCAGTTCGCGTTGTAGGCACCGGTGCAGATCGTGTCCGCCAGGACGATGCACGGATTCTTCATGTGCAGTAGCCGGCCAGTGCGCTCATCGATGCAGCGGTCGACCCGACGGAGCACACGTGCCTCCCGGCCGCAATACCTCGACATCTCCTCCTCGAACCCCATGCCGCGGTTGAGCAGATCCTTGTTCAGCGTCTTCATGATCTCCTCCTTCGACTTGATCCGGACGAGCTCACCTGGCTGGAGATCCGTGTGCCCGGTCGGGGTCTTGGCAGCGGTTCCCTTGACGAACCCCCAGCGCAGTCCCTCACGAAACCACAGGCGCCTCGGCAGCATCCGGGTGCTCAAACCTTGGAGCCGGTTGAACAGCCCGACGAAGAAGGCGCGCAGCACCGCGAGCACGCCGACGTTGCCGGAACGCACATCCTGCATGTACTGACCCAGATCGCGGAATGGCAGGGGTTCGGGAGCTGCTCGCAGCAACTCCGTCGCCTGGCAGGAGAAACGCTCCGCTCCGTCTGGAGCAGGGTCTTTCCTGGTTGTGATCTGCAAGAGCGGCCGGGTCATCCGGGGCGTTCCGGGATCCAGCAGAACGTCTGGTTCAGGGTCGCCGGCCGCATTTACCCGCTTGAGCCAAGCCTCTTTCCAGTAGATCAGGCAGGCCGTTTGGCACCCGCCATGCGCTTGTCCGTCGCAGCGCACTCCGGACAGGTGCACGGCGTGCTGCATTTTCCGCATACCAGTCTTGGTCTGGGTGTCACACAGCTTGTGCGCGACCTTGTACACGGTGAATTGCTGCCCGCAGTACTGCAGCATCTCCGGCATGAACGGCAGCGAGTCCAGCTCGCCGTTCTTATCGAGTGTCGCAAGGATCTCAGCCTCGCTCCTGACCTCCACCAGCTCTCCGACGCGGAGCCCGAGCACGCGCCCGACGGAAATTTCCTTGGTCTGCATACCCGTCCGTCCCTTCACCGCACTATGGAGTGATCTTGTAAATATGGTAGGCGTGCTCGGTGTTGAAGGAGTCCGCGAAGCGACCTCCGAAGATGTCGATGCTGCGGTTCTCGTAGAGCACCTCAGCCTTGGCCCCGCGCAACCCTTCAGGCAGCGTGAAGACATGCCCGCCGAGAGCAGCGCCTCGGCTCAACATGGCGAAGACATAGAAGGAGCCGTTGTACTCCTTGAGCATCGTGTCCAGCACGGGATTGAACGTGTATTCGTAGGACTGCGTGTTCAGCACCGGTGCTAGCTCGGCTATCCGTCGATTCACCTCCGTGACGGCCGGCCGCACGGCAGCGCCGCACTGGTCCCGCAGTACGTGCTGGGTGATGCACGGGCCACCGAAATTGTGGTTGAAGTAGATGATCCCCCGGGCTTCGTGGATGAGCGAATTCATCACCGCCCCGGTGAGCTGATCAGGCTCAATGGCCCGGTGGTCGCCCTCGGCCGGCCAACCGGTCTGCACGAACGCGAGCACCGGCTGGCGACGACCGTCTTCGGCGTCCGACTGGCGAGTGCGATCGACGGTCGAGCCGTAGCTGGCCGCCAGCCGACATCGCTCCGCGGGCAGGGCGAGGAAGTTCTGCGCCTCCTGGCAGATGTTGCCGTCGGTATACCAGTAAATGTCAGTGGACACCAGGTCGGTGTAGTCGTTGACGAGGTGCGCGGCGTCGCCATCCGGCAGCCACATCATCACGCCCTTGCCGAAATTCGTGTACCGCATCCGCCCGTCTCCGTGCGGCAGCCGGTCGGTCAGCGCCCGCAGTACCGTGTAGCCGCATCCCGCGTCAGGCGGCTCGCATATCTCGCCCTCGCCGGGCTGGTTACCGGTCCACGGCGCGTCACCACCCCGGGCCCACATGTCGACCTCGTCGCTGAGCAGCCAGCCGACGGTCTCCTTCCCGTAGCCGGCGAGCGGCTTGCTGATGAACGCAAACATGCCGTTGGCCCGGACCAGGGACATGTCGGTGCTCTCGGTCAGCTCGAAGTAGGTGTTGAGCCCGGCGGCCCGGTCCAGGTCGACGTCATCCTGGGTGACCACGGCCTCGAACCAGACACCGACCGGGAAGAACCTGGGATCGGTCCATCCTGCCTTGGCGGCGGCAGGAAACCGGCTGTAGTAGGCAGGTCCGCCCTCCCATGGCACTCGAGGCAGCTCGAGGACAGCCGGCCCCGGGGTGGTGACCGCCCCCCCGGGCTGTGGCCTTCCGTCCCGGACCGGGCCGCCGACGGTCCCGCCAGCCACCGGATCAGCGTCCGGGATCAGGAGAGCAGCCAGTATCACCACAGCCGTCAGCGCCACGACCCCGGCTAGCAGCCAGACCCGGCGCCCGGTGAGCCGGCGGTGGGGGAGGGCTTCCTCGCGCAGCTCGCCCATCAGTCACCCGCCTTTCCGCCGACGAGAACACGTCCCTCAGCGAAGTCCGTCACCGTGTCGGTAGTCCCGTTAGGTATCGCAGCCATGTGCGGGTCCGTTACCCGGGGCCGTCGCTAACGAACCGGGCTGCTGCCTCGACTAACCTCCTGTGACGATGCACGTTCTGGCAGCTCCCCGCCGTCGTGCTCGGGGCGCAGTGTCCCGGGCGCTGACCATCATGGACCAGCACGGCCAAAGGATTGCGCTGGTCGCGCTGGCCCTCAACCTGATCGTCAGCACGGCCTACGCAATCGTGCTGGGCGATCAACTGCGTTACCTCGACGAACGGGACTACGTCGAGTTGACCCGCTCCATGGCGGAAGGAGACGGTTTCAGCACCACCTCAGGTGCCACCGCATACCGCCCACCGGGTTACCCACTGTTGCTGCTGCCGGCGCACCTCATCTCAGGGGGAAGCGTCCTGGCGATGCGCATGGTGGGCGTGCTCAGTCTGGCCGGTGCAATCTGGCTGGTGTTCCTCCTCGGTCGGCGGGTGCATTCGAATGCGGTGGGGGTGCTCGCTGCCGTCCTGACGGCCGGCTACCCACTGCTGGCCTACACCGCAACCGCACTGTACCCCCAGGTACCGGCCTTGTTCTTGCTGCTGCTGTGGCTCCATATGGTCCTGCAGGCGACGTCGGCACAGGATTGCCCGGCTGGCCGCCGCCTTGCATATGCTGGAATCGGGGGGCTGGCCGGCGGGCTGCTCACGATAACGGTGCCCACGTTCGGACCGTTCGTGCTCGCGATACTCGGGTGGCTGGCCTGGCGCCACCGCAGCGGGGAGCACCGACGCCGCATCCTGCACACGCTCGCGATAATCCTATTCGCAGTCGCACTACTTCCCACGGCGTGGTGCATTCGCAACGCGATGCAACTGCACGCCTTCGTGCCGGTGTCGACGAACAACGGAGTCAACCTGCTATTGGGCAACAGCGAGAAAATCACAGCGACCAGCGGGCCGGGTGGTGACATCTCAGCCTATCGGCAGCGCGCCCAGCAACTCGATCTCGATGAGGTAGAACTCGATCACTTCTACCGCGACGAGGCCCTCAACTGGATCGCCACTCACCCGACTCGGGCTGCCGAGCTGTACCTGCAGAAAGTCATACAGAACTTCTCCTTCCGCAACGAGCTGGCCACCACCGGTCAGGGCAGTACCGCCAAGGACCTGGTGTCCGCACTGACCTTTTACCCGCTGCTGGGACTCGCGCTGCTGCGCGTCCTGATGATGCGCCTGCGACCGCTGCACACCGTCGAGCAGGCCGCACTCTGGCTGGTGATCGGTCACGTGCTGCTGCTCGCGGTGTTCTTTACCCGGCTGCGGCTGAGAATGCCACTGGACGGCCTGACCATCCTGCTCGCAGCGTCCGCCGTCGTGCTCCTCCTCCAGCGCTGGGTAGCTGGCGCTGGGTGGATGGCTCAGCGGCTCGGCGACAATACCGGGGACACGCGGGACCGCGCCGCAGCAAGTAGCGCGGCGGACGAGCGGTGACGCTCGAACGGCAATTCGAACACTGCTGCGAACCCTCATGCCACGGCAAGGGTTACCGGAACCGGAACCGCCACGGCCAGCGTCACCAGGAAAGTGGGTAGCCCCGGGCGCACGTGCGGCGCGACGACCACCATCCGCGGTGCCATCCGCACTCCTCTTGTCACCCGCAGCCGGGCTGCGAGGGGACACACCCCCGGACTGCAGTGCGCCATAACGCGCCGGCACAACCGACCAGGAGATGGGTCATGATGAACATCACCGTAAAAGAGAATGCATCGTAGGTGAACGAGGCGACGGCCGCGCCGGCAATCGCGCCCGCCAATGCCTGACCCAGCCCTCGAGTACTTTCATCGGAGCTGTACCAGCGAACATGACGGGCCAGCGAGTAGCCCGTGCAGAAAAGTCCCAGCAAGACCACGAGTCCCAGGGTTCCGGTGCTGACCAGCGTGAGCAGATACTGGTTGTCGAGAATCCGATACAGCGCAGGAATATACGTTCCAGGCCCGCGCCCCAGCACAGGATGCTCGATCCATTGTGCATAAACGACTGGGTAGTCGACGGTCCGCGCTTGCGAACTGGACTCTTTGCCGATACTGAGGAACAAACCCTTGATCGTGCCGAGGACACCCGGTGAGGCCACGGTGATGCCCAGCACGCCGATAACGGCCAGTGGCATCAGGCCCAGCAGCGTGCGCAGGCGCAGGATGACCAGGTAGCAGAGGAGCGCGACAGCCGCGGTAAGAATCCCCGAGCGGGAGATGGAAAGCGGTATGACTCCGGCGATGAGGCCGGTCATCACCCACCTGAGCAGCCGCCGCTCCCGAGGGGCGGTGAGCGCCAGGTGGAGGGCGAGTGGGAGGACCATTCCCAGCACTACGCCAAACTCGATGGGGTGGGTCGCGGTTCCCGAGACCCGGTTCAAGCCGAAACGCTCGACCAAGAACGCTGCGGTGTCCTTGTCGACGACGAATCCCGGAAAGTTCGCCCGCGCCGCCAGGTCGACCACGTTGTAATACTGCAACATGGCGACTACCGCCATGAAAGACGCGCCCATCACTACCCGCTCGATCACCCGGCGCACGCCCTCGGTGTCCCGGATCGTGTCGGCTGTGAACAGCAGCAGCCCCAGCGCACTGCAGAGCCGCAGCAAGGCGGCATCCGCGCTGGAGACCTCCAAAGGAGCCAAGCCACGGACGTGCCCTGCGATATAACTGGCCAAGGTGGAGACCAGCAGTATCAGCGCGAGCAGCCGGATCGGCTGCCGCCCTCGGTCGGCCCCCATGGTCGGTGCGCAGCGCGAGTAGACCCAGAAGAGCAGCAGCACTCCGGCAACGAGGATCGCTGGGATACCTACCTGTCCCAATACCCCGATGGTCCGGTTCGCGGGGATGAGGAAGGTAGTGCCCAGCAAGACGGTGATCGCGGTGACCTCGTCCCGCCGTGAGATCATGACTGCCGCGACCACCACCAGACCGGCGAACGCGAGGAAGCTCACCTTGGGCAGGAACACCAGACCGAACAACAAGACGAGCGCGAGCCCGGTCAGGACCCATTGCATACGCTGGCGCCACCGCGAGCCGGTGCTCGCCGTACCCGCCTTCTCGCCGGCGTTCGCGATGCTCATCTGATCATTGGCGCCGGGTCAGCAGGTAATCCACGAAGACGCAGACGGCGATCGAGAGCACGCCACCCAGGGCGGCGCTGGCGATCAGCACCCGTTGCCGATTACCCAGCACCTCCTGAGCCCCTTGGGGCTGCAGGACGTCGGTGGCCACAATACGGAAGCCCGGCGGTACTCCGGCCTGCGCCTGGAGCGTGTCCAGCCGTCCGCGGATTGTCTCAGCGATCAACCGGTATGCGGCCAGCGACCGCTCTGGACTGTCTTCGCTCACCGTGGCCGTCACCACGCTACCCTGCACCAGGACCTTGTAGTCGGGATTGAACCCCTTCGCCTCGACCATGCTGCGGGTCTGGGGTGAGTCAGCGAGCGCAGCCATGATGTTCGCGGTGTTGGTGTAGTCGAGGAAGGTGTTACCCGCCAACACCTTCGCATCGTCCTCGGAAGCCACGTAGGGAGCGCTGACGGTCAGAATGCCCTGGATCTCATAAGTCGGCTTCACCTGCTGGGCGACTCCCCAGCTACTGAAGACCGAGAGCACCAGCAATGGAACCAGGATGTACCAGCGCTGCACCGCGACCCGTAATACTGCGAGCAGATCCATGCTCAACCCTTTCCCCGACATATGATCGACGGCGGGCGCCCGGCATCCAGCACGCGAGGAACCGGATCGAGCAGCACCCAACGACCGCCGGCTGCCTCCACTCCCGGCAACACTGCCCGTACCTCGTCGAGCAGGTCCGGCACGAACAGCAGCACCAGGTCCGGACCCACCGCAGTGAGCTGTTCCGGTGCCACCACCGGGATTCCGACGCCGGGAATCCGGCGCCCGCGCTTAGCGGGCGAGGCATCCACCACCGCGGGCAGCAGGTCCGGGCCGATTCCGGCCCGGTTGAGCAGCACCACGGCCCGGGACGCCGCACCATAACCCAGCACCCTGCGGCCCGCCGACTTCGCCGCCACGAGAAAGGCGTGCAGGGCATCGGCGGTGCGGGTGGCGTCCTGCTGGAGCGCGATGACGCGCTGGGGGCGGCACACCCCGGCGGTGCGCTCCGCGCACTCCAAGTCGAGCACCGAAGGCTCCGGCTGCCCACCCCGACGGGCCGCCAGCAGGACCGTGCCCCCGTAGAGATCAAACTGCCAGGCTGTGGTGGCTCCCAGCCCGGCAGCGTCGAGCATGCCCAGCAGCGCCGGTGTCGAGTAGTAGGCGAAGTGGCCGTGGCGCACCGCGTTCCACTGGCCGCCGCGCAGGATCGCGGCGAGGCTGTGGTACTGCACCAGCAGCGTGCCGTCGTCGGCGAGCCGGGTCACCCGCTGGGTCAACGCGCCCCGCTGGTCCCCGGCATGCATCAGCCCGAAGCAGTCCAGCACCACATCGGCGGACTCGCCCGGCGCCGCCCCCCGCAGCCCCCGCGCGGTGAGCAGCTCCAGCCACGAGCCACCGTGCGGGCTGCCGTACTCGACCACCGAGGCGCCGCAGTGCAGCAGCCCCGCTCGGTGCACGCGATCCACCGCGTCGCGGGCCTGATCAACGAGCGCCTGCGGCTCCACGCCGCGGGGCTCTTCGGCGCTCGTCTCATCCTCGGCCAACTGGGCCAGCCCGCAGGTGCTGCATAACCACAGCCGCAACGGGTGCACCGGGTCGGGCAGGGGGTCGGTCGCGAGGGGGAAGTGGTCGCAGGCCGGCTGGCGGCCGAGGTCGAGCACGATCCCGCCGTCCAAGCCCCGACAGAACCGGCACCGCACAGCGCTCAGCACTGCGGTGTTCCCGCCGCCTCTGCCGAGCGCACCGGCAGCGGGTACATGGCCGCGGACAGCTCGCCCGCCGCCTGCCGCTGCGCGAGCCGGGCCAGCCGGGTGAAGCGCTGGGTGAAGTCTTCCCTGGTCAGGCCATAGTCAATATAGGCTCGGTAGAGTTCGCGGGCGCCGGCGGTGATGGTCCACTGCGGCTCGAAGCTGGGCAGCGCGGTCCGCGCGGCCGAGAAGTCCACCCGGTACGAGCGCGGATCGGCGCCGGTCTCCCCGGTGATGGCCAGCGTCGAACCGGGAACGGTCGCCAGGACGGCATGGGCGATCTCCGCCACCGTGACGTTGTTAGCCGGGTAGCCGATGTTGAGCGCCCGGCAGTGCACCGCGTCGCGGGGCACGACCAGAGCGGCCCGGAAGGCCGCCGCGATGTCGGCGGCGTGCACCAGTGGCCGCCACGGGGTGCCGTCGGAGAGCACCCGGACCACCCCGTCCAGCACGGCGTGGCCGACGAGATTGTTCAGGACGATGTCCGCGCGCAGCCGGGGCGAGAAACCGAACGCGGTCGCGTTGCGCAGCGAGACAGGGCAGAAGTCGTCATCCCCGAGGGCGAACAACTCGTCCTCGACCCGCACCTTGGACTCCGCATAGGGCGTGACCGGACGCAAGGGAGCATCCTCTGTGACCAGCTCGTCGCCACCGGCGGCACCGTATACCGAGCAGGTGGAGGCGTAGAGGAACCGGCGGACACCGGCCTGTTTCGCCAGCCGGGCGAGCCGGACGGACGCCTGCAGGTTGATCGCGTACGTGATCTCTGGTGCCAATGATCCGAGCGGATCGTTGGACAGCGCGGCCAGGTGCACCACGGCGTCGCAGCCGACCAGCATCTGGACCGTGACCTCGCGCAGGTCCGCCGTGAATGCCGGGGGGTCCTGCGGGGCGGGCCCGAGCACGCAGTCGGCGAACAGGCCGGAGTCCAGCCCAACCACCTCATGCCCGGCCGCCGCCAGCACCGGCGCCATGATCGTGCCCAGGTATCCCTGGTGTCCGGTCAGCAGTACCCGCATGAGGTCATACCCTCCCATTCGCCCGCTCTGCAGAGATCATGAACTTCGAGACGTGGAAAGCCTCCGCGTACCGGGCTTGGCACTGTACCCCGCGGACCCGCGCAAGTCCGGCAAAAGCGTCCGTGTCGAACCAGCTTCTTCCCTGCTGCGACGGATAGTGCTGGTGCAACAGCGCCACCTTCTCGGCGAGCACCTCCGCCGAAAGCGGTAGGTACGCCTGCGGCTGGGCGAGGTCACCATCCCACTTCAGGATCTCGTAGCCGAGCACCAGGTGGTCCCGGAAGGCGGTGGGCACCAAGCGGGCGAGCTCGCGATGGTCCTGGTGAGCATCGTGCATCGAGGGCGCCAGCACCAGGTCGGGCTCAATTCGGCGGCGGAGGTCCTCAAGAGCCTGCTTGGCCCGGCCCCAGTGCGCGGGCACCCGCCCGTCGGGCAGATCGAGAATGGTGAGCTCGAGCTCGGCCTTCGGGCAGAACGCGGGCAGCGCCGTGCGTTCCTCGCTCTCCCGGGCGGTGCCCCCTCCGACCAGCACCAGCGCGGTCACGCGGAGCCCGGGATTGGCGTGGCAGAGAGTGAGGAGCGTACCACCAGCCCCGATCGCCGCATCGTCACAGTGCGCCCCCAGCACCAGCAGATTCGCTAGCCGATCCGGCAGTAAGGCACGCATCAACGAATCGCGCCTTCAGCAATGAGCCCGTGCATCGGGTTGCGGTCGTGCCGTAGCTCCCACAGCATCCATGGACGGTGACCCGCTTGGTACGCGGCCTCCAGAGCGGCACGCTCCTTCACGGTGTCCGCCGGGTGCCAGAAACCGCGATACGGATAGCTGAGCAATGCGCCCCGCTTGGCCAGTTCGGTGCAGGCGTCGCCGACCAGATCCCCGTTCTCGGGCAAGTAATCGAAAATTTCCGGACGCAGCACGAAATAGCCGCCGTTCTCCCAGAGCGGCATATTTCTCACTGAGATGATCTCATCCACCCGGGACTGCTCGCCGAGGCGCACGCAGTGGAACGCCGACTGGGGAGGTACTGCCAGCAGTGAGGCAGTAGCATCCGATGCAGCGAAACGGCCGATGACATCGTTCAAGGGTGCGTCGGTCAGCACGTCGGCGTAGTTCGCCAGGAACATCTCCTCGCCCGCCACGTGGTCGCGCACCCGGCGCAACCGCTCGCCGATCGGCGAGTCAAGTCCGGTATGCGCGAAAGTTATCGTCCACTCGCTGGCATCCGCCGACAGCATCTCCACCTCGCCGCCACGGAGCACGAAGTCGTTTGACGCGGTCTCGGTGTAGTTGAGGAAGAAGTCCTTGATGTGGTGTGCTCCATAGCCGAGGCAGAGCACGAAATCTTTGTGCCCGAAATGTGCGTAGTAACGCATCACGTGCCACAGCAGCGGCCGGGGACCGACGGTGACCATGGGCTTGGGCAGGTCGGAGACGCCTTCACGCATCCGCATCCCGTAACCGCCGCAGAACAGTACGACCTTCATGGTTCGACAACCTCCAGAGTGGGGATTGGGAAGACCAGCCTGCCACCCCAGTCGGAGACATAAGCGAGTTGCCTGGTGAGCTCGTCGCGCAGATTCCACGGGAGAACCAGCACGTAATCGGGCCGGTCGGCCGCAATCCGCTCCTGCGGGTGGATGGGAATTCGGGTGCCGGGGGTGAAGCGCCCGTGCTTGTAAGGATTACGATCGACGGTGTAGCACAACAGGTCGGTGCGGATGCCGCAATAATTGAGCAGTGTGTTGCCCTTCCCGGGGGCACCGTAACCCACTACGGTCTGGCCTGCGGCGGCCGCGTCGAGCAGGAAGCGCAACAGGTCGGCCCGCACCCGGTTCACCGACCCGCTGAACCCGCGGTGGCCCTGCACCGTCGACAGGCCAGCGGCGTCCTCCGCCGCACAGACCGCAGCGACTGTGGGCAACGGTTTCCCGGCCACCGCGGCGGGCCTGGCCCAGAGCCGGATTGAACCGCCATGGGTGGGCAGCAGCTCGACATCAACCAGGGTGAGCCCGCCCGCAGCGAGGGCCTGTTGGGCAGTACGCACGGTGTAGTACTGGAAGTGCTCGTGATAGATCGTGTCGAACTGGGCGTGCTGGATCAGCGTCAGCAGGTGCTGAACCTCGATCGATACCCAGCCGTCATCGGCCACCAGTGCCCGCAGTCCCGCAGTGAAGCCGCAGACATCGGGCACATGGGCGTACACGTTGTTGGCCACCACCAGATCGGCCGCGCCGTGCGCGGCCCGCACCGTCCGCCCGGTCTCGGGCGTGAGGAAAGCGGTCAGCGTCGGCACGCCCCGCTGCCGGGCGGCCTCGCCGACGTTCACCGAAGGCTCGATGCCCAGGCAAGGAATCCCGCGGGCCACGGCGTGCTGCAGCAGGTAGCCGTCATTGCTCGCCACCTCCACCACGAAGGACTCCGCGCCAAGGCTGAGCCGAAGGACCGCGGCCTCGACAAAGCGCCCGGCATGCTCCACCCAGGACGTCGAGAACGAGGAATAGTAGGCATACTCGGTGAACGTTCCTTCGGGGGTGATCAGCGGGGGTAGCTGCACGAGCAGGCAGGCAGGGCAGATCCGTACGTGCAAGGGGTAGGTCATTTCCGGCTCGTCGCGGCCCGCTGCAGTGAGAAAACGTTCACAGGGCGGAGTGGCGCCCAGGTCGACGAACGTCTCCAGCCGATCAGAACCGCAGAGCCGACAAGCTGGACTTGGTGGTACCGGCACGACTCGGTTTGCGCCTGGATTCATATCCCGGTCAGTACGCACCGCTACCTCCCAGTACTGCTCCTATGGTCTTCCAGACAATCACCGCGTCCATGGCCAGCGACCAGTTCTCCACATAGCGCAAGTCAAGCTGGACCGTCTCCTCCCAGGACAGGTCGCTGCGTCCACTGACCTGCCATAGCCCGGTCAGGCCGGGCCTGACGAGCAGGCGTCGCCGGGCGTCAAATCCGTACCGGGCAACCTCGGCCGGCAACGGCGGCCGAGGGCCGACCAACGACATGTCGCCGAGCAGGACATTGACCAGTTGGGGCAGCTCGTCGAGTGAATAACGGCGGAGGAACGTGCCCACCCGGGTGATGCGTGGATCGCGCCGTATTTTGAACAGCGGTCCACCGGCCTCGTTCACCGCGTCCAGCTCGGCCCGGCGTTGCTCCGCATCAACGACCATGGACCGGAACTTCAACATCCAGAACAGCTTGCCCGCCTTGCCCACCCGCTGCTGGCGGAACAACACCGGTCCCGGGTTATCAATCTTGATCGCGACCGCCACACCCACGAAGACGGGGGCCGTGAGGAACAGCAGGAAAAGCGCTCCTAATCGGTCGATGAATGCCTTGAGGACCCACAGCGCACCACTGAACGTCGGCTGGCTCACGTGCAGCAGCGTCAGCCCGTACACGGGCGCCACATGCAGCCGGGGCCCGGTGACCTCCATCAGCGCCGGAGCGACCACCAGTTCGGCGGGCATGCCTTCCAGATCCCAAGCCAGTTGACGTAGCTGCTGGCGGTTCCAATGCGGATCCGGTGTGATCGCCACCACTCGATGGTGCCCCTGCCGCACCAAGGCAGGAATGTCGGCGAAACCCCCCAGCACCGGCACCCCCCGAACCTCCTCGGGCCGGTCCAGGCCGGCAGTGCCCGGAACGCAGACTCCGGTGACGTTCCATCCATAGTGCCATTCCCGCCGGGTGCGATTGATGAGGTCGGCGACCTCGTCCACGCCGCCTGCAACCAGTACCGAATGCATACACCGGCCCTGGGCACGCTTCAGGTGCAGGGCCCGCCGCAGCGCGTACCGCGAGATCGTGAGAGACATCCCGGTGGCCGGAAGTACACCGAATACCCACGGCCGGAAGTACCCCACCTCGAGCGCGAGCGCCGTCAGGCCCAGCACCACTGCAGCGACCACGACCGCCTTGACCAGGCGGCGGAGCTCCTCGGTGCCCTGCCCGAGCACCCGAGGCTCCCACACCCGACAAGTGATCATGCTCCCGAGCAGGATCGCCCCGGTGACCGCAGCGATGAAGCCGGGGAAGTGCCCAGCAAGGCTACCGTCGGTGAGTACCAGCCCGAGCCGCAGCGCGATGGCGATGATGACCAGGTCTGTAAGTGCGGCCACACCGCGGTAGGCGTGCGCCCACCGGATGGCGGTTGCCCGCGTCAGGGGCTCCGCGACAAGCGGAGTAGCCCTGACCGAATCCGCGCTGTTGACCACGTTCCGACCACCTCCTGGTCCCCTGCTCCCCTCGCGACAACTCCGACGCCGTTACTTGAGCAGGTTGATCCGCCCCGTTCGGGGTCAGAGTGGCCTGCAGGACAGCCGAGCCGAGCAACTACCTCGGAGGTAGACGGACGCTCGCTCGGTTGCCATATCGAAACGGAACCTCACGTGTTACAGGTGCCAGCCCGCAGCCGGTCGCTGGCCGGTCGCTGGCCGGTGCCATAGTGAGTCCGTGCAGGTGCTGACGACGCCACTCGACGGAGTTCTGCTGTTGCTCCCCGTGCCACATCGTGACGAGCGCGGGTTGTTCACCCGCACCTTCGACGCCGCGATCGCCCGCCAGGCCGGTCTCGACCCGGCAGCCTTCGTGCAGGACTCGCAGTCCCGCTCGTACCGGGGGGTGCTGCGTGGGCTGCACGGGCGTGCCGGGCACGGCGAGGCCAAGCTGGTGCGCTGTGCCCACGGTGCCGTGCACGACGTGTTGGTGGACATCCGGCCCGGCTCGGTCACGTTCGGTAGGCACGAGGTGTTCCAACTCGACGACACTGACTTCGCGCACCTCTACGTGCCCGCTGGTTTCCTGCACGGTTTTCAGGCGCTCACTGAGGTGGCCGACGTGTGCTATCGCATCGACCGCCCGCACGACCCGGCCGAGGACATCGGGGTGCGCTATGACGACCCGGAACTGGGCATCGCCTGGCCCCTGCCGGTCAGCGCAATCTCGACCCGCGACGCCACCGCCGGATCCTTCGCGCACTGTGCCGCGCGGCTATGAGTCATTGCGCCGCGCGCCTATGCGCGGCCTGCAGGACGGGCGTCACAACTGGCTGGGTGCCTCGATGCCGAGCAGTCCCAGGCCGGTGGACAGGATTCTCGCGGTCAGCGCGCACAGCGCCAGGCGGCTGTCCCGAACCTGAGCCTCGGCCTTCAGCACCGGGCAGCGCTCGTAGAAACCGGTGAATGCGGTGGCCAGCTCGAACAGATAACCGGCGAGCCGGTGGAATTGCAGGCTCTGCTCGATCTCGGCGATCACGCTCGGGAACTGAAGAATGGTGAGCACCAGGGCCCGCTCGGCCGGATCGGAGATCATCACATCCGCGGCTGATCCGGGCCGCGAGAGCCCGGCCCGGCGGAAAATCGACTGAATGCGGGCATGCGCGTACTGCAGATAGGGGCCGGTGTTGCCGTCGAACGACAGCATCCGGTCGTAGTCGAGGACGTAGTCCTTAGCCCGGTCAGTGGACAGATCGGCATACTTCACCGCACCGATGCCCACCGCGCGCGCCACCGCGGCGGCCGGGACGGAGTCCAGATCGGGATTCTTCTCGGCCACCGCCGCGGCCGCCCGGGTCACCGCCTCGTCGAGCAGGTCGATCAGCCGGACCGACTCACCCGCCCGGCTGCGCAGCATCTTGCCGTCCTTGCCCAGCACGGATCCGTGCCCGACATGCTCGGCCCGGGCTGGGGCGGCCAGCCAACCGGCTTGTCGCGCGGCCTGGAACACCATCTCCAGGTGCTGGTGCTGCGGCGAGCCCACGACGTAGAGCAGCCGGGTGGCACCCAGCTTGCGCAGCCGGTGGCGGATGGCGGCCAGGTCGGTGGAGGCGTATCCGTAGCCGCCGTCGCTCTTGCGCACGATGAGCGGCAGCGGCTCGCCGTCGCGGCCGGTGAAGCCCTCCGGAAAGACGCAGAGCGCGCCGTCGCTCTCCCTGGCGAGGCCGAGACTCTCCAGTTCCGCCGTCACCGCGGCGAGGTCGTCGTGGTAGGCGCTTTCCCCCGCGAAATCACCTGGGGTGAGCCGCACACCGAGCCGGTCGTAGACGGTCATGAAGTAACGCTGCGACTCGGTGATTAACATCTGCCACAAGCGCAGGGTCTCCGGGTCACCGTTCTGCAGCAGCACGACCCGGTGCCGGGCGCGCTGCGTGAAACCGTCGTCGGTATCGAACTTCACCCGGGCGGCCCGGTAGAAGCCGTTGAGATCGCCGATCGAGAGCTCGTGGGCGGCGGTGTCCTCGCCGAGATCCAGCAGATGCTCGATCAGCATGCCGAACGGGGTACCCCAGTCGCCGATGTGGTTCTGCCGGATGACGGTGTGCCCGAGCCATTCCAGCAGCCGCACCGCGGCGTCACCGATAATCGTCGAGCGCAGGTGACCGGCGTGCATCTCCTTCGCGACATTCGGCCCCGAGTAGTCGATGACCACGGTCTCGGGCCGGGCCGGAGGCGGCACACCGAGCAGGTCACTGCGGGCCACCTCGGCCAGCAGCCCGGTCAAGGCGTCATCCCGGAGGGTCAGGTTGATGAACCCGGGACCGGAGATCTGCACCGCCGAGCACAAGTCGTCCAACTCAGCGTGCCCCACGATCCGGCCAGCCAGCTCGCGGGGGTTGGCCTGCACCCGCCGGGCTGCCGCGAGCGCCCCGTCGGCCTGGTAATCGGCATGCTGGGACCGGCGGACCATCGGGTCCGCCCCTACCCCGACCACCGCCTCGAACGCCCGGCCAAGCCGCTCACCGAGCACTGCCTCCAGATCCGCCATCCCCGCAGCTTACGAGCCGGAGCGAGCCATCCCGCCACCCCGTCACCGAACCGCCGCTGTGATCCCCGGTAGCGGGAAGTGCTTACCGCCCGGCTGCGCGCCCCTGGATGTGGCGACCCGCGCTCAGGTGCCCGGCCGCCCTCGCAGTACCCAGTGGTACGAACCGGCATCTGGCGTCTCGTGCTGCCAGGTGAGCTGGGCCTGCCCGGTCGGAAGGCGCTCGGTGTGGATGACGCCCAGGTTGCTCTGCTCGATCAGTTGCACGTCGGTCCAGGCCGCCGGAAAGACCACGTGCACGGTGAGCGCGCTGGTCGCCGGTGGGTGCCGCTGATCGAGCGTGGCGGTAGCCCAGGTCAAGGTATCCCGGCCCGAGGTGCGGAGCGGGTTCCACAGCTTGGGCGAGCGGTAACGCAGCACCCACTCGGTCTCGCCCTGAAGTCCCGGCTGAAAGAGGATCATCACCAGGGGGCGGCCGTTCGCATCGCGCACCGGATAGGCGTCGACATGGGTGTCCTGACCGTCCACCTGGCAGGCCAGGGCGAGCTCATCGAGGTCGAACGCCGTCCCGGACGAGGTCACGATCGGGGCCAGTATCCGGTACACCAGGTAGGGCCGCGGTCTCGTCCAGCGCCGCTCCACGACTGTGTCCTGGCCGTCCTGCTCACCCACCACGACCGTGACGTCGACGCGTTCCTCGAACAACGGGAACTGCCGGTCGATCAGCCCGCGCACGGCAGCGGCGTAAACCTGCAGTTGACGCTCGCAGTCCGCCAGTTCCTGACGTTGCTGCTCAGCCGGAGCTGGGTCAGCACCGAGTGGCGCCGTCGTCGAGGGGCCGGTAGCGGCCGCGGCCTGGTCTCGGTACAACGCCGCAAGCTGGGCCCGCCTGGTCGCTCCAGTCTTGCGGAACAGCGTGCGCAGGTGCGCTTCCACCGTCCGGCGGGAGATCTCCAGGCGATCTGCGATCTCATCGTTGCTCAGCCCAGAGATCACCAGATGAAGCACTTCGTCTTCGCGGCAAGTCAGTTCAGTCCGCACCAGGCCGCTCCTCCCAGTCGCTCCTCCCCCAGGAGCCATAGTACGTAAGTAACTGCTTCGTAGTAAACCTTGAATCCGCAGCAAGTCTCCCCGTATCGTAGGTGGTAGCGCCTAGGTGTGACAGAAGACACCTAGGCAGCACCCTCGAGGAGGTGCTCGCGTGACTCGGCTCTCCCCTCTCCAGCGAGCGAGGATCACCACCGGGCTGGAGATCGTGCCGCCCTCCTTGCTGATCGTCATGAAGCACCCCTGGCTGGGGGCGGGGACCCTGGGCGTAGTGCTGGCGGTTGCTGCCCTGGACTCGTGGCTGGTTGCCCGTTCGGCGCGGGAGTCGCAGCAGGCCATCCTGACCTACGCCCAGGTCGTGGCCAGCATGGGCGGCGACCCCAGCAACGTGGTGGCAGCGTTGAGTAGGAGCCCGGACGAGGACGACAGCTCGCCGACGCGCTCACCGCGAGGCCACGCTGCCGGGATACCGGGAGGCCGGGGCCCGGATCCGAAGCGGCCCGGGCCACCCGGCCTCCCTGGCGGGTAACCCATCCCGGCGCGATGACGACATCGTTCCCCCGGTCCATGCGTCCTCGATAAACGGGACGCGAAGCGGACCGATCCTGCTGTGCCCGCGATGCGCGGACGCTCGCGGAACGCCGCGCGACTAGTCACCTCGACTGGTTGGGAGGGCCGAACTCGTCGCCGTGCACCCCAACGAGGAACGCGGCCCATGCATCGTGCGAGAACCCGAGAACCGGTCCGAGAACGGCCTTCGAGTCCCGAACCCAGACGTGCTCTCGCCCGCGGGCGACCTGGACACATGCACCTTCGGTACTCGCGATGCTCGTTTGCCAGGACGCCATGGCGGGGGGCTGCGGAACCTCGACCATCCCGTACTCCTTCTCCTGCAAGACGACACGTCTCTCGCTGTCGATGACTCCAGCATGGAAGTCCAGCCATGCGCTGCTCGTCTGGAAGATGCGGCGAGTGGCACCCCCGACAGGAGACGTACTCGTCAGACGACTGGAGCCGCGCCTTCAGGCCCCAGCGAGGGACACAGTGTGACGGATACATTATAAACTAGTCACCGTTGTGAATCGATTCAGTAGGGCGCCGCCTGGCTCGCTCCTCAGAGGTACCCCCGGCGAGACCGCGGCCCCTCCGCAGCGGTGACCTGCATCACACGGCCTTCTGGCTCTCCGACATCCCGCAGAAAGCTTGCCTTCAATGTGCGAGATGGCAGAGTGACTAGTGGCTGGTAGCCGGTTTGCTCGCCATCCCTGCAGCTCAACCCGGGTTAGAGGGGTGCAACAAGGCGTTCAGGCTACTCGCTCTACGCCGGCTGCGAACTGCCTGCTAGCTTGATGCCAGCTAGCAGAGTGCTAGTGTGTCATCAGACAGGAAGCGAAAGGGCAGTGAGCACAGCCAGTGAGCACAACGAGAGGTGTGAACCGTGAGGAAGACGAGGGGATGACGGCAGCTCAAGACCCGACCGTGCAGCGCCGCCGGCTCCGCATGGAGCTCAGGAGGGCACGCGACGCCGTCGGACTGAAGCAGACCGATGTGGCACGAGCTATGGACTGGTCGCCTTCCAAGATCATCCGCATCGAGAGGGGGGATGTGAGCATCTCGACCAACGACCTGAGAGCACTCCTGAACCACTACGGCGTGAAAGACAAGGGCCGGATTAACGGGCTACTTGAGCTCGCCAGGTCGGCCCGCGGGGCATCCTTCTACGATCAGTATGCTGACCTGCTCAAACCGGGCTTCAAGGAGTACTTGGCGTACGAGGCTTCGGCCTCCGTCATCCGTCAGTACGACCCCGTCGTTATCCCCGGCTTGCTCCAAACCGAAGAGTATGGTCGAGCCCTCCTTGCGGGAGTAGCCAGGCTCGGTGCCGATCGAGTGGATAAGGCGTGGGCCGTCCGGCAGCACCGGCAGGAGGTGCTCGACCGGGAGAGTCCCCCGGAGATGCTCTACGTGCTGGATGAGGCGGCCCTACGACGCCATGTCGGTGGGGCGCAAGTGATGGGTCACCAGTTGGAGCGGCTCAAGGAGTTCGCGGCTGAGCCGTACATCAACATCCAGATCATCCCGTTCAGCCGAGGGGCCCACCCGGGGATGGCTGGCAACTTCATCCTGCTTGAGTTCGCCGACCCCAGCCTGGACGACCTGGTGCACCTGGAGAGCATCAACCAGATCACCATCCGTGACGACACCGACCTGATCGCACGGTATCTGGACAGGTTCGTCCAGTTGGAGGAGCTGGCCTTGTCAGAGGAGGAGAGCGTCGACTTCCTCGACGAGCTGATCGAGGAGATGGCGTCAGCAGCCGACTCCGCCAACTCGGCGGAGCAGGAGGCTGTGTAACCCGAAGGAGGTAGCCCGCACCGAGACGATCACCCAGATGGCGGATCAACCCGCCGACAGAAGCTGGGGCCGATGCTCGCGACACCGACCCCAGCCAGTCTCAATCCCGGTCCCGATCAAGGAGCAGAACTGAGATGATCGAGTTTAGCAGCGGTGCGCCCGGGGGTTCTAGGCCCCATTACGCGGCGACCGCATCCCCCGTCCGGGGTAGCCGAGGGGGGGAAGGAAGCAACGGAGGCTGCGCCTGAACCCCTCCGCTAGCGGAGGGTGACGAGGCAGCTTGGGCGCACAAGTGGGACCGATCGGATTAGGGCGCTGATCACCCACTCGTGCGCCCTGTAACCACAGCACAGCCCCCGTTCTCCCTGGCTGTCCCCCATCAGCCGTCCCGTGGTCTCACGTGGTACGCAACCGGGGATTGTGCTCCAGGTGCGACAGCCCGTTCCAGGCCAGGTTGACCAGGTGCGCCGCGACCTCCTCCTTGGCCGGCTCGCGCTCTTCCAGCCACCACTGCCCGGTCAGGGCCACCATGCCGACCAGTGACTGGCTGAACAGGCCGGCGAGCTTGGTGTCATAGCCGCGGAGGGCGAACTCCCGGCCGAGGATGTGCTCTACCTGGCTGGCGATGTCACCCAGCAGGCTGGAGAACGTTCCGGACGCGCTGGCTACCGGGGAGTCCCGGACCAGAATCCGGAAGCCGGCGGAGGAGTCCTGGATATAACCGAGCAGGCTCAGTGCCGCCTGCTCGAGCAGGTCCCGCGGGTGACCTGCGGACAACGCCGAGGTGATCGTCTGGAGCAACTGACGCATCTCCCGGTCCACCACGGCGGCGTAGAGCCCCTCCTTGCCGCCGAAGTGCTCGTAGACCACCGGCTTGCTCACGCCCGCGCGGTGCGCCACTTCCTCGATCGACGCGGCGTCAAACCCCTTCTGCGCGAACACCGCCCGCCCGACGTCCAGCAACTGCTCCCGGCGCTCCTTGCCGCTCATCCGAACCCGGGCCGGGTGCTGGGTACTCGGCGCTCCGACGGTGGGGACGGGTTTACGCCGGGCTACCATCCGCCCGACCCTAGCCCTCCCCCTGCCTCGGGCGGGTCCGTCACCCATGCCCCGGGTCGGGCTTTCATCCCGGCGGGCCCGTCCCCGGTGTACGCCGTGTCGGCTGCTCGTGCACGCGGTGGCATCGCAGGGGTGTCCGCTCACCGTCGCGGCCGACCGGGCCGCCTCGCACGCCGAGCGCCTGCTGGTCGGGCTGCTGTGGGGCGCGGGGATCACCGGCTGGGAGCAGGACTGCCCCCGGCGGTGCCGGGTCAACCTGACGGTGCCAGGTCAGCCGCGGCCGGTCAGCTTGGCGAGGCGCTGCGGGGTCGGCCAGCGCACGTTCCATGCCCAGCCGAGCTTCTCGAACAGCCAGATCACCCGGGCCGAGATGTCGATCTGCCCGCGGAGCACGCCGTGCCGGGCCGAGGTCGGGTCGGCGTGGTGCAGGTTGTGCCAGGACTCCCCACCGGACAGGATCGCCATCGGCCAGAAATTCGCCGACCTGTCCCGGGAGGCGAACGGGCGGGCGCCGACCATGTGGCAGACCGAGTTGATCGCCCAGGTGACGTGGTGCAGGAAGGACACCCGTACCAGCCCGGCCCAGAACAGCCCGGTGGCCAGACCCCACCAGGACCAGGTCACCAGCCCGCCGATGATCCCGGGCAGCACCAGCCACAGCGTGGTCCAGAGCCAGAACAGCTTGCTGACCCGGACCAGTGTCCGGTCGGCCATCAGATCGGGGACGAACCGGCGCGGGTTGGTCAGGTCGCGGTTGAACAGCCACCCCATGTGGGAGTGCCAGAAGCCCTTGGCCACCGCGATCGGGGAGGTGCCGAAAAGCCACGGCGAATGCGGGTCACCCTCTTTGTCGGCGTAGGCATGGTGGCGGCGGTGGTCGGCCACCCAGTGCAGCAGCGGCCCCTGCATCGCGGTGCTGCCCAGCACGGCCAGGCCGACCCGCAACCACCTTTTGGCCTTGAACGAGCCGTGCGTGAAATGCCGGTGGTACCCCACGGTGATCCCGATGAGGCTGACGAAGTAGGTCACCACGAACAACACCACGTCCACCCAGCCCAGGCCCCACCCCCAGGCCACCGGTACCGCAACCATCAGCGCCAGCGTGGGGGCGAGTACGAAGATGTAGACGAGCAGGTGCGGACCCAGGGTGCGCTGGCCGGTGATAACCGGCTCAGGGTCCGTGCGCGGGGCGGGGCCGTCGGCGGTCAGCGTCATCGAATTGTGCTCCTCGTGGCGTCAGGGGCGCGGGGTCACTCCGGCCCGGGCGCAGTGTCGTCCCCATCCTCGTGCCTGCGGCGGTGCCGTGGGTAACGGCCAGGGAGATGACCTACGGAACCGTAGGTTACGCTAGCGTAGGTTACCGCTGCCAGCCACCGCACGCCCAGGTCGGGTGATAGCTGGGCGGGTCTGCAGGCATCGCCGGATCGGTAGTAGAGCCGGCCCGGCGCCTGCCGCCAGGATGAGTGCAGGGGGCGCGCGGCGTCCGGTGGCCGGTCGCGCCGCCCGGGGCGACGACTTCGTGGCGGGATCAGGCGGGGCGCGCGGCGCCCCCGACCTCCATGCCGTTTCACATCGCAGGTCTACGCCGCAGGGTCGCGTCGGGGCAACGAGGGGATGGCGCGCGAGTGAGCCGGTCGATGACCGAGCACGGGATACAGGAGCAGGCCTGGCGGCTGCTGGATCAGGCCCAGGACGGGGACCCGGCACTGCGCCAAGCCGCGCTGGCCGGAGTTGCCCCGCTGCTGGCCCACGGCCGGGCCGCCGGGCTGGACCCCCGCAGGTACGCCCGGCTGTTGCGGGTCGGCGTGCTGGTGCGCGAGTTGGCCGGGGATCCGGCCCACCCGGTCGACCCGTTGCTCAACCAACTACTCGACCACGCCAGCCACCACGACCTGGTCGACTTCATTGCCGGTGCGCACGCGCTGCGCGGGCAGATCGCCCTCGGTCTGGGCCGGCCGGACGCCGCACTGGGTGCCGTGGCGAGCGCCCTGGTCGCGCTGGACGACTCCGCCTCGTGCTACGAGCGGGGCCTGGCGCTCAGTGACGTGGGTACCCTGCTGGTGCACCTGGGCTTGGAGGACTTTGCCGAGCCGTTGCTGGCTGACGCGCACACCGACCTCACCGCGTTCGGGCAGCCCCGGCATGTCCTGATCAGCATCTCGAACCGGGTGCACGCAACGGTGGTGCGGGTGCTGGGCCGGGAACGCGTCGCGGTGCCCGAACGGGCCGCCGAGCGCTACTGCGCCGCCGCCGGATGGGCCGCCTGCGGCCTGCAGAACTGGGCCGCGAGCACCGAGAACGAGCTGCTGCTTAGCGAGGAGTACGTCAGCGAGCTGCACGGCGCGCTGGCGCTGCATGCCGTCGCGACGGCGGGCCCGCACAGCCCGCTGGACGTGGCACCCGGCCACCGCGCTGCGCTGCAGGCACTGCTGCCCCGGCTCAACCGCAGCGACCGCAAGCTGGTCGCCGGCATCGCCCTGGCCCGGCTGCTGGAGCGCATCGGCGACCTCCCGGCAGCGCTGGACGTCCTGCGTAACGTGGCGAGCATCACGCCGGATCGGGACGTCGAGCGGCAGTTGCAACTGGCCACGGTGCGCGAGATCGCCGCGTTGCGGGTCGGGCTGGACCCCGACGGCGGCCCGGCTGATCCGCTGCGGGACTACCTGGCCGAGGTGGAGTCCGAGCTGTGGGCGCTGCGCCGGGCCCGGGCGGAGGCGCTGGTGTCGCGGTTGGCGAACGAGCGGCTGCGGCGTGAGCACGGCCGGCTGTGTGCCCAGGCCAACCAGGACCCGCTCACCGGGCTGGCCAACCGGCGGGCGATGCAGGAGACACTCGACGCCCTGCTGCGCCCGGAGGGGGCCGCTTTCGACGTGGCGGTCGCGCTGCTGGATCTCGACGGCCTCAAGCAGGTCAACGACGCAGGCTCGCACGCCGAGGGCGACGAGGCGTTGCGGGCGGTGGCTGGGGTGATGGCCGCCGCGGTGCGCACCGAGGATCTGGTCGCGCGCTACGGCGGTGACGAGTTCGTCATCGTGATGCCCAGGACGAGGACGGCCGAGGCGCTGGCCGCGGTGCAGCGGCTGGTGGACGCGGTGGCCGCGCTGCCCCCCGGGCGCGGGTTCGGGGTCACCCTGTCCGCGGGGGTGGCGGCGGTGCGGGCAGGTGCGGCGGTTGACGCGCCCGGCATGCTGCGGGCCGCCGACGCGGCGATGTATCGGGCCAAGGAGGCCGGCGGCAACCGGGTGCTCGCGGCCGTACACCCACAAGTGTGACGTACTCGTGCACCCGAGCCGACTCGCCGATAACTACTCATGTCACCATAAACTCGCGAGTTCGCGCTCGCTCGTCCGCCGTGGTGTAAAGGCAGCACCTCGGATTTTGGTTCCGATGGTCCAGGTTCGAATCCTGGCGGCGGAGCGTCGGCTCTGGCAGCAGTGCCGCAAGATCGCGGGAGGGGGTGGCCGGTGACTGCCAACAGTACGCACACGCTGACCGGTATCCTGCTGGCCGGCCCATCCGGCGAGGGGCTGCTCACCGATGCGTTCCTGGCCACGGCGCTGGGCCGGGTGCCCGCCTGTCCCGCCGACGAGCTGCTAGCCCGGGCCCGCGAGCTGCTCATCCGCACCCAACGCGAGCAGCCGCACCGCCAGCCGGCC